>JBDSUZ010000037.1:0-10175 GCA_039927395.1 Saprospiraceae bacterium | reverse complement strand
TATATCTATACAATAGTCTTACCGGTCAGAAAGAATTGTTCGAGCCGATACATCCAGGATTTATCGGCATGTATGTATGCGGCCCGACTGTATACAACGACGTGCATTTGGGCAATTGCCGCACCTTCGTTTCTTTCGATTTGATTTTTCGATTCCTCAAATTCATCGGATACAAAGTTCGCTTTGTTCGCAATATCACAGACGTAGGTCACCTACTGGATGATGGCGAAGATCGGATGGCCAAAGGCGCTCGTATTGATCAGCTCGAACCGATGGAGGTTGCCCAGAAATACAGCAATGGATTTCACGACATGATGCGGGTATTCAACACATTGCCGCCTAGCATCGAACCACGTGCAACTGGACATATACCAGAACAAATAGAAATGGTGCAGCAAATTATTGACAACGGATACGCTTATATCCGCAATGGTTCTGTCTATTTCGATACTTTGAAATTTGCCAAAGAGAATGAAGTCTATGGAAAATTATCGGGGCGTGTAATTGATGATTTGCTCTCAGAAAGTCGCGACAATCTGAAGAATCAAGATGAAAAATCTCACCCTGCTGATTTTGCCATTTGGATCAAAGCGGGTGAAGATCACTTGATGCGCTGGAATAGTCCATGGTCTGTGGGATTCCCAGGCTGGCACCTTGAATGTTCAGCGATGAGCACCAAATACCTCGGCTTGACATTTGACATTCACGGCGGAGGAAATGATTTGAAATTTCCCCATCATGAAAATGAGATTGCACAAAACGTAGGTGCTTGCAATCACAGTCCCGCTAAATATTGGCTACATACAAATATGCTGCTGCTCAATGGCAAGAAAATGTCAAAGAGCGATGGCAATACAATATCCCCGCAAGAGTTATTGACGGGTGACAGTAAATTTGTGAGCAAAGGATTCGATCCGATGGCCCTGCGATTCTTTATGCTTCAATCGCATTATCGCAGCACGTTGGATATCTCTGATGAAGCCTTACTTGCCGCTGAAAAAGGATTCAACCGCTTGATGGAAGCATACCAAACGTTGCAAGAACTCAAAGGAGCATCTGACAAGAATGACAATCCACTAGATCTTGAAATCAAGGCCTTATTGCAGGGAGCAATGGAAGATATGCTTGATGACTTTAATGCGCCAAAGGCTATGGCAAGATTTTTTGAGCTTGCTCCTCGAATCAATGGAATCAAAGGAGGACAGATAGCAGCAACTGAAGTGTCAAATGAAAGTTTGGACCTGCTCAAATCGACAATGAAGTCTTTTATTTTCGACATTTTTGGCCTTAAATATGAAAGTACTCAAGCCAGTAACACTGAGAAAATGGATGGCTTGATGGAACTGATCCTAGACTTGCGTCAATCTGCCCGCACCAACAAAGATTGGAGTACTTCTGACAAGATCCGCGACAAGCTGGCAGCATTAGAGGTGCAAGTGAAGGACAGCAAAGAGGGCAGTTCCTGGACTTATTGAAATACAAAAACAAAATGAGCAGCAAAACATTTCGATTTCTTTCATTTCCCTTCCTGATCTGCTTGGTTATAATGGGAACTATGATTTCATGCAAAAAGGACCCAAAGGCCAAAGACGCTGAAGTCATAGAAGAACCCCCGGCCGAGGAGGTCAAAGTACCCGTTTTTGAAAGTGATTCTGCATATCAATATGTCCGTCAGCAAGTTGAGTTTGGGCCGCGCTCACCAAATAGCGATGCCCACCGCAAATGCAAAGATTGGCTAGTAGCCAAACTCAAATCATTTGGAGCCGAAGTCAGCGAACAGAAATTTGAGGCGAAACTATATACGGGTGTTGTTATGAACTCGTCCAACATAGTTGCCTCATTCAACCCATCTAGTAAGAAACGTGTCTTACTGGCTTCGCACTGGGATTCACGATTTATAGCTGATCAGGATGATAATCCAGCTAATCAGAAGAAGGCAATCCTTGGTGCCGACGATGGAGCAAGTGGGGTGGGCATACTGCTCGAATTGGCAAGAGCTATTCAGGGTAATCCACTCAAAATGGGTGTTGATATCGTGCTATTTGATGCCGAAGATCAAGGACAAGACGGCGGCGGTGACCCGCTGAGTTGGTGCATCGGCTCACAACATTGGGCCAAAGAGGCAAAAAATAAAGGATATAACGCCAAATGGGGAATATTGCTCGACATGGTAGGTGCCAAGAATGCTCGTTTTCCGCAAGAAGGCGCATCGATGAAATATGCACCAGATGTAGTCCAAAAGGTGTGGCAATTGGCACAAGGAATGGGTTTTGGCAATTATTTTGTCAATGAACCTGCCAATGGCATTACGGATGATCACGTATTTGTCAACGAAATCGCGGGGGTTCGTATGATCGACATCATCAACCTGCCGCTGGGTAGCCCCAAGGGTTTCGTTTCGCACTGGCACACACAGGCTGATGATCTCACCGCAGTAGATAAGAATACGATCCATGCAGTTGGTCAAATAATAACTGCCGCAGTCTATCGCGAAGCAAACGGCTCCTTTTGATTTTATTTTAAGCATCATTTGCGCAGTTTTACGCTTTAATTCAATTTGCAAAATAGATTTTTCAGTGTAGTTTTATTTCTCATTCAAAGCAAATTGAATGAAGCATATTATCTATTTGCTCAATTAAAGTTTCGTATGAAAAAGAAGCACAATCCGTTTGTGAGGTTTTGGATCGAGTTCTATCGCCTTTTTAGAGCAGCTTTGAAGGAATTCCAAAAGGACAAAGCCACCAAGCTTAGCGCATCTCTTTCGTACTATACCTTATTCTCCCTTGCACCAATGATCATACTGATCATAGCTACTACAAGTATATGGTTCGGAAAGGAGGCTATCGAAGGTTATTTGTACAAGCAGTTTGATGGATTATTAGGTAGCGCAGGCTCAATTCAATTGCAAGAAATGATCAGCAATGTCAAGATATCAGGAGATACGCCTTGGTTGACAGCCATCGGACTTGTGACCTTATTTTTTGGTGCGACTGGTGTTTTTATTGAAATCCAAGATTCTATCAATACCATCTGGTCTATCAAGTCTAAACCGAGGCGTAGTTGGGTGAAATTTGTACTTAATCGTTTATTGTCATTCTCCACCATCATCGCCGTCGGATTTCTACTGTTGGTTTCTCTAGCATTTAGCGCCGTAATAAGCGCTTTGAACGATCGCCTGTTCAGCGCTTTTGCCGATTCAGCCTGGTGGATATTTATCATCACGAATTTGATCACTTTCATCGCAGTGTTGGGCCTATTTGGCTTTATTTACAAAGTATTGCCCGACGCCACTCTTGCTTGGCGCGATGTTGCTGCTGGAGCTATGTTGTCAAGTTTTCTGTTTCTGATCGGTAAATATTTCATCAATCTATACTTGAGCAATTCCAATACAATTACAGCATTTGGCGCAGCCGGAGCTCTTGTGCTCATTATATTATGGGTCTATTATTCGTCTATCATCTTATTTTTTGGCGCAGAATTTACCAAGGTTTTTGCAAACGAATATGGTGGCAAGATTCACCCCAGTCCATTTGCAGTGTTTGTTAAGAAAGAGGAGGTAGAGACAAATAAACCACTCAATTTGGACACGAACGATCCTGTCAAAGAGCCCAAAACATGAAACTCCACAGTGCGCAGCCATATTGGCTGATGAAGAATGGTTTTCTGCATGAATATCCTTCATTGCCCAAGGACCTCGAAACTGACATTGTCATTCTCGGAGGAGGCATAACCGGTGCATTGATTGCCTGGCATTTGACAGCGGTGGGAAAGCAAGTAATACTTCTAGACGGTCGCCATATCGGTATTGGAAGCACCTGTGCCAGCACTGCCATGCTTCAGTATGAAATCGATACTCCACTATACAAATTGCAAGATTATGTAGGCCTAAAAAATGCGGAGCGCAGTTACCGACTATGCATTGAGGCCATAGATCAATTGGATGCTCTCATCAGAAAATTAAAGATTAAGGCAGATTTTGAGCGCAAACCAAGCTTATATTATGCATCCAAACCAGCTGATCTGCCAATGCTTCGCAAAGAATTTGCTGCCCGGCAAAAGGCGGGGATCAATGTGCAGTGGATGGATCAAAAGGACATCAAGAAAAAATTTGGATTCGATAAGCCTGCCGCGATTTTCTCGCCAGACAATAGCGGACAGCTCGACGCTTATGCATTGACTCATGGCTTATTGCAAGCTGCAATGGCCAAAGGGCTGCAAGTGTTTGACAAGACCCGTATTGAGTCCATTTCTCATCAAAAGGGCGGACTTACACTTGAAAGTATATACGGAACAAAAGTAAAAGCCAAGACGTTAATCATGGCCAATGGATATGAGGTGACCAAATACATTCCCCCAGGTTATATCGATCTCAATTCCACATACGCTTTAGTCACGGAACCATATACTCAAAAAAACCTCTGGGAGCAAGATTCACTGATATGGGAGACGGCCACGCCTTATTTGTATATGCGCACCACCAAGGATCGTCGCATATTGATCGGGGGCAAGGATGAGCCATTTAAAGATCCGCAAAAGAGAGATCAATTAATTGACCACAAAACGAAATTGCTGGTCAATGCATTCGAAAAACTGTTTCCACAATTAGGACCTCTCCGGGTTGACTTCGCTTGGGCAGGAACATTTGCAGAAACGCCAGATGGCTTGCCATACATCGGTCAATTACCCCAACATCCTAATACCTGGTTTGCGCTCGGATTTGGGGGAAATGGGATCCTTTTCAGTCAAATAGCAGCAATAATATTGAGAGACAGAATCTGCAAAGAGCCCAATGCCGATATTAAGATATTCGATTTCGAAAGGATAAAATAGGCCAGAAGCTATGATTGAAATCTTGACTAACTTAAGGTTCAATAGCCATCACATCATCAACTTGCTGGCAATTACATTGTTATGAGTTTTAGTAAACAACTTACCCTATGAAGCGTAGAAAAAAATCATCTTGGACTCGTCCGCGTAAGATTCTATTGGGAGTCGTGATTTTTCTTGTCCTAGCAAGAATTGCTTTACCATATGTGATGCTCTATTATGCCAATAAATCACTCGCTAAGATCGATGGCTATTACGGACATATCGAAGATATTGATGTGGCATTGTACAGGGGAGCATATCGTATCGATAGCTTTTATCTCAACAAAGTAGATGCCGTATCAAAAAAACAGGAGGCTTTCATACATTCCAAAGCAATTGACTTGTCGCTCGAATGGAAAGCAATATTCAAGGGGAAATTAGTAGGTGAATTGATTTTTGAAAGTCCCGCCTTGCGATTTACACAAGATCGTGTCGATCTAGATGAAGTATCAAAGGACACTAGCGATTTTCGCAAAATCCTTGAAAATTTCATGCCCGTAAAAGTCAATAGCTGTGCGATCCAAAATGGGCGATTGGAATACTTTGACCCTGGTAGTAATCCAAAGCTAGACCTAGCATTGACAGAGGTTAATGCAACGGCTACAAATCTGCGCAATGTGTACGACAAGGGTGAAACATTGCCTTCTAATATCGATCTCAAAGCCAAGATCTATGGGGGTACGATGGATCTACATATGAAGATGAACCCGCTGGCGAAAGACCTCACTTTTGATCTTAATTCTAAGATTGAAAAAATGGAATTGCCGCAGATCAATGACTTCTTCAAAGTATACGCCAACGTCGACGTTAATAAGGGCTCTTTCAACCTTTACACTGAGGCCGCTACTCGTAAAGGTAAATTCAGCGGATATGTCAAACCGCTGATCAACGACTTGGACGTCGTGTCATGGAAAGGGCAAGATCGAGATGATACATTCTGGCAAAAGCTCTGGGAAACACTGGTAGGAGGCGCTGGTCAGCTCCTCAAAAATCGGAATAAGGACCAATTTGGAACAAAAGTCGAATTCAAGGGAGATCTTGACAAGCCTGATGTAGATGTATTCAATGCGCTAGTACAGGTTTTACGCAATGCTTTTGTCAAGGCATTGCGACCCACGATAGACTATGAAATAAGCATTACTACGATCGACGTCAATAAACCCAAAGACGAGAAAAAAGGACTATTCAAAGCCGTATTTGGTAAAAAAGACAAGGAATAGAACCTTTGCTTCATTTTGTAAATTTGCGTCATCTTTTTTGGTAACAAAACTGTTACAACCTTAACAAGAAGCATTGAAAACCTATTTCGCATTATTTAACCAACAAAAATAATTCTATGTTACGCTGGTCAATCGCATTTCTGATAATCGCTATTATTGCCGGAATTTTTGGCTTCGGAGGTATTGCTGCCGGTGCAGCTTCTTTCGCCAAAATTCTATTCGTATTGGCATTAATTCTATTCGTAGTCAGTCTAGTCTTTGGGAGACGAAAAATTTGATATCGAAGAGCTACCAAAAATGTGGTCTATGGGCATAAAAACCCATAGGCCTTTTTTTTTATCTCCAAAAATCCATTTAATAAATACTATTTCTTACCCAAAATATTTAGTAAAATCAATTCCTCATCAGTGTAAAATGGCAAGCTTTCAAGATCTTGCTTCTTTAAAATCTTTTCTAGTTTGCCCTGCTCGTATAATTCCACAAGCATTGGATTGACATAATACTTCTTGCAGACACTTCGTGTATTTCCCAGTTTTTCAGCCACATAGTCAAGCATTTCCAGGCTTTTTCTGTGCAAGGCCGAAGATGATAATTCTTCCGTTTCCTGCGACTTATAAAAATTCAGCGCGTGCAATGTGCCTGCCCATGTACGAAAATCCTTGGCCGTAAATTCAGCATCAGCTAATGATTTGATGTAAGAATTGACCATACCCGAGTCTATCCTATGCTTCAGTCCATTATCATCAAAATACTGAAATAATTCTTTGCCAGGAATGTCCTTGACTTGTGCGATCACCGTGGCGAGTTTGCGATTGCTGATGCTGATGTCATGATTGATCCCCTTCTTGCCTTTAAATACAAATTGGATGCGGTTGCCCTCCAATTTTAAGTGTTTATTCTTAAATGTACTTAGGCCGTAGGTACCGTATAGCTTCTCATACTGCAGATTGCCCACCCTAATATGCGTCGATTCGAGCAGTGTTACCACTATGGCCAATACTTTGGCCTGCGTAAAATCAGGAATAGCTAGATCTTTTTGCAATTGCTTGCGAATCTGCGGCAGGGCTTCGCCAAATGCCAACATGCGGTAGAATTTGGTTTGATTGCGAATCATCCCCCATGATTCGTGGTAGCGATACTGCTTCCTTCCCAACAAATCAAGCCCTGTGGCTTGCAAATGCCCAGTGTCAGATTTACAGATCCACACATTTTCCCATGCCGGAGGTATAGCAAGGCGCTTTATCCTAATTAACGTTTCCTCGTCCTTTATTTTTTTACCATCAAGCGTATACACGAATCCATCATCGACTTTCTTTCTCTCAATTCCCTCCTCTTGATTCGACACATAAAGCAAATGCAATGCTGCGGCCGTCTTACGGGCATCATTAGCAATCTTAGCCAACAGTCGAGTATTGATCTTTGGAGCGACAACCGGGCTTACCCCCATTGGGTTTACGTTTTATTCTGTTATCAAAATTTGCGGCCAAAAGGTAGCACGATAACTTTAGTTTTTTTACTCCTTTTTGAAAATCATTTACGGGTTTTGGTTGTTATAAAATTTGAACTTAGCTTACATTCAGATCATTCAAAATTTACTCCAATGTTTCGTTTAGCATTTCTTTTCTTACTAGTCGCACTTGCCGCCGGAGTCCTTGGTTTTGGTGGTTTGGTCATTGGTAGTTTGGCCATTTTGGCCAAAGTGGTTTTCTTCGTTGCCATCGTCTTATTCATCATTGGCCTGATGAAAGGAAAGAAAGGAAATAATGGCTAATATTCTGCACAAAAGACACAAAAAAGGATTTACCTAACAAAGGGTAGATCCTTTTTTTTGTCTTAACCAACGTCATGAATAATTCCTCGTGTTTCCTTAATTTTACTCAATAAGCACTATATGTTCAATCCCGACCAGGTCCTGCAGTTTTTGATGGGAAAGGAATCTTTTGATTTCTTGTGGGAGACTGTCCTGCGCACCATTTTCATGTTTCTTGTGATCATATCAGGGATCAAATTGATGGGCAAGAGAGGTGTCGGTCAATTATCCGTTTTTGAATTGGTCGTGATTATTGGCCTCGGATCAGCAGCTGGTGATCCAATGTTTTACAAGGATGTAGGTATACTGCCCGCAACGCTTGTATTTGTTGTTGTGATCCTGCTGTATCGCTCGGTCACATACCTTATGGGCAGAAGCCGTAAAATTGAAGATCTGCTCGAAGGGAAGCCAATTTATTTAATCGAAGATGGCCAATTTTGTATCGATGATTTCAATAAGGAGCCACTTGCACAGGAAGAGTTCTTCATGGAGCTGAGACTTCACAATGTCACGCATTTGGGCCAAGTGAACTTGGCGCTACTAGAGACAAATGGACAAATGAGTGTCGTTTACACTGAAGACAAAAAGGTCTCTTTTGGTCTGCCTATTCTTCCAAAAGAGTTTAATAAGCAGGTCTCAAAAACCACTTCAACAGCACATTATTCCTGCGCATTCTGCGGATTTACCGAAATGATGGAAGAAAAGAAAAGTAGAACCTGCCCAAAATGCAGTCAAAAAAGCTGGGTCTTGTCTAGCAATGCAAAACGCATTACATAGAGACCTTGGACCCTTTTGTACCTCGGCTGCAATGCATGCACTGAAAAGCCTTAGCTTTGTGGCATGATCAAAGAAGACAGAACAGCAGAAATCTTGGCACGTTTCGACATTGCCGCATTGAATAAAATGCAGGTCGATGCCATCCGGACGATTTCCAAAGAAAAGGAAATCCTGCTGTTGTCTCCTACAGGCTCAGGCAAAACCCTGGCATTTTTGATTCCCATTTTAGCGGAGCTTGTCGACACAGAGAATAAAGTTCAAGCATTGGTCATTGCTCCTTCAAGGGAATTGGCATTACAGATCGAACAAGTCTGGAAGAAAATGAGTACCGGATTCAAGGTCAATGTGTGCTTTGGTGGACATGATATCGATACGGAAATCCGCAATCTCAGTCAAGCTCCTGCTCTACTAATCAGCACGCCAGGACGATTGGTCGACCATATCAACCGCAAGACATTTGACCTTAGTCGCATCCGGACATTGGTCATGGATGAATTTGACAAAGCGCTGGCGCTCGGATTTCATGAAGACATGACGATCATACTCCAATCCCTCACTGGATTGAAAAAGAGAGTCCTCGTCAGTGCAACTGCTGCTATCGAAATACCAGATTTCGCAGGCGTGGCTAAGCCCAAAGTGTTAGATTATGTGACAGATCGAATCCGCACGGATTCTTTGCAATTGCGCAAGGTCATTTCTCCCGACAAAGACAAAATCGAAACCCTCTACCAACTGCTGTGTCATATTGGCGCTCAAACCACTTTGATATTTTGCAACCACAGGGAAACCGTGGAGCGCGTCAGTCAATTGTTGGCAGAAAAAGGGATAGAAAACTCATTTCTGCACGGAGGTATGGAGCAGATTGAACGAGAAAAAACGATGATCCAGTTTCGCAACGGTAGCACTACATTTCTTGTGGCAACTGATCTTGCAGCTCGTGGATTGGACATACCTGATATGAAGCAGGTCATTCACTATCATTTGCCAGTCACACAAGAAGAATTTACGCATCGCAACGGTCGGACGGCGAGGATGTTTGGCAGCGGCACTGCATTTCTCATTATACACTCATCTGAGCGTTGGCCATCCTATCTTGAGGAAGTCGATGAGGAATCCGTTCCAACGGCGGCAGGAGTGCCTCCCAGGGCTCCCTGGGTCACTTTGTACATCAGCGGTGGCAAGAAAAACAAGATCAACAAGATTGACATCGTGGGCTTCTTATCGCAAAAAGGTCAATTGGGCAAAGAGGATATTGGTCTGATCGAAGTCAAAGATTTCATGTCATTTGCCGCGATAAAAAAGGACAAATTGGATAAGACCTTGAAACTGATCAATGTAGAAAAGATGAAGGGGAAAAAGTACAAAATCGAAGTAGCACGATAGTCTGCTAGGAGAAATTTTGGAAACAAGAATCTCTCAACACTTTCATAAACTGCATTCCCTTAGCCCTTGCAAATTCAATATTCCGCTCAGGAATTTCTTCGGCTCCTTCAAAATGC
>JBDSUZ010000036.1:0-4634 GCA_039927395.1 Saprospiraceae bacterium | reverse complement strand
TTTGTGCTAACACAAAACCCACGGTCATCACGAACATTGTGAAAACAAGTAAGAGTCTTTTCATAAGTAAAAGAAGGTTAACGTTAAAAAATGAGAGTAACGAATGAAGCGAATGTAGAATAATTTGGCAGCCCACACAAATATTTCGACCCTAAATTTCAGTTTTGCACTTAGAATGCTTCAAGTCAGTCAAAACTTGCCAAATATTATTGGGCTTTTTGGGTTATATTCCAACTTTTACATATTATATTTTATCTTAACTTGTTGCTTATCCTTTGAAATGCCTGGAAATGACATAAGTTACTTTAAATCGGATGTAGGAAGAAAATACGATAATAGAGTACATTTAAACTGCGTTCACTCTTATTAAGGGAAACTCTTATGATTCGTTCCATTTTATTACTTAATGCAATTTTTGGGGCCTTGGCCCTCTTAGGGCCTAATCGGGGACTGTTTGCTCAAACCGTGACCATTTCTTCAGAAATAAATATTGAAGATGAGGTCGAATACGAGGTCTTGGGTAAATTCAGGAGGCAATTGTATCTGCTAGAAGCGGGTAGCTCAGATGTGGCTTTCCGAATTTTTGATGAAAATCTCGCGCAACAGGAAACTGTCTTTATACCGCTCGAAAGCAAAAAGTCGCGCTTGATCAGGGTAATTGCATCCAAGGATCAGATTCATGTATTATATACTATCGTGTCGGAGGACTCTCTAAAGATCAAAGCGATCCATCTCGACGATGCGCTCAATGTCATAGATACGGTCACATACTGGTCACAAGCAAAGGACATTAAGCTGCCATATTTCAAAGCTGACTATTCTGAAGACAAGTCAAAGGTCTTGCTGCACGCAATCAAAGGGCCAGCCAAATTGCTGTTCATTGCTTTGGACCTAAAAGACAGGAGCGTATTATGGGAGAAGGAAATCAACTTCGAAAAAGCTGAATTCCTGGATGTATTTCGCAAAATGTTAATCTCCAATCAAGGCCAGATGTTCTTGACACTTGAGAAATCAAACACCTTTTCAGAAAAATCAGAGCATTCCTTTGAAATACTGACGATGAGCAAAAGCAGAGGCCTGGAAACTATCTCTATACCAGCTCCACAATTTCTCAGCGCAGATATACAGATCAAAATGGATGATCTAAATGGCCAGATGACTGCTTTTGGCTTGGGCTATACTCAGGATGCCCGCGAGATAAATGGTGTATTCCATATCAAAGTCCCATTCCAGTACAATGATCACTACACTTTGACAAATATTCCATTTGATCAGGAAATGCTAGCGGATTACTATGGCAAAGAGCTTAATAAGGCAAACTATCTGGAGGACATCAAAATTCACACCTTACTAATAAGACAAGATGGAGGAATAGTTTTCTTTCTGGAGCAGCAAAGGGAAATGGCAAGGCAATCCTATCAGGTCAGACGTGACTTTTATAATGGTGCACGGTTTAGTGTCGATTATTACTACGACAATCTCGTGTCCATGGGAATAAGCGCAGGAGGTGAGGTTGAGTTCCAAAAAGTATTGCACAAGAAGCAGTATTCGCATGATGATGATGCTTTGTTTTCCTCCATTTTTACAATGGTTACTCCCAGATATGTACGCATATTGTTTAATGATGATATTCGAAATGAGAGCACTGTCAGCGAATACTTGATGAATGGTAAGGGCAGCATCGAGAGAAAGAATGTCATGAGTACCGAGAAGCAGAAACTACGCTTGCAAATCAAAAATGCCACTCAATTGGCCTATAATGAAATAGTAATACCCAGTATACGCAACAACAAGCTTAAGCTTGTTCGCGTGGTGTATTAGATTGACAGCCCTCGGCTTCCAATTGCGATTTAGTACCTTAGCCGTTCATATTTCATGAGGCAATTCGCTTAAGAAAGCTGATAAATACTCAAAATTTAAGATTGATGGCCCTACCTGAGATTTCCTTTGTAATTCCGCTTTACAATGAGGCTGAAAATTTTGAAACCCTAATACGTCGCTTAGATGAATTGATGTCAACGCTACCATTTGCTGCTGAAGTAGTATTGATTGACGACGGGAGCAAGGACAATACTACTTTGCTTATGCATTCTATTGCCGAAGGAGATCCTCGCTATGTGTGCGTATTCCTAAGCCGCAATCATGGTCATCAATTGGCTTTAGCTGCTGGGATGAAATATGCGCGCGGCGGCAGAGCAATCATGATGGTAGACGGTGACCTGCAGGATCCACCTGAATTGATTCACGAATTTCTGCCATTCCTTGATCAGGGATACGAAGTCATATATGGTGTGCGTCGCAAACGCAAAGAAAGTATGGTAAAAAGGTTCGCTTATTGGGCCTATTACCGTATTATGACCAAAATTGCAAATATTGACTTACCTCTTGACACGGGTGATTTTGCGTTGGTGAGTCGACGGGTCATCAATCTGCTCAATAAAATGCCTGAGAGGAATCGATACCTCCGCGGTATGCGCACTTGGATTGGATTTAAGCAAATCGGTGTAGAGTACGATAGATTTGGTCGAAATGCCGGCACCACCAAGTACAGTTTTGGCAAATTGATGTCACTGGCTTTAAGTGGCATTTACAATTTCAGCGACCTGCCAATACGAATCATGACATATCTCGGTGGATTTGCGATTGGTTCATCACTTATTTACTTGATCACCGTACTATATAAGAAGTTCTTTTGGGGCAATGTGCCAACGGGTTTTACGGCCACCATCATCATCCTTATATTTTTCGGCGGAGTACAGATGATCGCGATGGGCATATTGGGAGAATACGTGCTTCGAATCTATCGTGAATCGCAGCAGCGACCTTTATTTATCGTCGACAAGGTGATTCAGGACCAGGAGGAAATTTCCAACCAAGGTTGAATGAGCCCCGTTTCAGTATTCCGGACTCAGTTGAGCTTCTGATAAATTTTCCTTCTACTACATTTATATACCTTGCAGGTTGATGCGGCAAGCTTTTTTTCGAAATTTATTGTTTTTGGTGATGATCAATCTATTGATCAAACCACTTTACATATTCGGAATTGACGTAGCAGTTCAGAACCGACTTGGTCCAGCGCAATACGGTCTATATTTTATCCTTTTCAATTTCACCTTCCTCTTTCAAGTCATTAATGATTTTGGGATACAGCAGTTCAATAACACCCACATTGCTCAACATCCCCATCTACTAAAGAAATATTCATCCATCATACTAAGCCTCAAATGGGGTCTGGCGGCAGCATATTTGGTGATCACCGTTCTAACCGCTTGGTTGAAGGGGATTGGCGAGGGTTATCTAGGACTGCTCGTGCTTTTGTCACTCAATCAAATTCTTGTTTCTCTGATAGGTTATCTCAGGTCAAATATTTCGGCGCTCGGACTATTCCGACTTGATAGCATTGCTAGTGTCATGGACAGGATTCTCTTGATAGGTTTCTGCTCCATTCTGCTTTGGGGAATGCAGGACAAGAGCGTATTTACTGTTTATTCATTTGCATGGGCACAGACAATCGCATACGTTTTCACTGTGCTTTTTACAGGTGCAATCGTATTGAAACATATCAGACGATTCCGATTTTCATTTAATCATCGACTGATATTGGCGATCTTCCGACAAAGTGCCCCCTACGCGTTGATGATCCTATTGATGGCAATCTATCTCAAGATGGATGCAGTATTCATCAGTGAATTGTTGCCCGATGGCCAGATTCAGGCCGGATATTATGCGCAAGGATTCAGGTTGTTTGATGCTGCCAATATGTTTGCATTTCTGTTTTCAACATTGCTATTGCCAATGTTCTCTCGGCTACTTACTGATCGCAAACAATTGAAAGAGCTTGCTCACTTTTCATTTGCTTGGATGTGGACAGGTGCCGCCATTGTATCTATCCTATTCATCACATGGAGAATCCAGATTCTTGAGATACTTTACACTGATCTCAGTAGTATTTCTGGAGAGATTTTCGCCTGGCAAATGGCAGGCTTCCCGGCTTTGGCCTTGACATATATATATGGTAGCATGTTATTGGCAGGAGGCCATATCTGGCGATTGGTCAAGCTCTATAGTATGGCAGCGATACTCTATCTAATTTCCATATTCCTGATAGTACCTAGATACGGAGCTGTTGGCACAGCGGCCATATCATGCTTTATCTCATGGTTTGTGATCTTATATGAGTTACAATTGGTGAAGCACCATTTTGGATTAGAAATTCCAAGAAATGAATTAATCAAGGCCATCGGGGTCATCTTGCTGGGAATCATTACTTACTACGCGGTGCAAAATCTGCAATCGCATTGGGCAATCTTACTTGCAGTACAGGCATTCGTTCTACTTTTGTTTGTACTAATAGCCAAGTTTCTGTCGCTTCGCGAGGCCATGGATCTGATTCGTTCGCAAAAAATAAATATTTAACTATTCTTCATGGGAGCGTTCGCCATGATTGATCGTTAGTAGATGGTAATGGAATGATTATTGCTTTCAGAGGACTTGAAGGCAATTCCAAGCGTCATTTTACTACTTTTGCCCCTTAATTTGCTCACATGCCTCAACAGGAAAACCTCCTGGACGTACTGCGAAATGTAGTACAAAGAAGAAAAACGATACTTCTAACCAGCGTCATTGCGGCTGTA
>JBDSUZ010000035.1:0-5209 GCA_039927395.1 Saprospiraceae bacterium | reverse complement strand
TTGGATAACTTTCTTTGGATTTATCAAATAGTTCTATTGCTTTTTCTACGTCCTTTGCCGATATGCTGTCCCAAATTGTATTTTTCATTGCATTGTTTAGTTAAAAATAGTGGGTAGACTGTAAAATGTTGCCATTCGTCATCGTCCACTACTATGTGATCGATTATTACTCATCAATGTAATGAATCTGTTTGAATTTAACTACAATGCTCAATCAAAATCCAAAAAGTACGCCCTGATTTGTCCCTTCCGCTTCCAAGCAACTAAGGTCAGTTTTCAGGATAAGCCATTTTGATATGGTTAAATCGAGTTACTCCAGATCAAAGTCCTGCTATCATCGCAAACTCTTAATAAAGGGCTGAATGGCCTGTTCAAACTTAGGAAGATTATCAACCAAAAATTCATTCATGATTGGCCAGTCAGCTTCGTTGAATAGATTGACGCCTTGTAGCTCAAATTTTATTCTGCTCATCTTATTGTCTGGTAGTTCTTCCCAAGTCAGGGGATTGCCAAAGGCCTGATCGATTGCTTCCTTATTGCTTTGAAGTTTCTTAAAATAGGTCTTATTTTTCTCTTTACTTGAACTTGAAATTGTCAATTCGATTCTGGCATAACTTTGTGAAATTACAAGTGTGAATGCGATTCCAGCTAGGCCTGCTCCAGTGTTTAGCCAATTTGCTTTCGTTGGGTTGACATTTTCAAATAGATGAGTATTGTTTATCAACGGCAAGATTTGTTGCCAATATTTTTTTCTTATTCCAAATCTATTGGCTTCTGTTCCGGTTACTGAACCTGATATATATTTGATTGATAATTCATCTTCCAATTCAAAAAGAGTGAGTAACTTCTTTAAAGTTGAAAATTTTGAATTGCTATCAATATTGGATTCTATAAACCATCCATTTGCTATTTCCTGAGAGGCTCTAAAGTCGTCAGAATTTCTAGTTATTTTGAAAGTGTCCTGGTTGCTAACTAATAATTGAGAGTTCTTCTCATAAAGACTCTTTACTACATAGAAATACATTTGGGCTATTGTATCTTCTTCAACCTTTGTATTTTCAAAAAGAAAGTACTCAAGCTTTTTATGGGTAGGCCTTTCAGCGTCGAAAATATTTTGTTCTTCCGATTCGTCAATATCTTCAATTTGAACGTCAGGGTATTCCCATATTTTTAGGAACCGCTCATAGATGATTTGTAGCCTTTCTTCATATTTTGCGACATCCCAGGTGGTTAAGGATTTTAGATACGAATTCAGCCACAATCTGCTGAAATTATAGCCTTGCTCGTTACCTGCGATGTTCATTTCTTTCTTAGCTAGGAATGAATTGTTACTCAAGGCTCCGTTATTTCCAGAAAGGGTCAGATTTCCTATGGTGTGTAGGTACTTTTCTGTAAATAGACGGTAGTCATCAAGAGTCAAATCGGTGCTCCAATTTTCATTTGGTGTTCTGGGGAATATGTGTTCAATTGTAATTTGCTCGTTGCTTGTGTTGACATGTTCTCGGTTATTAAAGTTTTCTAACATTTCAAATAAATAATTTCTATTCTTGGGTTGTGTATTATATAGATCCTTATCCTTCAAAGCAGTTTTAAGATCCTCGTTGCTTGGAAATTTGGCAACACCTTTCTTCTTGACCAACACTTTAGCAATGGAATCGTAATAATCTTCAGTATCTACCTCCGTGTACAGCGTCATAAAGATCTTGTTCAGGGCGTTAGTTGGTAGACCAACAATGAACCTGCGCCAAGCATAGCTTTGAATAAGTTTAAGAACCTTAATCAATTCATCTTTGGCAAGTAGGCCGTTTTCTGTGTCTTCAAAGACCTGAAGTAAGAAAGGATAAGCTACATTGATCTCTAAGCGATTGATGTATTCAAGCTCTCTTTTGACAGCTGTGTCGGATACGGTTGTCGGGTTTACGAACTTTTTATAATGTATCGACAATGATTTTATGTACTCAAGTTCCTGCTGATAGGCCTCATCCTTTTTGTTTGAGTATCGGTTTTTGAACTCTAAATAGACCTTGTTTTTATTAGGTATCTTGTTGTTGCGGAGGGTTAAGTAATCTCGAAGATACTCGGAGACTAGAGAGGTCTGTTTGACAATGTCCTTTGCATTTTCTTCTATAGGGCTCCAGATTGTTTCAAATATCCTGTTTTGATCTTTTGGGGGCAAATCCATCAAGATAAAGTTCCTTATTAGATCAGATTGGGATAAATCAAGACCGGTGGAGTTGAGGCTTTCAAAAATTCGCTGTGGGTCGTCTTTGTCTCTTTCCAAGGAGATTTCTACAAATATCAAGCGTTGTAAGCCTTTCAAGATCAAATCAAAATTATCATCAGTGATAACACTCCTAAAGTAGTTGTAGTTCTCTGTTACGTTTGAGAATGCAATGGATTCGCGTTCTGTACCAAGCATTATGGCTTTGAAAGCGAGTGAATTGCTGTCAGTTTGTTTAAGTTTTAATTTGCTGGTCTCGTTCTTTACATATTGATTGGTTAGAAACATGTTGTACAACCTATCTGCTTCATGAGCTTTGCCGTGTTCATTGGCATGCCGGTAGAGTGCTACGTATAGTATGTTGATGGTAGTTAGCCTTTGTTGCCCATCAATGATAACCAACTCCTTTACTTCGCTTGTACTATAGGTGCCTTCGTGCACAAACACAATGCTGCCAATGAAATGTGTGCCCCTGTCTTCTGTTTCGACAGAAATAATGTCATTCAATAGCTCTTTGCATTCGGTATTTGTCCAATCGTAGTTGCGTTGATATACTGGAATTACAAATTGCACATTTGGTGCTTGTAAGAAGTTGTTGATCTGAAGTTCGTTTGCTTTCATTTTTGGTGAATGTTATTTCAATTTTTTGGAAGTTGACTATCAAATTTGCTCATGTGAGTTGATAACTGTCTTTTAAGGCGTTTTCTACTTGGCTTAATATATTTAAGAAAATGAAAGCAACGTAATTGACGATTTGCTTATACTTTTATCATCGAGAAACTTCACTTTCTATATGTTTTTTACGAAAAGCATCTTCCAATTGAATTATGAAAACTAAGTTGCTCGTCATCCTAGATTTTGGAGCTACACTAGTAATTTTACTCTATGCAGTGCAAGATAACCAGTATTAAAGTGACTTAAGTTTTTAATCCTCTCTTTTCCATCAATCCCAATCTTTCTATATGCCTCTAGAGCTACAGAATTAGATAGAATAATGTTACCATTATCCTCAAAGCTTATTAAGTTTCTATCAAATAAAGCATCGTAGGTTGGTGACAACAAAATTCCATTGTGAACATCTAATCTCTGATTATCATCCGCACTAGCCCAGGGTAAGATATGTGAAGCTATAAGCACATTTATCTTATCAAATCCCGTCACTGCGCATTTATATTCCCAGCGGTGAATGATTCTCTTTCGGTAAGCTCCTTGACCTACCCTTGAAACAACTAGGCCTTCTCTTTCGGTTTTGTTAGGAAAAATAATTTCCGAACGTAAGTCTGGATCTTCCGCGGTGGGAATGTCAAATAAAGTGGGTTGAATTGGGATATAAGCACCTTTTCTTTTGAAGAAGAATTTTATGCCAATTCGAAGATGACCTGATGTATCATGAGTTTCAAAATAATCGGCGTCAAAAAATTCAACTTCACCTATAAATTTGACAAGTCCTTTACCAGCACTTTCAAAAAGGAAAACTCTTTTCCCCGTTAGGATGTGATCCTTTAGGGCTAGATTCCCTTTTGTAAATCTCATATCTCCTTCCTGGCCTTCCCCTGTATAAGAAAAAATATTTGGATTATCCCATCCATCCATATAGCCATGCTGCTTTCCGGATTTTCCAGAAAATATAAAAATGTAAGGAAAAGAAGCTGATGGACAAATACCCCCTTGCCAGTTTCCACCAAATATAGCATGGATATCCGCCCTGCGGTTATAAATGTGGTCTGGTATGAAAGGCAATTGATTCAGCAACTCAAGGAGTTCTTTGATACTAGTAAATGTAAGGAGATTAATGCGTTTTGTTACCAGATTAACATTTGACATTAGTGATTCAATTAGGACAGTTCCTTTTGTCTAAATAGATTTATAACTGGTGAAACTACCCCCCCCCATCACCCCAACAACCCCCAAGTCACCCAACTTCCCAAATAAGCCAAACCCGTCATAAACAGAAACTGCAGAATGGGACATTTCCAACTGCGGGTCTCGCGCTTGACGACAGCAAGGGTGCTCATGCATTGCATAGCGAGAACGTAGAATATTAATAAGCTGATGCCGCTGGCGACAGTGAATAGGGGTTTGCCATTGTCATTAACCTGACAGTGACTGTAATTTCAAGGATTTGGCAATGCGGCTTGTTCAATATAAGCTATGCCATCTTGATTCTCTATAATTTTCACACAGAGCGTGTTCGAAAATGTATGCATGAAAGCGTGATGAGTTGTTAAAACGGCATCTTGTAGTTCCTGATTATCTTCTAGATTTGTTATATTTAATCCCGATTTTTTACAATCATTGACAGAAATATGTCGTGCGTGGGCTTTCTGTTTCGAATGGTCAGAAAATATTTTGATTATTGCATCAGCCTTTTTATCGTCCCCAGCGCACATATTGTATTTGAGCCATTCTAAAACCATCAATTCAGACCATTCAATTGCTTGTTTACAGGAGCCTAAGAAAGTTGGGTGGTATTTACTTATAATCACTTGCCATAAAGCAGCAGAGTGCGGATTTACTTTTATATCATCTTTTGCTTGTTGAAATTCATTTAATACTGCTTGGCAAGCTAATCCTCCCATTTGTGGGTCAATGGGACCTAAGTTGGAATGTTTACCCATCATTATCTCTTTAGCGGCAAGAGCAATCATTGTACCAGCAGACATTGAAATCTGCGGAACAATTACCCTGATGTCCTTATCAAACATGGAGTATAGGTAATCTACTAAAGATTCAGTTGCAGCAATATCTCCACCGGGTGTGTGCAAAACTAGATCTAATCCTCTTGAACGGTCAAGTTTATTAATAGTCAGCATAAATCCTGACTTGTCCTTATCATTTACAGCTGTGTCTGACGCCATTGGTTTTTGTAACCAACCAGAATAGTAAGCGATGGTATTTCGACCAGTAATACGGGAAATCTCATGCAAATATTTTCTTCGAACAGTATCTAATGGATTGACATTTGGGTTTAGTTGCTGTTCTTTATGA
>JBDSUZ010000034.1:0-17328 GCA_039927395.1 Saprospiraceae bacterium | reverse complement strand
GTAGCACAAACACCAAACGGCTTTTCTGAAATTTCAAATCATTGATAATCAATGTATTAAAGACCTAATATACAATTTATCAGACGAAATCACCCAAAAAATAGACATACACTTTGGAAACTTTCGATGCACCCATAGTTTCCAAAGTATTTTTTATTTACTTTTGCCTCGTTCAAACAAATTTAAAAGCATTGAGGGATCAAATATTGACCAAGATTGAAAGCATGTTTATGCGCTACGGCATCCGCTCGGTGACGATGGATGATATCGCTCGTGAACTTGGTATATCTAAAAAGACTTTGTACAAATTTGTCGACAACAAAGAGGATCTGATCACGATGATCACGACCGAGCATTTACGTCGTGAAAGGAATATCGTCGATTGCATCCATATTGAGGCTAAAGATCCAATACATGAATTCATCAATATAGTCGATCACCTGATCGTGCAGATTCAGGGAATGTCTCAGTCCACGATGTATGACTTGCAGAAGTACTACAAGGAAAACTGGAATTCATTTGAATGCTTTCAACGCGAATTTGTATTGAATAGAGTTCAGGAGAATCTCAAGAAAGGAGTAGAAATGGGATTGTACCGATCGAATATCAATGTCGATATCATCGCGAGATTCTATATCTCCAAGCCAATGACCTTGCTAGACGAACAATTATTTCCAAGCAAACAATTTGATAAACCAACATTGCTCAAGAACTATTTGGTCTATCATATACACGGAATCGCAACTGCCAAAGGGCTCGAATTATTCCACGAATATCTCAACGAAAAAACAACCTAAATAATAGGACTCTACATGAAGAATTTCCTAAAATTAACGGCATTCTGCCTATTTCTAATCCCAACTCTGACAGTCCAGGCTCAAACCGTGCATAAATTCAGTGCTAAAGAATGCGCTGATTACGCTGCCAAGAATAATGTGCAAGTCAAGAATGCATTGTTAGATCTTCAAATCCAGTTTCAAAGCAATCGTATGGTTGCAGCTGCTGCATTGCCCTCTATCAGTGCCGGCGTTGGATTTGTTGACAATATTCAAATTGGCTTACAGTATATTCCTCCAGGGCAATTTGGACCAAATGAGGCCTATTTCCAGTTTGGTACAAAATACCTTGGAACTGGGTCTATTGATCTTAGCCAGGTATTATTTGACGGCTCTTTATTTGTTGGCTTGAAGGCTCGCAAAAGTTCCACAGATCTACGTGCTAAGGCAGTAGATGTAACAGAGGAAAACATCCGTGCGAATATTTACAAGATATACTACCAACTGGTTGTAGGAGCCAAGCAAATTGAATTGTTGGATTCCAATATTTCCAGATTCGCAAAATTGAAAGGTGATACACGTAAACTTTTTGATGCAGGTTTTGCAGAAAATATCGATATCGATAAAGTCGAGGTAACCTTAGTCAATTTGCAAACAGAAAAATCTCGTGCAGAAAACATGATCAATTCTGGATTGATTGGGCTCAAATTCCTAATGGGAATGCCCACATTAGATTCCTTGGTTTTGTCAGAAGATATCTCTGAAGATGGAATCAAATCAGGTTTGGGCGAGGTCGCTTATTCATATAATAATCGCAATGATTACCAATTGTTGGAAATCACGCAACGATTGAATGAATTCAACATCAAGCGCTACAAGCTGGCATCGGTTCCAACCTTGCGCTTAGCAGCAAATCACACACAAACTGGACAAAGATTAGACTTTGATTTCTTTGAAAGCGGCAAGCGATGGTTGCCAAGCACCAATTATAGCATTCGTTTGCACATTCCAATATTCGACGGATTTAGCCGAGTAGCACAAGTCAATCAAGCGCAATTAGAATTGCAAAAAACCCTCAATTCAGTTGAAAATTTGAAATTGAATATTGATACAGAAGTAAGCCAGGCAAAATACTCTTATACAACATCAATTGTAGCAATTGATGCGCAGAAAAAGAATATGCAATTGGCTGAAAAAGTCTACGATCAAACGAAGAAGAAATTTGAAGCGGGAACGGGCAGCAATATTGAAATAAATGCTGCTCAGACAGAACTAAAATCTGCGCAAACCAACTATATCTCTGCACTATATGATGCGATCATTGCTCGTGTCGATTATCTCAAAGCAACCGGAAAACTCCAGTAAAATAGACCATTACAACCCAAACATCCATGAAACGAATAACCCAGATTTCTCTAGCTCTAGCTTTTTTAATTATGGCCTGTAACAGCGAAAAAAGCAATTCCCTTGCCGACAAGAAAGCGCAATTGGAAAAAATGAAGGTGGAACAAATTGCACTTACCGAATCGATCGGAAAACTCCAGGTAGAAATTGCAAAATTGGACACTTCCGCCGCAAAAATGCTCAAAACAAAATTAGTTGCCCTCGATACCATTCGAGGTGCAGGATTTGAGCACTTTATCGAATTGCAAGGTACCGTCAGCGCTGAAAACATCAGCTATATCGCCCCAAGGGGACAACCTGGTGTTGTCCGTGCAATCAATGTGCGCAAAGGACAAAAGGTATCAAAAGGTCAACTCCTATTGAGACTTGATGATGCCGTCGCGCGTCAAAATCTCAATGTCGCCAAACAAGGGCTGTCGCAGATCGAAACTCAATTGGCATTTGCTAGGGACTTGTACAACAGACAACAATCGCTGTGGAAGCAAAATATTGGCACCGAAGTGCAAGTACTTACTGCTAAGAACAATGTCGAAAGTCTTGAGTCTCAATTGCAATCTGTCAAAGGAAATGTAAAACTTGTTCAGGAAATGCTTAATACCACGCTCGTGACAAGTGATGTAAATGGCGTCGTTGACGACATCACGATCCGCGTCGGAGAGACATTTACGGGAAGTCCTATGGCAGGCTATATACGCGTAGTGAATGCTAGTTCATTGAAGGCTTCTGCAACAATACCTGAAACCTACCTAAAGAGCATCAGCATGGGTACAGATGTCGTCGTGAAGGTCCAGGACATCAACAAGACTTACAATACCAAGATCAGTTTTATCAGCTCAACAATCGATCCAAATACCCGAGGCTTTACTGTCGATGCAATATTGCCAAAAGATAATTTGCTCAAGCCTAATCAGATCGCATCCCTAGCAATCAAAGACTACAATGCAAACAAGGCATTAGTAGTGCCTTTGAATGTGTTGCAAAATGACGAAAAAGGAAAATACGTAATGGTAGCATCTCAAGAAAATGGACACTTGATTGCACGCAAGAAGATGGTGAACATAGGCGAATTGAACGGAAATGATTTAGAAATTAAATCAGGCGTAAAAGCAGGAGATGTTGTTATCACTGAAGGTTACCAGGACTTATATGATGGCCAATACATTTCAACTCAACAATAATTTGCAATAATATTATCATTGGAAAAAGATCAGTTTATGCCCTTTGTCCATGATGATGCCAAATTATCTGATTAATCATTCTCAATGTCAACCCTCAATCATAATATATGAGTGCGTTAGAAAATTTTAAGGGCAAATTCAAAGAATTTGGCCCCACCAGCTGGAGTATCAACAACAAGACATCGATCTACCTAATCATGCTCTTCGTTGCCCTGGCAGGTATATTCCAATTTGCTACCCTTCCCAAAGAACAGTTTCCGGATCTGGTAATTCCTACAATTTATGTTTCGACAATCTATGTAGGTAACTCTCCAAAGGATATGGAAAACCTGGTGACGCAGCCAATTGAAAAACAATTGAAAAGTATCAGTGGCATCAAGATCATCAAGACGACGAGCACATCGCAACAAGATTATTCGGCGATTCAGATTGAATTTGATACGGATGTAGATCCAACCATCGCTTTGCAAAAAGTGAAAGATGCCATCGATAAGGCCAAACAGGACTTACCTACCGATCTGACTCAAGAGCCTACAGCTCTTGAAGTTAGTTTATCTGATCAGCCGGTAATGTATGTCAATCTCAGCGGTGATTTTGATATGATGCGTCTCAAAAAATACGCTGAAGACCTGCAAGACAAACTAGAGGAATTGCCGCAAATCAACCGTGTTGATCTAGTCGGTGCTCCAGTGCGTGAATTCCAGATCAATGTCGACAATGCGAGAATGGAAGCAAGCAATATCACATTTGACGATATCGCTTTTGCTGTCGCTCGCGAAAACATGGACATCAGCGGTGGACTATTGGAGGTCGGTGCGATGCGTAGAAACCTGCAACTAAAGGGACAATTCAAAACAGCTTTTGATATTCAAAAGGTGGTAATAAGGAATACCAATGGCGCTCCAGTCTATCTCAAAGACATCGCCGAAATCAGAGACACTGTCAAAGACAAAGAGAGTGCTGCCAGATTGGATGGCAATAACGTAATCACGATGAATATCGTGAAGAGAGCGGGTGAAAACCTTATCATTACTTCTGACGAAGTAAAACGCGTGACTGAAGAAATGAGATCGGCTGAATTTCCAGACAATCTAAATGTGGTCGTCACAGGTGATCAAAGCAAAGCTGCCAAGGCATCTTTTAATGAACTAATCAACACAATAGTGTTGGGATTTATGTTCGTATTGATCATCTTGATGTTCTTCATGGGAGTTGTCAATGCATTCTTTGTGGCCTTGAGTGTGCCTCTAAGTATGTTTGTCGCCTTCATGTTTATCCCATTAGCAGATACGATCATTGGAGCTCACGTGACGTTAAACTTTATCGTGCTCTTTGCATTGCTGTTTGGATTGGGAATCATAGTCGATGACGCGATAGTTGTTATTGAAAATACGCATAGAATCCTTGTCAATGCCAAAGGCAAAATAGGATCTGTTGCTGCCGCAAAAATGGCTGCCGGCGAAGTATTTGTTCCTGTATTGTCAGGTACATTGACAACCCTCGCTCCTTTCGTTCCACTACTATTCTGGCCAGGAATTATTGGCAAGTTCATGATTTACCTTCCGGTGATGCTGATATTTACCCTCTCGGCATCCTTAATTGTAGCATTCATCATGAACCCGATCTTTGCGGTTGACTTTATGAATCACGACGAAGATGGGCATGGCAAGCAACCTAAAAGTATGTTCCGCAAGCCTATCTTTTGGGTAGCGCTTGGCGTTGGAGTATTACTTGATCTTATTGGTCAAGCTTTCTTGGGCAATTTGATCATCTTCATTGCATTGTTGGTAATACTCAATAAATATGTCCTTACCGGCATGATTCACAGTTTCCAAAACAAGGCATTGCCTTGGATCATGAATCACTATGAATCATTGCTCAAATGGTCACTAAAAGGCTGGAGACCAGCTCAATTGTTGCTGGCGACCTTTGGATTGCTAGTATTTACTTTCATATTTTTTGGCGCGAGAAATGTTCCTGTTACTTTCTTTCCCAATGGTGATCCAAATCAAATATACATTTATCTGAAATTGCCTGTAGGAACCACAGTTGACTATACTGATTCGGTGACACGCACATTGGAAGCTAAAGTCGACAAGGTGCTCAGGCCGGATGGCAAGCCAAATCCGGTGGTTGAAAGTGTTATCGCCAATGTGGCAATTGGAGCCAGTGATCCGGAATCAGGCGATAGAAGTACAAGGTCAGAATTGGGAAGGATTCAAATCTCATTTGTCGAATATGAAAAAAGAGAAGGCAAATCAACAGGACCATATTTGGATCAACTACGTGCTGCTGTAAAAGGTATCCCAGGGGCCGAAATCAGTATTAGTAAAGAGGCAAGTGGACCTCCAACCGATCCACCAGTAAATATTGAAGTAGCGAGCGAAGATTTTGACAAGATGATTCATTCTGCTCTGAGCGTCAAGAATTATCTGGACAGCATTCAGGTCCCCGGTGTCGAAGAATTGAAGATGGATATTGACCTCAATAATCCTGAGATTACTTTGACAGTTGATCGCGAAAAGGCTCTCATTGCAGGCGTTTCCTCAGCTCAAATTGGTCAACAAATCAGAACTGCATTATTTGGCCGTGAAGTATCGAAAATCAAGGAAGGTGAAGATGAATTCAAAGTTCAACTGCGCAACGAACAGTTTCAACGTCGCAATCTTGCTGATCTACTCAACATGAATATCGTGTTTCGCGATATGGCGAGTGGTGGCCAAGTCAAAAGAGTTCCGATCATTTCACTTGTGAATGTAGATTACACCAACACACTAGGCTCTGTCAAACGCAAGAACAACAAACGTGTGATAAGTATACGGAGTAATGTATTGGAAACTCAAGGATATACTGCCAACGGGGTCAATGCTGAAATAAAAGGCCATTTGGCTCAATTTGGAAAGGTTTCGGGAGTCGAAATACGCCAAACAGGTGTCAGTGAGCAAGAAGCTGAGACTGGAGCATTCCTTCTCAAAGCTTTGATTATCGCGATGCTGGGCATCCTATTTATCCTCGTATTGCAGTTCAATTCAATCAGTAAAGCAGTGATAATACTTACAGAGATTATCTTCAGTATCATTGGAGTTTTACTAGGTTTTGCTTTGACCAAAATGCAAGTGTCGATCGTAATGACCGGCGTAGGTATCCTCGGTCTGGCGGGAATTGTAATCAAGAACGGAATCTTGGTAATCGAATTTACTGAAGAGCTGCGCAAGCGGGGAATGAAAACCCGTGAAGCACTGATCGAAGCGGGCAAAACGAGAATCATTCCAGTACTATTGACGGCAATGGCTGCCATACTAGGCTTGATTCCACTAGCAGTCGGTCTCAATATCGATTTCGTCCGCTTGTTTAGCGAACTGAATCCGCATATTTTCTTCGGTGGCGACAATGCAACATTTTGGAAACCATTGAGCTGGACCATCATATTCGGTTTGATATTCGCCTTCTTTATGACCTTATTCATACTACCTGCCATGTACTTGATCGCTGAGCGATTGAGGAGACCCATGCGCAGACATTATGGAGGTCGTTGGATCAGCATGTTGGGCATTCCGCCGATGACCTTGGTATTCATACCACTGGTATTTGTAACTATGATTCGCCATCGTTTTGAAGTAGCGCGTAGACGCCGTAGGGCAAATGGCAAATCAAGTGAAACCTGGATTCGCAGTTGGTTTTAGGCAAAATATAGCAATCAATATACAGGAGCCATTCGGAGTAATTCGGATGGCTCTTTTTCTTTGCTACACAAAATAAAAGGCAGGAAAAAGATTTGCACTCAAATATGCTCTAACTTAGGATCTGAATTTCAATGGCCAATAATTATGAATAAAGATGTCAATCTTAGGGACCTGCGACGCGATTACAATAAGTTTGAATTAATCAGAGAGGACCTACAAGCTGATCCGATCGAGCAAATGCGTGCCTGGATGAGCGATGCTATTGAAGCCAAAGAAGATGAGGCAAATGCCATGACTTTGGCTACTGTCAGAGCTGATGGACGACCAGATGCCAGAATCGTTCTACTGAAAGAAATTGAAGAAATCGGTTTGGTCTTCTATACCAATTACGAAAGTAAAAAGGGAAAACAAATGGCCGAAAATGGATTTGCGAGTGTGGTATTTTTCTGGCATAATTTGCATCGTCAATTGCGAGTATCCGGTAAGATCGAAAAAATTGATGCCGAGGATTCGGATCAGTATTTTCATAGCCGACCACTCGATTCTCAAATAGGAGCAATTGTTTCTCCTCAAAGCACAGTCATTCAGGATAAAACAGAATTGGAGGATAATTTTAAGAAAATAAAAGAAAATTTAGCTCCAAATACAAATATTGAAAGGCCCAACCATTGGGGTGGATATAGACTCATTCCCGATCTGTTTGAATTCTGGCAAGGAAGAAGTAGTCGATTGCATGATCGATTTGAATATCAATTACATGATGGGAAATGGAAAATAGTACAACTAGCTCCTTGATTGCTTCCATTCATTTTTCTCATTTCTATTCAATCAATGAATTTTCATTTTGGGCTATATTTAGGCAATGCTATTAAATTCTGAAAATATTGCCCGCAAAGTTAGCCTTGCTTCTGCGATCATATTGCTTGGTGGCATCATGCTGCGATTGCATGTGTATTTGGCCAATCGCTCTCTAATAATTGACGAAGCAAATTTGGCCAGAAATGTAGTGGAAGGCAATTGGCTACAATTTTTACAACCATTGAAGTACGAGCAATATGCTCCGCCCATTTTCTTGTGTATAAGCAAAATCGCTATACTCTGCTTAGGTGTCAATGAATTTGCCTTGCGGCTTTTGCCTTTGATAGCCGGCATTGCCACCTTATTTTTTCTATGGCTAATGGTCAAGTCTCTCATACGACCAGTCGCATTGCAATGGTATATACTGTGGATGCTAGCATTTTCAGGGGCGGCAGTTCGCTACAGTACCGAATTCAAGCAATACAGCGTCGATATGGCAGTAGTCTTAGGATTGATCTCCTGGGCATGGCTCAGTAGAGATAAAGCTTGGACATGGAGTGGTAGCATAATATGGAGCTTGGCTGGTGCCTCTGTGATATGGATTAGTATGCCCACAGTATTTGCTTTAGCGGGCATAGGGATTGCATTTTCAGGACGAAGTTTCAGACATGAAAAAAGTCAATTATTGAAAACGCTAATTCCAATTATTTGTTGGCTGAGTAGTTTTGCATTGTACTTTTATTTGATTCTTAGCGCCGATATACGATCAGATTATCTGCAGCAATTCCATGCACCTTATTTCATCGATTTGTTACCAGGAAGTATTCCACAATTGCAGAAGAGTATTGAGATCTTACTGGGAGTTTTTCGAGCAATGGTCGACAAATCCGCAGTTTCACTTGTATTTGCAATTGCCAGTGTTTGCTTTGGAAGCATTTACTTGCTACGTAAACAGCGATTCCTGGCCTGTCTACTAATCATTCCCATAGGACTTTGTTTGCTGGCCTCCCACTTACACCTTTTCTCATTGCTCGAGCGAGTAGTGTTATTTACTGTGCCTTTACTACTGTTGTTGATGGGAATTGGCTTGACACGAATGATTCGATTTCAGCCAAAATGGACGATACCTATCGTCACGCTAGTTGCCCTATTTACGATCTATAATCAGAAGGGTTTATCATACTTTTCCACTAGAATGGAATTTGAAGATAGCAAATCCGCCATGCGATATATGGCTGGACAAAAGCAGATCGGTGAACCGATTTTTGTTCCAGCTGATGCAGTTCCTGCATTTGTATTTTACAATGAAATGTATGCCAAAGCTTGGCACCTGAAGCCATTTTACCTTGCCGCATGGGACAAATTGCCTTCCGCTGTGATGCCCTACCTCTTTGATGTGAAGCCAACGCCGCGCAATGGCTGGATCTTTTTTTCACACACATTTCCCGATACAAAAGCTGCTACTCTGGTAGATATCAAACAAATTGGAACAGTCAATCTCAGTTTCGAAACAGCGTACTCATCGTCGGTATTTAGGTTTGAACCAATAAAGCCCTTCTAAATTGACTCGGAATAGGAGAGAAACTGGCGGTAAGATATTTTGATATAGCGCCAGCAAAATCCAAAATTCCAGGCCTCACGTAGATATTCAAAATCAGGCGAAAGTCAAAAACGAATACTTATGCAGGCTAAACGCTACACAAATCAATTCTTCGGGCTATTGATTACTATGAGATTCTGTCTTGTTTTAGTGGTCTTTTTCTTATTTCAACAAGCCCAAATCCAAGCACAGCGAATCTATGCACTATCGGGATCTCAGCTAATTTCTTTTGAATCAGCTCTTCCATCTGAGATAGTTTCAAGTGCCGAAATTAGCGGACTTGTTCCGGATTTTGAATTAGCAGGAATGGACTTCAGACCTGCAACTGGCCAATTGTACGGCCTGGGATACAAGTCAAGCACAGGTGAGGCAATGGTTTACACGATTGATCTAAATACTGCTGCGTTAACTCAAGTGGGAAGCATTAGTACTTTGATGCCTGATATGGGTGAAATAGGGTTTGACTTCAATCCTACCGTTGACCGCATACGTTTGACAGGAAGTAATGGAAGCAATTTTCGCCTTCATCCAGTGACAGGTGCTCTGGCAGCAACGGATGGCAATCTGGCATTCTCATTGTCCGATGTCAATGCCGGCACAACTGCCAGCATTAGTTCTGTAGCTTATACCAACAGCTATATAGGAGCTAGTTCAACTACATTATTTGATTACGATTACATGCTAAATATTCTGTGTTCACAAGTTCCACCAAATAATGGGACCCTCAATACTATTGGAAATTCTGGCATAGTCCAAAATACTGATGCCTCAGCCGATTTGGACATATTCTATGACCCATCTGCAGGAGGAAATATCGCCTATTTATCTGCAAATGTCAATTCAAGCGACACGCTTTATTCAATCAATTTGACAAATGGATCGGTTCAAGCAATTGCTGAAATTGGTCTTGGCATGGAGATTTCTGATATTGCTGTTTTTATCGACAAACAAAGTCCCGGAGCCATCACAGGCAAACTAGTTTACGCATTGACCTCCAATGGCAATTTGCTCACATTTGATAGCGATGAACCACAATTTATTCGCAGCTCAATTGCTGTATCGGGCATAACGATGGGACAAACGCTGTCTGGAATGGATTCCAGGCCAGCTACTGGCCAGCTATATGCGTTCGGGTACAATAACGCTTCCGGTGAAGCACAGATCTATACCTTGAATCCAGGAACGGGCATGTTGACCTCTATAGCTCCTGCAGTACCTCTTCAAATGGGGATGGGTCGCATCAGTTTTGACTTCAATCCGACTGTGGATAGAATAAGAGTGACCGGATCTAATGGCAGTAACTACAGGATGCATCCCGTCACAGGTGCGGTAGTTGCGACTGATGGAAATCTTGCATTTGCTGCAGGTGATGTCAATGAAGGCATGACCCCTTCAATCGGCGCAGCTGCGTATACCAACAGCTACTTAGCAGCTACCTCCACTACACTTTACAATTATGATGAAGTGCTGAACATTCTGACTTCGCAAATTCCTCCAAATAATGGAACACTTAACACGATTGGAGGCACTGGTATCAACCAAAGCATACAAGATCTAAGCACTGATCTTGACATCGCGTTCGATTCGGCTTCGCAGACCAACATTGCTTTTCTAGTAGCAAATGATCTTAGTTTCGACAATTTCTATCTTATCAATCTGCAAACTGGCGCCGCAACCCAACTAGGAAGTATCGGATTTGGAATTGCTATTACCGACATTGCTGTAAGAATTCAGCTACCTGCGCTTAATGCCATTACTGGTCAATTGATTTACGCCTTGGCTTCAAATAATAACCTAATCACATTTGATTCGGATGCACCGGAAATTATCCGCAGTGCAAAGGCAATCACTGGTATCGAGGCGGGCCAAATATTGTCGGGAATGGATTTCCGTCCGGCGACTGGTCAACTATTTGGCATCGGATACAATAATGCAACAGGAGAAGCTCAACTCTATACCATCGATACTACCAATGCGGTAATTACAAAAATTGGAACTGCAGCCACTTTAGCAATGGGGATGGGAAATATCGGATTTGACTTCAATCCCACTGTCGACAGAATCCGCGTAATAGGAGCCAATGGTTCCAATTATAGACTGAATCCTAATACAGGGGCAATTGCGGCAACTGACGGCAATCTGGCATATGCCCTTGGTGATCAAAACGAAGGTACCAAAACGACAATTTCAACAGCAGCTTATACCAATAGTTATATCGGGGCATCATCGACTACATTATTTAATTACGATGATTCGCTCAATATCATTACTCGTCAGATACCACCAAATAGTGGAACGATCAACACATTTGGGCCTTCAGGAATAACTCAAAATCTTGCGGATGCAACAAGCGATTTGGATATTCACTATGACGTTGCTACGGGTACTAACATCGCGTATTTAGTTTCAAATACAGTCAATCAAGATTTTCTTTACCATATTAATTTGCAAACTGGTGGAGCAGAATTAATTGGCAAAATCGGAAATGGAACAGCTATCCGCGATATCGCAATATTTCTAGAGCGCCAAGCTTTGAATCCAATCACCGGTCAATTGGTATATGCAATTAGTTCCAATAATAACCTCTTGACATTTGACTCTGATGTACCGCAGGTGATTCGCACTGTGATTCCTATCACAGGTCTAGGTGCTGGATATATCATATCAGGTCTTGATATTAGACCGGCAACGGGAGGATTATATGCACTAGGATATAATAATACAAATGGCGAGGCTCAACTTTACTTGCTAGACGCACAAACTGGAGTTTTAACTGCAATCGGTGCTACTTCTATTGCCTTGGCGCCAGAAATGGGCCGCATCGGAATGGATTTCAATCCAGTAGTTGACAGGATTCGCGTTGTGAGTATCACAGGTCAAAACTACCGTCTGCATCCTGTCACTGGAGCTATAGCATTCACAGACTTAAGCTTAAAATACGCTGCTGGTGATGTACATGCCAATGATGTACCTCGAATTGCCTGTGCAGCGTATGCTAAAAATTACAACACAACTTCCGGTACTACATTGTATGACTACGATCTTGACTTGAATATACTAGCTACTCAGAATCCGCCAAATGATGGTGTATTGAATACAATTGGAAGCACTGGTTTGATCGCCAACAATAATGATCCGACAATCGACTTGGATATCTATACAGCATTTCCAGGGGCCGATGATAAAGGATTTCTAGTTGTAAATACCGTAAATAGCAATTTTGATCATTTCTATCGGATTGATCTTGTCACTGCTACCTCGACTGACATTGGGTCAGTTGGCAACGGCATTGCGATACTAAACATAGCGGTCAAACCAGACTCTATCTATACACTTGCGATCAAAGAAAGTGCAGAAGATAGCCAACAATGGATTGAGGCAAGTCCAAATCCAGTGCTTGATCAAATTAGATTTAACATTAGCGGAATGCCAGCAGGAAAACTAAATATGGAAATATTTACTATTCAAGGCATTTCCGTAATCAGCCAAACATTGCAAAATGTTAGCAATCAACAGAATCTAAGTGTAGATGTAAGTCAATTGACTGGAGGAATGTATTATGCAATATTTAGCATCGATGGTAAATATTACGGTAGATCAAAATTTGTAAAACAAGATTGATCCAGGCCGAAAAGCAATTTCGGATAAGTTTTTGAAATGGTAAAAGGGACAATTGTTTGTCCTGGCTAGAAACAACTTCGTCAGGGCTCTAAATCCTGACGAAGTTTGTATTTATGATGCTTTATTCATCCGATTCAACTTTTCCAAAGTTCCAAACTTTGGAAAAGTTATCTTCTGATGCCGACGTAACAAATCTAAAAGCTTACTCGAGCAAGATCATCTGCTTAGTTGCCGTAAAATCAGCCGTTTCTAAAGTATAGAAAAGCACACCAGCCGATGCAAGTTCAAGTCTTGTGAGCTTGACTTGATTATCTCCTTTGTTGAACATTTGTTGAACTGTCTTCAGCACTTTGCCGTTAACGTCGAAGATGGTCAATTTGGCGGCCATTTCCTCGGGCAAATTGAATCCAATCATTGTTGAATTGAGCACAGGATTTGGAACATTCTGATACAACTCGTATGCTTGATTAAGACTTTCAAATTTCAGATTCAGGTTCATCAATTCGCTAGCACCATTGTATGCTTCTGCCGGAGTGTAATCAGAACTCATTCGAATCATATCGCTGAGTGTCCCGTCAGATTTTGCTATGAAATTCATTCTAAATACGACATCATTCGGATCGGTACTAAGTCCTTCGATTTGATTCCAGCTGCTAGTGATCTGGCCCCTATCTAGCATTGTCAACCCAAAGTTGTCTTCTGAAATATCTAGTTTCCCCGATTCAATACCGCTAAATGACAATGCATTCTGATCAAAATTGAGTGTGAATTGGAATCCTTCAATGGAATTGAAATCACTTGACTTAAAGCCGAGTGAATAGGATTCTCCTGCTTTTACTGATTGATCGTCTAACAGAAAATTCAGCACTTGCGAGTTTCGGTCTTCAATCGAAATATAATTGGAATTTGGCTTAGCTGAATTATTCACATCTCCTACCTTAACTCCGAGAAAATCTACTCCATCTATGAAACCATCGTTAACCCATACAATTAAAGACTCTTTAATGTCTTCTAGACTTGTGGGACCATCCTTTGCAATTATCCTCCAACTATAATTATTGCTAAAATTTGGTATTTTTCCTAGGATTACTTTGCGCAATTCTATAAGGTCACCTATCGTAATATCATCCGATTTGTTCACATCTGCCGCTGCCAGTTGCCCAATTGTGGTTAAGGGTTGTTTGTTCAATATATGCCTTTGAATTAATACGAGATCTTGCGTCGTGACGCCATTCAATGGTTTCTTGTCCAGTTTTGGCTCCAATTTAAACTCCTTATAGAGAAATAATCCTGCAATGTATTGGCCAGATTGCTGGGAAACCACTGTATCGGGAGGTAAGGAAATAGAGCTTATCACAATTTCAACATCTTGCACGCCCATTGAGAGCTCAGTTTTCACATTTCCCACAATCATAGGAAGAACTCCTCCACATGAATTTCCTGGATCTTGAATGATTATATAAGTCGCACAAGTACCTTTATTTCCAGCTTCATCAGTTACCCAAATTTGCAAAGGGTTAGTACCTAAATCAGAGCATTTAAAAATCTTCTGAATATCCGATACATCGGATGAAAAACTTACTATAAGGTTCTCCGAACTTGTTACGTCATCAAAGCTATTGCCATCAAAGTCCATTGCATACAATATTACCTGGCCAGTTTCATAATTGCCGTCTCCATCTAAATCAACTGGTAGCAAGTCGGCTGCTAAACCATTATAGCAAACAGCCACTGGCGCTATAGTATCTTGGGCCAAAACCGAAGCACTAGATAAAAAAAGAAAGGAAAGAGTGAGAATTACCATCGAATTAAACGTCCTACGGAGGGTATTTACAATAGTCATAAATCAAATTTTTTAAATGAGAAATTAGATAAAATGTTGCTATATGCAGGTTTGTGCGAAGAAAATGGAATTGAAGGCGATTGATTTTGTCCCCAATTCCATCTTCCTAGTCACGTATTTGCTATTCAATCAAAATCATCTTCTTAGTTGCGGTAAAATCTGCCGTTTCCAAAGTGTAGTATAATAAGCCAGCAGATGCAAGCTCAGGCCTTGTGAAATTGATTTGGTTATTGCCCTTGTTGAAGGTTTGCTGAACTGTCTTCAGCACCTTACCCCTCAGATCGTAGATGGTCAATTTGCCTGCCATTTGCTCTGGCAAGTTGAATCCTATGATGGTTGAATTGAGCACAGGATTTGGAACATTTTGATACAGTTCGTATGCTTCATTGGTATTTTCAAATTTCAGAGTCAGATTCATCAAATCATCAGAACTGTTGTATGCTTCGACTGGAGTAAAGTCGGAGCTCATGTGCAGCATATTACTGAGTTTGCCATCAGATTTAGCTGTGAAATTCACGGTAAATAATACATCATCAGCAGCCACACCGACGCCTTCGATTTCGTTCCAACTACTAGTAATCCAGCCCTTGTCTAGCATTGTCAATCCAAAATTATCATCCGACATTGCCAATTTTCCAGCTTCTATGTTAGCAAATGCCAATGCATTTCTGTCAAAATTGAGTGTGAATTGGAATCCGCTGATAGCTTCAAAATTGCTTGACCTAAATGGGACGGAATAAGTTTGTCCTGCTACAATTGCTTGCTCCGTTAACTGCAGAACTAGTGCTTGTCCGCTACGTCCTTCGGTGGATACAAATGATCCATTAGCTTTTGCGGATCCGTTCACGTCGCCAATCTTTATTCCGACAAAATCTTCCTGAAGCCTGTCTCCTGTCAAATCATCAATAGTCCTAAACAACTCAATTTGCGGTACTTGCATAGCACCATTATCAACGACAATCTTCCAACTTGGACTTTTGCTAAATTTTGGGATTTTGCCCAATATCAATTTGCGCTCCTCTACAAGATCAGCTGCCGTGATTGTAGCCGAATTGTTTACATCTGCAGCGATGATCTTGCGAATAGAATTTAATGGCTGTACATTCAATAAATGCTTTTGAATTAAGACTATATCAATAGTAGACAGCCCATTCTGAGGATTTACATCATGAGTTGCTTGAATAGTGTATGCATTGTTTAAAGGCAACTCTGCTTCATACCTACCATGAGAATCTGTAATGACGATCTTCTCAGGCTGAGTAGGAGATTTTATGCTCACTATTACACCTTCCACTCCTTTGCCTGCAGCATCGGTAGTGACAACTCTACCTCCGACGTTCGGTGAAGAAGGCATATTACATGCATTCTCTTTGTCCTGCACTATAACGTAGGTCTCACAATGGGCCTGATTGCCAAGAATGTTAGTTGCCCACAATTCAACAACATGGACTCCCCTATCTGCGCAGGTATATGTCCTGGTATTGTCCAATGGATCTTTGGAAAAACTGAATTGCAATTTTGCAACTGGGCCATTAAGATCAATTGTACCAGCATCTAGAACAGACGCTGAAACAAGGGCCGTACCAGAATCTGGTTCTCCATCTCCGTTTGTATCTACAGGCAGGAGTTCGACACCTAGACCACTGTTACATTTTATAAGGAGATTGCCGCTACCAACTTGAGCGGTAATATGAAATGAAAATAGAATAAAAATAGGTAAAACAACAAACCGGATTCGGTTCAGAAAAGAATTGAAGATAGATCTGTTCATAAGGCAAAAGGTTTTGTAATTGGATTAATTCAAGCATACAATTCAACAAGTTCGATCGCAAAATTTGCGAAAAACTTACTGTTGTGGCTTTCGTTATTTACAAGTATAGCCTTACAGAATCCTAGTTGCAATTAATTGATACTTATGTATTCAACTATTACCAACAGCAATTCATGTTCAATGGGATTACTAATATACAAAAAATAAATTTAAGTTGTATACAACTGCTACAGTATCAGCACGATAATCGACAATTGGGCGATAGTGGATTGTCGCAAAGTGAATTGCACAAAAAAATTAATCCCGACTACAAACAGCAGTCGGGATTAATATGATTAGGTGTTGTGCCTAGATTACTCCAGGATGATCATTTTCTTAGTTGCTGTGTAATCCGCTGTTTCCAATGTATAGTATAGTATGCCGCTTGCAGCCAATTCACTTCTTGTCAAAGTTACTTGGTTGTTGCCTTTGTTGAATGTTTGTTCAACAACTTTCAATACTTTTCCTGTTACATCGTATACAGTAAGTTTACCGCGCATGCTTGATGGTAAGTTGAATCCTACTACAGTAGATTTAACAAATGGATTCGGAACGTTTTGATACAGTTCGTAGCCATTGTTCACGCCTGTGAAGTTCAGATTCAGGTTCATCACC
>JBDSUZ010000033.1:0-9051 GCA_039927395.1 Saprospiraceae bacterium | reverse complement strand
CAAATTGACTGATGCGCAGATTGGCTTGATGTGGAATCAACAGATCTATATCCTCAGTGGAGAGTTGAAGTTCTGTCAGTGCTTCGCGAATTACCTCAGGAAATTTCTGTACTGCCAGTTTGAATACAAATTGCCCATTCATCTGAGGATATAGCAACCCGTCGTCGATCATCGTCTGAGTCATAAATATGCCACCGTAGGGGTCATTGCCATAACCATAGGATTCAGGTTTGCCATGGAACCCGCCATGTGAGCCAGGATTTATCATAGCTAATTCCTCGGCGTAAGTTCCGTTGGCATGCAATTTTGTGGCTAGAATACCTTGCTCTGGCTCCTGAGCTGGCTGTACTACCACAGCTCCTCCTCCATCACCAAAGATTACTGTCACATTGCGGCCTTCGTTAGAATAATCGAGACCCATTGAGTGCATTTCTGCTCCAATGACCAGCACATTGCGATACATCCCCGTCTTGACGAATTGATCTGCAATCGATAAAGCATAAATGAAGCCAGAGCATTGATTGCGAATATCAAGGCAGCCTACCTCTTGAGCAGTAATACCGAGTTGCCGTTGCAATAAGACTCCACAGCCAGGGAAATAATAGTCAGGGCTCAGTGTAGCAAATATGATGAAATCAATTTCCTCCTTCTGAATACCGGCCCTGTCAATGGCTATCTGAGCGGCTTTTGCTCCCATTGTGGAAGTCGTCTCAGAATGTTTTTTGCCATATCTCCGGTTTTCAATTCCCGTTCGCTCTCTGATCCATTCATCAGAGGTATCCATGACTTTGGATAGATCGTCATTGCTGACCACCCATTCAGGCACATAATGACCAACACCAGCTATTTTTGAAAATTGCATGCGATAGAATTTTTACATCTAAATGTAATGATTCTAATCCTAATAACTGATGCAGGAAGATTACACCATGTCGGACATAGGAAATTGCAAGGAAGCTTAAGTCTTACGCTGCTTCTTTTTGGCTGCAGGAAATAGCACATTGTTGAGTATCAGACGGTATCCAGGAGAGTTTGGATGCAATGCAAGATCGGTCTCGGGATCATTGACCATATGCTGATAATCTTCAGGGTCGTGACCTCCGTAAAAAGTCCACTGCCCCTGCCCTATTTCGCCATGAATATATCTTACTTCTCCTTGTGCCTTGGACTCTCCCAGAACAAGTACATTGGATTTGACATATTGCTTTCTAAATGCAGTAGTCTGGCCCATAAATCCTTTGACAGTGCGCGTATGATTTTGAGTCAACATAGTTGGCACTGGATCCCATTTAGCCGAAAAATCGAACAAAGTGAAATAATCAGATTGCGGTGTGACATTTCTCATCTTATTGTCAATCGATGAGAATTCATATTCTAAGGGATTGCGGCTAAGCTGATAATTTTCAAATGCAAAAGTGTTGTGAAAATCAAGCTTTTGCTGAGCCTGTGGGTCCATCCCATCCCCATCATACATTTCAGCACAGATATCAGTCTTGGCAGCGCTAAGCGCGATATCGTAACTATCAGTTGCTGAGCACATGGCAAACATAAATCCTCCCCCAATCACATACTCTCTGATTTTCTCCGCTACTGCCAATTTGAGTTGCGACACCTTCGCAAAGCCAAATTGCTTGGCAGTCGCTTCACTCCTCTTTTGGTTCTCAGTGTACCAAGCAGCATTTTTATAGCTGCCGTAAAATTTCCCATATTGCCCAGTGAAATCCTCATGATGTAAATGGAGCCAATCGTATTTCGGAAGTACGTCATTCAGCACTTCTTTGTCGTAGATTCGATCAAATGGAATTTCCGCATAAGTCAGTACCATTGTAACTGCATCGTCCCAAGGCTGAACCTTTTCGCCTTTGGAGTTTATATCTGGTGTATAAACGGCGATTTTAGGGGCTTTCTCAAGTTTCACAACGTCCATATTGATCTCAGGATCGCTTATTTCCGTTTGAATCGCAGCAAATTGGCCATCAGTGATGACTTCGTAGCTGATATTTCTCGTCTTGCACTCTTTTTCGAATCCTGAGGTGTAAGGAAATGCAAAACTACCGCCGCGATAGTTGAGTAACCAGAATGCTTCAACTCCTTGATCGATCACCCAGTAAGTGATCCCATAGGCCTTAAGATGATCCTTTTGCTTCAAATCCATCGGCAACAGGAGGTATGACGCACTGAGGGACACAGCACTTAGCGAAGCAAATGAAAAAATAAGGGTAAATCGTATGATGAATCGAGGCATGATATCGGCAATTGAACTGCGAAGTAACAAATATTCTCATAACGAACATTCTGCTAAATTCGTTTAAGATTGATCTTCATTTAAGACAAATTTACGAAAGGTATGGCATCTAGTATTCACCAACAGATTGAAAGGAGCTCAGGACAAGTTTTTTGGCTCATGTTCAAGTTACCTTTGATAGCTCAAAATCTAAATCGTTACTTTAGCGTTCTATTAGCCAACATAAGGCCATAATCTAGATCTTCGCGTGAATCAACTGAGTTTTCAATATCCCCTTTGGTATATATTATTTTGTTTGTTGGCTGGCTTGCTTTTCGCGGCCCTCTTGTATTACAAGGACAAACTTTATCGCCAACAAGCCAAATATGTTCGATTGGGCTTGGCTGCACTTCGCTTTCTAAGCGTGTTTATCATCAGTGCATTATTACTAAGCCCTTTATTACGTCGTACGCGCAATGAAATTCAAAAACCAGTCCTAGTGCTTGCCTTAGATAATAGTATGTCTGCGGGTCTAGGAATGGGCAAGAGTGACCAAGAGGTGTTCAACAAGGACTGGAATCAGCTGATCGATAGGTTTAGGGACAAATTTCAGGTTGTACCGATAAGTTTCGGTCAAAGTGTCCGTGATTCGGTCTCCTTTGATCATCTCGACAAATCATCTAATATATCGGCACCACTCGAGTGGGCATTTGATCAGTATGGCGACCAAAATCTGGGCGCTGTGGTACTTGCAACTGATGGTATATTCAATGAAGGGGTCAGCCCCCTATATGCTTCAGAGAGCCAGAAGATTCCTATTTTTTCAGTGGGATTGGGCGATACGATTCAAAAGAAAGATCTGACTATCAAGCGAGCGCTGGCTAATCAGATCGTCTATCTCAACGACCTATTTACAGTTCAGGCAGATATTGGTGCTTTTCAATTTGAGGGAAGTAATGCCACTGTGAGTATTGCGCATGTAGAGGGTGATAAGGTGCAAACTTTGAAATCTGAGAACATTTCAATAAACCAAAATCAGTTTTTCAAAACCCTGACCTTCCAAATTCCGGCTACTTCTCCGGGAATTCAACATTACAGAATTTCTGTTAGCAGACTTTCAGGAGAAAATACCTACTCCAATAATCAATTTGACTTATTTACACAGGTACTTGATTCGCGAATTAAGGTGCTGATGTTGGCCAAATCACCGCATCCTGATATCGCTGCAATAAAATATGCATTGGAATCAAACAAGAATTATGAAGTGACAGTTTCGATGGCTGATGAATTCAAAGGCAATATAAAGGATTATGGATTTCTGGTCTTGCACCAGATTCCCGACAAGAATACCAGTGCAAATACCAACAAGTTATTGAATGATATTACGACAAGTAAACTACCAAGGTTGATTGTAATTGGCGGACAAACAGATCTGAATCGACTTAATCAATTCCAAGATATACTGCGTATCGACAATAGTGGACAAAGTGCAAATGATGTTCAGGCAATTTACAATCAAGCATTCCTGCAGTTTACAACCTCAGATTTATTGAAGACTAGCATTGGTCAATTTGTGCCTTTGCAAGCTCCATTTGGCAATTATAAAAAAGGGCCAAATGCGCAAGTTCTTTTGCAGCAAAAAATTGGACAAGTCCAAACAGATTATCCCCTGCTTGTATTTGGCGAATCAAATGGTGCTCGCAGCGCCATTCTTTGCGCAGAAGGTATCTGGCAATGGAAATTATTTGACTTCCTGCAGCATCAGAACTTTGATATTTCAAATGAAATCGTAACAAAATCAGTCCAGTATACTTCCACCAAATCTGATCAGCGCAAGTTTAGAGTAAAATCAGCGAGGAGCCTTTTTCCTGAGAATGAAGCTATAATATTTGATGCGGAATTGTACAATGACAATTTCGAATTAATCAACGAACCTGAAGTTGCGTTATCAATCCGGAACAGCAAAAATCAGGAATTTACATTTCAATTTAACAGGCAAGATCGGGCATATCATCTCGACGCTGGTGTGTTGGCTCCAGGTAAATACACCTTTACTGGAACGACCAAATTCAACGATAAGACATTGACTGCCAAGGGAGATTTCACAGTTAAAGCTTTGCAGCTAGAGTTAAGTGAAACCACTGCGGACCACAATTTACTGCGCAGTCTATCGCAACAAAGTGGGGGGCAGTTTTTCAAATCCAATCAACTCATTGCCTTGGGCGATTCATTGGAAAAGCTTCCTACGCTCAAGCCTATACTTTTTGAACAGACTTTGACTGATCCGCTTCTCAACCTGAAGTGGATTTTTGCGCTGCTATTTCTGCTACTAGCCACCGAGTGGTTTTTGCGCAGATATTTGGGCGGATATTAGTCAAATAAAAAAATCTCAAAATAATTCCATTTTCAATATGGAATTTGGTCAATCTTGACTCTCTTCTTTTGGTAAGCTGAACAAATCAGTCGCCAAAAGAATCTATGTATCATTGGCATAAGTCACCTTTTATTCGTCTTTGCATTCCATTCCTAATTGGAACTGCCGTAGGCAAATACCATTTTCTTCCAGATACATGTCAATTCCCTGCACTCATTACTTTAGCACTACTCGGTGTAGCGCTCTCATTCTCGATCAAAAGGTATATCCGGTTGATTCCGCTATTCGGTATCTGGATGATGAGCACCTTCCTTTTTCTAGGAATGTGGAATAGCAATCGATTTTTTAGCCCTGAGGTCGCGCCGCTTAGTTCAAGAAACAACCCAATCGAATTTAAGGGGGAGATTAAGGAACTGCTCAAATCGGAGAAATACCAAAAAGTAATTGCAAATGTGACATTTGTTGATAGCAGCAAAAGTCAATTGAAAGCGTTGCTTTACTTGCCTAAGGATTCATGTATAATTGTCGAGCCCGGTCAGTTCCTTTATGGCAGAGGTGATTTTCAGGAGATTAATCAAGCCGGAAATCCATTTGCCTTTGACTACAAGGCTTATATGCATAATCGGCGAATCCATTTTCAAGCATTCATCAAAGAGAATGAATACCTACTCATAGATCCGTTAGGATTCTCAATTGACAATCAGCTATTTAAGTTTAAGTCTCAATTAATAGCGCGATATAAGCGTCTGATTCCTGACCGCAACGCTTTCGATCTCGTGACGGCGCTTGTATTAGGCGACCAAAAGAATATGGATCATCAATTGACAGATGCCTATCGAAAAACCGGAAGCGTGCATATATTGTCAGTTTCAGGTTTGCATGTTGCGATAGTCTGTCATATCATATTAATATTCTCTGGTTTTTTTCTTAAGCGGTGGAAATCCCTGCAGGCAATTTTCGCATTCGCGGCATTGTTGATTTATGTTTTATTGACGGGAGCTGGACCTGCTATACTTCGCTCCGGAATAATGAGCGCTATTCTATTATTTGCATTTCTAGCAAAAGGCAAACAGCAATTAGTTAATGGATTGGCTGCCGCGGCATTGTTGATATTGCTTTGGCAACCAGGGCAATTGTGGGATATTGGATTTCAACTTTCATTTTTAGCCCTAATCGGCATTTTGGTGTTTCAGCCGCTATTTCAAAATCTTACAGCTAACCTTTACTGGATTCCCAAATCTATTGACCAAATGATTACGGCCGGATTTGCTGCGCAACTGGCAACCTTTCCACTTGTGCTCTACTATTTCCATCAGTTTCCGTGGTATTTCTGGCTATCAGGCATCCTTGTCGTGCCAATTGCAGAAGGACTACTTTGGGTGGGAATAGGAACTCTGCTGGTTGATTTCATAATTCCAGCCATTAGTTTCATTCCAGGCTACCTCTTGTTGGCATTGGCATGGATTCAAAATAAAATAATCATATGGATAGCGGAGCTTCCTGGGGCCGTGACAGAAGGAATATGGATTCCTGACACTGCCGTATTGCTTCTCAGTCTTGGACTAGCCTGGATGGCACATGCATGGCTCATCAAATCATCTCGCCAATTTCTTTATTGCAGTACGGTATTCTCAGTAGGCTTCCTTGTTATCTTTCAACATCAATTCCAATTTGTTCATCGAGAGAAATGGGTCATTTATCAATCTAGGACTGGCATTATTATCGATCATCTCCTTGACAAACAACTGCAAACATTTAATGCCTCAGTTGACTCCATTGGTATCGAAAGAGCCACAATGTCTTGCCGACAGGCATGTCAAATAAGATCCACACTCAATCACTCAATTGCCGGGAATACCTTGCTCAATCTGCAAGTATTTCAAAGCAAGATGATTGTACTAGATCCACAATACCTGACAGAGAACCTTTACAAACTTGATTGTGATTACTTGGTACTATTTGGAAAATGCAAAGTGCCAGAAGACAACCCTAACAACATGCAAATAGGAAAAGTTATTCTTTGTCAATCAGTTCCAGAATATTTGAGAATTCAATGGCAAGTTTGGCTTAGCCAAAATAGAATACCCTATTTCGATATTTCACAAAGTGGAGCCTTCAGTTTGACCCAATAGCTAATTAAAGATCTATATAATCATGCAAAATCAAAGCTTACATTTTACAAAAAAGGAAAGAAGGGGAATTTGGCTAATGGTCTTAATTTCTTTGGCCTTTATGGGTTTGGCTGGAAGCTCAAGCCGATGGTTGTTGAGGGGTGACCCATTTGAGGGGAAGCAGTTTATGCTTAAGGAGATTGAGAAGGTCAAAACTGAAAAAATAGAGCCTTCTCAAGCGGGAAAATTGAAGCCCTTTGATCCCAATAAGGCAAGTGTCGATGAAATGATTTCCCTTGGTCTGCCTGAACGATCGGCCAACACGATAGTTAAATACCGAAAGGCAGGAGGAAAATTTAAGAACGCAGCCGCGCTCGACAAGATATATGGAATTAGCAAAGAGATGTTGGCAAAACTTAAGCCATTTGTCAAGATTGGAGAATCCGGCAAGCAAAAAATGCAGACAAAATACGAGGGCAAATCCTTTGAGAAAAAGCAAATTCAACACGAAGAATTTGACCCAAATACAGCAGATGAAGCAAGTCTAGAGCGAAACGGATTTCCTGAAAAGAGCATTAAAATCCTCATAAATTATCGAGAGAAAGGAGGGAAATTTAGGAATGCCGAAGACATCAAGAAACTATATGGCCTCAGTCCGAAATTCTGCGAAGAAATAATTCCATTTGTCAAAATTGAAAAGAAAGAAATGGGGGAGAATCGCCAAAAGAGTTGGAAGAAAAGTGAAGAAAAAATTGAATATCCATTAAGGGATCTAAATCAAATTCAAGCGCAAGATTTGACGGCTATCAGAGGAATGGACTACAGGACGGCGGGACGAATCATCAAATTTAGAGATCAATTAGGAGGATTTGCAAATATCGAACAAGTCGGTGAAACTTACCAAATCAATGACACAATACTTTCACTTGTCAAATCGCGATTCAATATCGATTCATCACCTAAGAGAATCAAGATTAATGAAGCGACACAAGAACAGTTGAATGCACATCCTTACATAGATTACAAACAGGCCAAAATCCTAATGTCATATAGAAAACAGCATGGCAATATCAAAGGAATTGAACAGCTGAGTTCCATTTATGCTTTTACCAAAACATTTATTGAGAAGATTACTCCTTACCTGGATTTTGAAGTCCCAGAGCTTGCTGTTCAAGCTGCAAGCAAATAGGCGTAAGGCAATAGAATGGCAAGTTTAGGCTGTAATTACTGATTTTGAATGGCCGAATAACGTTCGACAAATTTTTGCATTTCGTCGACCATACCATTGGACCCGATCACGATAGTAGCATTCTGATGCAGCGCTTTCGGTTCAATCTCCAATATACGTTGCAGTTTTGTGTCGATAGCTTTTCCACCGGCTTGCTCAACGATGTAGGCCATGGGATTGCATTCGTATAGGAGACGCAGTTTGCCAGCAGGGTACTTCCTGGTATTTGGATATAAGAATATCCCTCCTTGGAACATCAAGCGGTGCACATCGGCAACCATAGATCCTATATAACGCAGACCTAAGTTCATATCAGAGCAATGGTCGATATATCGACGCATTTCAAGGTCAAACTTGAGGTAATAACCTTGGTTGACTGAATAGTAAGGTCCTCTCTCGGGAATTTGCAGATTCTGATGAGAAAGGCAAAATTCACCTATCGATGGATCCAAGGTAAATCCGTTGACTCCTCTACCAGTCGTATAAACTAAAAGAGTTGACGTACCATATAGTACGTACCCTGCGGCAACCATCTGAACACCCGTTTGCAAGAAGTCATCAATTGAAACAGGTCCCGACTCGTCGCTTACTCTGCGGTAAATTGCAAAGATGGTACCTACAGAGACGTTGACGTCGATATTAGACGAACCATCCAGAGGATCAAACAGAACCACATACTTTGGTTTCTTGTCTCCAACAGGATCGATTGGAATGATATCTTCGTTCTCCTCAGAGGCAATGCCACAGCATTCGCCCGAGTTTTTGAGGCATTCAATCAGCTTGTCATTGGCATACATGTCCAATTTCTGAACAGTATCTCCTGAAGAATTTTCTGCACCTGCTACTCCAACTATGTTGACCAGGCCAGCTCGGTTAACTTCGCGGTTGACTATCTTGGCTGCTACTCCGATATCTCTCAGCAATCCTGTTAGTTCACCGGTTGCATAGTTAAAATCATTTTGGTTACGAATGATGAATTCATCCAAAGTGACTATACGGTTCATATCCATGTGGAAAGATTAGATTGTTGAATGCTTAAAGATAATTAAATCGTGCTCGATGCAAGAGTTTTCAAACATCTTGCCAAACTCATGTGTTTAATGTACTAATTTTA
>JBDSUZ010000032.1:0-1798 GCA_039927395.1 Saprospiraceae bacterium | reverse complement strand
GGGTCATTCGACACTTCACGAATCACCACCGCTGGGGTAAGATATTGATCTGTCTTCTTGATTTTCGCAGTTTTGCCGCCATAAGATTTCATCAATTCTTGCCATTTTTTTTCGGCAGTAGAACGGTCGATACCATTCAAATGCATATAGTAGCCGGGTTTCATACCGTCGAATGCTGTCATGTATGAGCCAGTTAGTACTTGACGGTTAGCTAATTGGGCAGATGAGTTGCCAGCCAAAAAGGCAAAAATGGCAATAAGAAGAAAGGATTTCATAGATGGGGTTTAATATTGAATTATAATGGAATGTTGCCGTGCTTTTTGTTGGGCAGCGAGGCCACCTTATTTTCAAGCATCGAAAATGCTGTAATCAGTCTGCGTCTTGTCTTACGAGGAAATATCACTTCATCAATGAAGCCACGTTCTGCGGCGCGATAAGGATGGAGAAATGTCTCAGCATATTCCGCTTCTTTTTCCAACAGTTTTTGCCGAGGATTAGTTGCTTCGGAGATTTCTTTCTTGAAGATGATCTCAGTCGCTCCCTTTGCTCCCATCACTGCTATCTGAGCACTTGGCCAAGCAAAGTTCATATCGGCGCCGATATGTTTTGAGTTCATCACATCATAGGCTCCGCCAAATGCTTTGCGAGTAATCACCGTCACTCTCGGGACAGTCGCTTCGCTAAATGCGTAGAGTAGTTTAGCGCCATGCGTGATAATCCCATTCCATTCCTGATCTGTGCCAGGTAAGAATCCTGGAACATCCTCCAGTACTAGCAATGGAATATTGAAACAGTCGCAGAAACGCACAAATCGCGCACCTTTGCGGCTGCTATTAACATCTAACACTCCTGCCATGCTGGCCGGTTGATTGGCAACTATGCCTATACTTCGCCCAGCTAGCCTCGCAAATCCTACAATAATACTCTCTGCAAAATGTTGGTGTACTTCAAAGAATGAATCCTCATCCATGATGCCATTGATCACATCGCGCATGTCATAAGGCTGATTGATGGACTCAGGTAAAATGGAATCCAGATCCGGTCGTAATTCGTCCGCTAGATTGAAATCCACTCGAGGTGTCTTCTCTTGATTGTTCTGAGGAATATATGTCATCAACTTGCGGATGTTGCTCAGACAATCCAAATCATTGACCGCTGTCAAATGGGTAACACCTGATTTGGAAGCATGTGTATGGGCGCCGCCAAGTTCTTCAGAAGTCACGGTTTCATTTGTAACTGTTTTAACCACATTGGGTCCCGTAACGAACATATAGGAACTTCCCTCGACCATGATGGTAAAGTCGGTGATCGCGGGTGAATACACTGCGCCTCCAGCACATGGGCCCATGATTGCGGATATCTGAGGAATTACGCCCGATGCACGCGTATTGCGATAGAATATGTCGGCATAGCCACCAAGTGAACTTACACCTTCCTGAATTCTGGCTCCTCCCGAATCATTTAAGCCGATTAATGGTGCTCCATTTTGCATGGCGAGATCCATGATCTTACAGATTTTCTCTGCGTGAGTCTCTGAAAGAGAACCACCAAATACAGTAAAATCTTGGGCAAAAACGTACACAAGTCTGCCGTGAATGGTCCCAAAACCTGTGATAACACCGTCGCCGAGAAACTGCTGTGATTGCATACCAAAGTCAACTGCCCTGTGCGTCACAAACATTCCAATCTCCTGAAACGAATCGTCGTCAACAAGAAAATGAATGCGCTCACGAGCGCTTAATTTGCCTGACTTGTGTTGCTTGTCAACACGATCCTGACCACCGCCTTGGCGGGCCTC
>JBDSUZ010000031.1:0-18071 GCA_039927395.1 Saprospiraceae bacterium | reverse complement strand
CATCGCAACTTTGATGCACTATAAGATCGAAATCACAAAGATTAGGGCAACCATCGGTCCGACCGTTACACTTTATGAAATCATCCCTGCTCCTGGCGTCAGAATATCAAAAATCAAAAATCTAGAGGACGATATTGCATTGAGCCTTGCAGCCTTGGGCATCCGTATTATTGCACCGATTCCGGGCAAAGGAACGATCGGAATTGAGGTGCCAAATAAGAAAAAACAAATCGTCAGCCTACGCGAAGTCCTCAATTCTGAAAAATTTCAGGATGCCAAGATGGATTTACCCATTGCGCTTGGCAAGACAATTTCCAATGAGGTATTTGTAGCAGATCTTGCTAAAATGCCCCATATGTTGATTGCAGGTGCGACCGGACAAGGTAAATCTGTCGGTATCAACACCGTGCTGATGTCCTTGCTTTACAAAAAGCACCCGTCTCAAGTTAAGCTCGTGCTGATCGATCCCAAAAAGGTCGAATTATCACCTTACAGCAGGCTCGAAAATCATTTCCTGGCCTATCTGCCAAATCAGGATGAGCCCATCATCACAGAGACTAAGAAGGTTGTCCATACATTGACGTCGCTATGTATTGAAATGGATAATCGCTATGATCTGCTCAAGAAAGCGCAAGCGCGAAATATCAAAGAATACAATCAGAAGTTTGTTGACCGCCGTCTAAATCCTGAGAAAGGTCACAAATTCATGCCCTTCATAGTAGTTGTTATCGACGAGTTTGCCGATCTCATCATGACTGCTGGTAAGGAAATAGAACTCCCGATCGGAAGGCTTGCACAATTAGCCAGAGCAGTAGGGATTCACTTGATTATAGCAACACAAAGACCTTCGGTAAATATCATTACAGGCGTTATAAAAGCAAATTTCCCTGCGAGGTTGGCATTTAAGGTAGCCTCAAAAATAGATTCTCGTACGATTCTCGACGCTGGAGGAGCCGATCAGTTGATCGGAAGTGGCGACATGCTATTGTCAGTTGGCAGTGACATGATCCGTTTGCAATGCGCATTTGTCGATACTCCTGAAGTGGAACACGTCATCGATCATATCAGTGCTCAAAAGGGCTATCACATACCATTCTTCTTGCCTGAAGTGCTTGATGAAGATAGCGATGACAAAGGCGGCCAGTACAAATTATCGGACCTAGACGATATGTTTGAAGATGCAGCCCGTATGATCGTCCAAAATCAAGTCGGATCTACCTCTATGATACAGCGCAGGCTTAAGCTGGGCTACAATCGTGCAGGCAGAATCATGGACCAATTGGAAGCTTTGCATATCGTAGGACCCAATGAAGGCAGCAAAGCGAGAGACGTGATCATACGTGATTCGATGGAGCTAGAGCGACATCTCGATGCCATTCGCAGCGGCGATATGTCCATGAGGTAAGCAGGTTGTTGGAAGCTGGAAGTTCTTAGGTGTTCGGTGTTGGAATGCCTTGTTAAATCGCTGGTTTTGCATACTCCTTTTTCCTTAGTCCTTATTCCTACCTTCAAACCTTCCCTTCTTGGGTATTGTTTTTATAATTTCGCAGGATCAAACTGTGGAATATGAAATTGCAGAATTACGTCTGTGGCCGATGGATTGAAGGAACTGGCGCTGGAACGCCTTTATACGATGCTTCAACAGGAGCTCAGATTGCGTTAGCCGGGACCGAAGGCATAGATTTCGAATCTATGCTGCAGTACGGACGAAAGAAAGGTGGAGAGAAGCTCAGGAAAATGACATTTCAGGAGCGCGGCCAAATGCTCAAAGCACTGGCTTTGCATCTACAATCCCTCAAAGAGAAATATTACACCGTCAGCTACCAAACGGGAGCAACTCGCATAGATAGCTGGATAGATATCGAAGGTGGTATCGGCAATCTATTTGCCAATGCAAGTTTGCGACGCAAATTTCCCGACAAACCCTACTATGTAGAGGGAGAACCAATCGGCTTGTCCAAAGGTGGAACCTTCATCGGGCATCATATCATGGTGCCAAAGCCTGGTGTAGCTGTTCACATCAACGCATTCAATTTCCCAATCTGGGGAATGCTTGAAAAAGTAGCTGTAAACTGGTTAGCTGGCATGCCGGCGATTGTGAAGCCTGCGACCGTAACTTCTTTTCTTACTGAAGCGATGGTCAAAGACATCATAGCATCAGGCATACTGCCTGAAGGAGCCCTGCAGCTACTTTGCGGCAGCTCAGGCGATCTGTTGGATCATGTCGATAGTCAAGATGTGGTGACATTTACCGGCTCGGCCACCACAGGACAAATGCTAAAATCTCGCAAACGAATCATCGAGGAGTCTGTACCATTCAATATGGAGGCCGATTCGCTCAACGCCATCATTTTAGGCGATGACGTCACAGCAGAATCTCCTGAATTTGACATTTTCCTCAAAGAAGTGCGCAAAGAAATGACCGTCAAAACCGGCCAGAAGTGTACAGCGATCCGCCGGATCATAGTACCTGAAAACCGAATTGAAGCCGTTGAAGAAGGGCTAAAGAAACTACTAGGACAAACTACTATAGGAGACCCACGCACCGAAGGAGTCCGCATGGGAGCCTTGGTAGGGAAGGAACAATTGAATGACTTGCAGGGTAAAATGAAGCTGTTGTCAGCTAATGCTGAGACCATTTACGGAGGAGAAGAGAGTTTTGAGATCATGGGTGCCAACAAGCAGAACGGATCCTTCGCAATGCCGACGCTTTATCTTCAAAAAGATCCTTTCAAATACCAAGAGGCACACTCTATTGAGGCTTTTGGTCCGGTGAGTACCTTGATGCCTTACAAAACGCTTGAAGATGCTATTGAGCTTGCCAAAATGGGAAAAGGATCGTTAGTGAGTTCCATAGTGACCAATTCACATGAAATAGCTCAGGAATATGTCTTGAATGCAGCATCGCATCACGGCAGAATCCTCGTCCTCAATCGCGATTGCGCCAAAGAAAGCACAGGCCATGGTTCACCTATGCCACTGTTAGTTCACGGTGGCCCAGGTAGAGCAGGTGGAGGCGAAGAAATGGGTGGCATGCGTGGTATCAAACACTATATGCAGCGTTGCGCGATCCAAGGATCACCGGATATGATGACAGAAGTCACGCAAGTATATCAAACTGGTGCACCGTACAAACTTGAAGACAAGCATGTATTTAGGAAATATTTTGAGGAATTGAATATCGGAGATACGGTCATCACCCATAAGAGGACAGTGACCGATGCGGATATCGTGCAATTTGCCAATGTGAGCTGGGACCATTTCTATGCGCACACGGACGCTACCTCGCTTGATGGAACGCTATTTACTGAAAGAGTTGCTCATGGATATTTTGTGCTGTCAGCTGCTGCGGGCTTGTTTGTAGATCCAGGCAAAGGACCAGTATTGCTCAATTATGGCCTTGAAGAATGTCGCTTCACGAAGCCTGTTTATCCAGGTATGACTCTAGGTGTCAGATTGACCGTCAAGGAGAAAATCAAACAAGAAAAAAAAGAGCCTGAAGATCTGCCAAAAGGCATCGTCAAGTTTCTTGTCGATGTGTATGATGAATTGAATGAAACCGTTGCTGTTGCGACCATTCTCACTATGGTACAATGCAAAGAATCGTAATCCTTGCTAAGCAAAAAACTTATTAGATGGAAGATGTAACCCTCCAAATAGCCGATCAGATTGGCACCATTACTTTTGGACATCCAGCGCAGAATTCGCTACCCGGACACTTATTGCAAAAGTTGGCAAGCACCATTCAGGCAGCAGGACAAGATCATGAAATAAGGGTAATCGTACTGCGAAGCCATGGCGACCGCACATTTTGTGCCGGCGCAAGTTTTGATGAATTGGCGGCAATCAATGATTTGGAAACTGGCAAGAAATTTTTCTCAGGTTTTGCACAGGTCATCAATGCGATGCGTAAATGCCCAAAATTTATCATTGGAAGGATTCAAGGCAAAGCTGTTGGCGGAGGAGTAGGTCTGGCGGCAGCGATGGACTATTGTATTGCCTCCATGCACGCCTCTGTAAAACTTAGTGAATTAGCAGTTGGCATAGGACCATTTGTGGTAGGACCTGCTTGTGAAAGGAAATTAGGAACTGCAGCATTTACCCAACTTGCTATCAATGCTTCAGAATGGCAAACAGCAGCTTGGGCCAAGGATAAAGGCCTCTATCAGGAATGCTTTGATCAATTGGAACAGGTCGATGCTTACATCGCACACTTAGCCAATATTCTCAGGCAATACAGTCCTGAAGCAAGCAAAGCATTGAAAGAAGTCGCCTGGGCCGGTACTGAAGACTGGGATCAACTGTTGGATGATCGCGCGATGATCAGCGGCAGGCTTGTGTTGTCAGACTTTACTAAGAATGCAATAGCAGCTTTTAAGCAAAAAGCCTAGTCTATCCGCAGATCCTCTACGTGATATCCGGGAAATGCTGCAGCAGCAAAAGTGAATTGCTGTGCCTGATATTTCTGATTGAGCTTTACTGATTTGATCGTGATGGTGTATTTACTGCCGTCGCGATTGAATACTTTCAAGCTGCTAAATTCATTTTTCACAGGATCTATTTCCAACCTAAACTTGGTGATATCTGAGTTTTTGGCTTTTGGCTTAAATTCGATCTGTTTGATTGTCCCCGCAGTATTTGGGACCAACGCATACAGATAGTCTTTGCTTTGATAAAGAGTTAGGATCTTCTCAGGGCTGAGATCTTTGGAAGGACCCGTTTTCTGATCGTTGATTTGAACCTCCTTAGCTTTGTCCTGGATAAGCCACAGGGTCTTGCCATCGGCGATTACCTTATGATTGCCCATATCCAGATTATATGCATTTCCTTGTTGGATCAATTTGCCTTGAACTGTTTCTTTTGCCTGACCAGGAAATTCAGTCACCATTGTAAATGCAAATTCTTTGCCTGATGAGGGTCCATATTTTTTGCTGAGCTTTTCGAGAAGGGCTGTTGCTTGTGGATCATTCTTTTCAGCAACTGCACTTTGTGCAAAAACACTGCAAGCACTGATAATGACCGCAAATAAAACGAGTATAGATTTTGAATTGCTCATATGGTTAAAACGCCCTGGCGCTAATAAAATTCCCAGGCTTGAACTAATGAAATGTTAATATTTACCTTGGTCAGCTGACTAACCACCTCTCTCTTGTAAGCGATTCATGCCTACATAGTAGATCATTGTCCATGCCGAGTCCATCTTGACAAAGCGTCGCTCCATGCCAAATGGAGCATTGCGCATCTGAATGAATTCCATGATCATCATATCATTTAGGATCTTGTATGACCTGACATAAGTCGTGTCATTGAATCCACTATTGGTATGCATACTCCACAGGTCAGGCATGAAATAGTAGTCATCATCGGTCCAGGTGATGCTATCAGCTGTAGAAGGAATACCTCTCAAAGGCCATTGAATATGCTCCATTTGATACAAGCTGTCTTCGTGAAATTTCTTATAGAATTGCACAAAATCCGCAGGCAATTCCCGCTGTTCATAAGCAACTGGATTGTCAGTCCTGGTATTGCAGGCAACGAAGATCGCAATAAGCGCTAAAAATAGGAATTGGGGAAATCTTGACATTCGGTGATTTTATTCAGCGCAAAATTAAGCGAATTTAGAGATCAATCGTCGTCGTAGCCTTTAGGAAAGCAAGAACCAGATAATAGGCACCAACTTTTTCGCGATTCAATTCAAAGGAAAGCCGTAGTTCTTCCTTCTGGATCAGTCCTATACCCTTTGCTTCTCCAGATTTCCAGGATGAACTCAGATTTTGCTTAAAGGCCAGTTTTCGCATTCCATAAGCCTTATACATCGCCTCCTTTGCTCCCCATATCCAATGCAGTGATTCTAGCGAATTGCCTCCCATTCCCACTTGATCTGCCTCCCCTTCTGAAACGAACTTTTGAGCAATTCTTGCCAATTTATCAGTTTCGATCTGTATGTCGATGCCGCACAATTTAGGCGAAGCCACGATAGCAGTCAATTCATGCGAATGGCTGATCGAAATAAAGAAACCTGATTCTTGAAGGTATGGTTTGCCGTAATTATCCTTGAGGCAGGCTCCTCTAATCGCCCTTCCTGACATCTGATGGAGTAGATATCTTGCTGCGAGCCATTCCAATTGTTTACGCGGGCTGAGGGACTCCAGTTCAGCTCTTTCACTTTGATACAGCACGATATTGTCTTCAAACCATTGGGCCGATTCCTCGATCTTCCAGATTCCTATTTCGGTCTGATCCGGTAATATGTCGTGTTTAAACAAGGGCATAGTAGGAAAACAAATATGAGATTGAACAATCAAATTTAAGACATTGAAGGACAATTTTGCAGGTCGTGCAATCGCATTTGCATTGACTTGAAATCTGTTGACTTCAAAATATCATTACCTTAGTCTGGCAGTAGAACGCTCAGATCATCAATGAAAATATTTAGCAAAGAATCCGTCCTGACAGGTCACCAAGGAGCAATCTACTGCGCAATTGCTGCCGGAAAGCATATACTCACAGCAGGATCTGATGGTTGGATTGCTGCCTGGGACCTATCAACAGGGACTGACGGTAATTTGCTGGCCAAAGTTCCCGCACAGGTTTTTTCCCTAGTCAGCCTTTCCGACACCATGGATCAAATGGTAGCCGGCGATATGAATGGTGTGCTTCACTGGGTATTTCCAGGGCGTCAAGAGCTTACAAAGTCAATTCAAGCGCATAAGACCTCAATTTTTAATCTAGTGGTCTATGGTGATTACCTGATTAGCTTGGGAGGGGATGGACGCATGATATTCTGGGATAAAGAACAGATGATGCCTATCGAGACCATTCAATTAACTGATAAGGCACTGAGGAAAGGTAAAATCAGCCCTGACGGCAATACGCTCGCTATTGCGGCTAGTGATGGCCAAATTTATCTGATGGATCTTGAGCAGAAGAAGATCAGGCAAAAGATGTACGACGCGCATTTGCCCTCCGTCTTTTGTTTGGCCTTTCACCCTACCCGATCCGAATTATTCAGCGGCGGTCGAGATGCACATATCAAAGTCTGGGACCTTGACGCAGATTGTGGGCTAAAACTGGACATCGCAGCACACTGGTTTACCGTCAATGACTTGTTGATCCTGGCAGAAGAGCAAATGCTAATTAGTGCTTCACGAGATAAGACCGTTCGTGTATGGGATTTGAATGACTACTCACTTTTGCAGACGCTGGGCGGAATTGCTGCCAATGGACATAGCCATTCAGTCAACTGCCTTATAGCGACTGAAGAAGGCTTTTTCAGCGCTGGAGACGACCGAAAATTGATTTATTGGGTCTGATTTAACTTTTCAATGCCCTTCAATTCCCAGAGATTCACTGACTGTTCATAGCAAATATCACCTGGTACAGTGGTCCAGTTTTTGACCAATTCAAAGCCCAAATGCTCAAGTGTTTGATTTGGCCCAGCATTGCTGGCGGATGGCTCGCAAAATAAAGTCTGGATCTGCATATTTGCAAAGAACAAGGGAATGGAAAGCTTACATAATTGGACTCCAAAGCCTTTGTTTCTGTGTTGCTCTTTCCAGACGTGCAAATGCATGTAGGCAGAATGACCAAAGATAATCCTATTGACATTGCAATGTCCGATAGCTTCATCGTCCAACAACCAGATCGTCGCATACGAGTATTTCTCCCGATAATCTTGCGAAATCTGTTGAAGCAAAGCATTCTGAAGTCCTGCTGCTGAAGGAATCTTTTGCGGATCTGCACCCATTTTGTGCAAATATTCGGGATCGGCTTCAGTCCAATATTTTACAATAAATGGGATATCGGAGGCAATTAGTTCGCGGACACGGAGGGTTGGTTGCATGTTCTGGCAGATCGGGAAATAATGGAACCAATGTCGGGCTAAATCTCCTACTTTTTGTAATAATCGATTGAATAATTATCCTGCTCTTTACTGTATCTAACCAATATCTTAGAATCGCTATTCGAAAATCTGTTGTAGACAATACCTTCCAAGCTTTCAATCCACAATTCTTTAGGTTTACCATGTTCATTTGTAACCATAGTGTAGGCTAATGCCTTTCTATTTACATCAAAAGCATTAATGGATACTCGCCAATCATTTACATTCACTCTCTTCACTTGATTTATCAAACTAAACACACCAACACTAACCAATTGTTCGACGTTTGGCTTTGGTTTTAACCAGATGCAAATAAATAAAGGTCCGTTAAGCGAATACACTGTGTTATTAAGTTGGTTAGCCATGAATAAGACAATCAGGGAATCGTCAAAAAACTTTGGTTGAAAAAAATCACTTGGGTTATCTTGATCATAGGCTTCGATGCGATAGCCAAATGACTCAGGTTCAATTATATCCACTCTTCGAGATGTCAAGGAAATGCGACACAATTTGAATTCATTTAATTCATCCTTCGGATCACGACACCGTGAATAAATAAATGAATCCGCATTACTGTAAAAAGCCGTTACTGGCACCAATTCTGGATCAGTCTCTTCAAATTCCATGAGGAGCTTCCATTTTGCATTCCTATATTCATAAATCAAATCTGGGCTCGAATTAGGCCTCGAAAAAAAAGCATACAGTCCAGTTTTGGATAGGGCAATATCCCTTAGTATAGCAGAATCCAAAGGGTTGTCGATCTTAGAAATCGAACCAGTTACACCTAGTAAGTATAATTGATGATAAATTGCATCGTGAATATAGAATGAGCCATCATTGTTAGAAAAGAAGCGTGCGCCTTTACTTAGCGTAATTTCCTTTTCATTTATCTCAACACTGTGATCTAAATTTCCCGGTAAATAACTCTCTTCGAAATGTATTGAAACGGTATCTGCTCCAAAATTTATGAGAAATCCTGTGCTAAATTTGCGCTCAATATGCTCATACAATATGTCGTCAACTACTATCTTAGATCTTTCAGGAACTACTTTCATTCTACTTAGTAGGAAGTTATTTGCTTCTTTCACTCGGATTCCTCGTATAACATATATGACAGAATCTTCCGAAAAGTATCTATCTCTAAAGTCCGAAACGAATTCTAGTTTTACTTTTCCATTATCACAATTATGACCATCAATTAAGAATAGAATATTGCTAAAAACAGAATTGCTACAAATAAGAAAGATTGCCAGGAACAAGGCGCGATACATGTTATTACTTTGAAGTAAAATTTAATATTTTCATTCTTTCTCCTAATATACAAATTTGAAATCAAAGCTGACGCAGATTTTTGATGTAAAATGTAAGGCTTGCGCTTCGTACATTTGCACCAACATTTATTATATATGATCCTTTCAGATTTGAAGATTCTTGAAGCTATTGAAAGTGGCAACATCGTGATAGAGCCATTTGACAGAGAATGCCTTGGTACTAATTCATATGACGTGCATCTGAGCGGATTCCTGGCTATGTATGAATCGGATGAGCTCGATGCAAAGAAACACAATACGATCCGCCATTTTGAGATACCTGAAGAGGGCTTTGTATTGATGCCTGGAAATCTTTATCTGGGGTCTACTGCCGAATACACCGAAACGCATCACACTGTGCCATTTCTAGAAGGGAAATCGAGTGTTGGACGTTTAGGAATAGACATACATGCGACAGCGGGCAAAGGAGATGTGGGATTTTGCAATCACTGGACACTTGAGATATCATGTGCCATGCCTGTAAGAGTCTACGCTGGAATGCCCGTAGGCCAACTAATCTACTTCATGGTCGAAGGCGACATCGAAAACTTCTACAACCGCAAACCAGGCGCCAAATACAATCAGCGCAATATCCGACCAGTCGAATCAATGATGTGGAAGAATAAATTCTAAGTCTATTTGGCTGGAAATGCTTCCTGCCATGCCAGTATTCCTCCCAACACATTGCGCACATTTGTCAGGCCCATACCTTGCAATAGCTGCTTTGCCATATCACTTCTCTTGCCGGAGCGGCAATGCACCAAGATTTCTGCGTCCTTTTGATCTTCAAAATCAGGAAGGACAGTCATTATCTCGGCCAAGGGAACCAGACGGCCGCCGATGTTGAATTCGTCATATTCGTATGGCTCACGAACGTCGATCAGGTTAAGAGTTTCTCCTGCGTCGATACGCGCTTTGAGTTCCTGTACAGTTATATCTTCCATGAAAGTTGGTAAATGTGATTCTAAATAAATGAAGTATGCCCGAGCCTTAAGGGTTGAGCAAAGATAGTTTTCCTGACCAAATAGATCGATCACTCTGCCTTATGACCACTTGGTACAAGCCAGGGATCCGGTTTTGCAAATCTATTTGGGATTTAGCTGCTCCGGAATAGATCAGCTGGCCCGTGCTTTGGAATATCTGCATCACTGCATCTTGACCCAGTTCTACCGGCATATCAATTGTAAACAATCCATTGCCAGGATTAGGATAAATCGATAAGGAGCCGATCGCTTGATCCATCGTTGCTGTCGAACCCGTATGGATATTTCCCATAACTGGTCTCAGCATCAGTGAGCCCGAGAATTTCGGTAAGAAAGAATCCAACTGTACCCAATTGCCCTGGCGATTGAGCCAGATCTTGTCAAATCCGCCAATAGAGTTGCGGTCAAATCCTACCGGAATTTCATTTTCAGGCATGAAAGTGACCTGCTGCCAACCAATATAGAAGTCACCTGCTGGAATCGCCAAGGGAGTCGGCGTTTTCGTGGCTGTTTCTTCAAGTTGATAAGTAGTAAATCCTTGCAATGTGTCGTAAAACTGGTCCGCATATACCGGTTTGACAAATATCGAAGCGTATTCGGGACTGTCATCCAATTGACCGATCCAAACTTTGAGATTGAATAGTTGGTTTCCCACATTGGCCTTGACATGCGGTATATGCATTCTGATTGCCTGCAAGGTGTCAGGTTTATTTGCATGAAATCGAACTGCAATCTGTGAAGGTTGAGATTGATCGCTAACCGCAATAAGGTGAAACTCGGCAGTGCCGTCATCGTAAGCAAATTCATTGTCAAACTGAGTCAGGAATCGAGCAAAATTGTTGTCCCCAAGTTCGGGAATACCGCTTGCCAGCTCTTGTGCTTGTGTAAACTGATAATCGGTCTGAATGGTGTATTTGCCCTCGGCTGCAAAATTGTCCTGCAATTTTACCGCCACAGGTCCCAAGTCAAATTTGCGAACAAATTGATATTTTCCAGGAGCTAAATCCCTCTGATTTTGCTCAGCGATCGGTGGTACTTCCAACAAGGTAAAATTGTTAACTATCGGAGTATTGGTCGTGATTTCTTTGATATTCAATGTGCTTGGTTCAGCGGTCAGTACCTGACTGAATAAATTGCTTATCCCTATCTCAACAGAAAACTGATTGTCAGTCTTGCGAATTTCTTGTAATTCATAGTCCCTGAATTGATTCCAAGGCATGGCCGTGTATTCTTGGAGAAATGAAGAAGGCACATCAGTGAAAGCAACATCAAGAATCGTTGAATCCGGTTCGCCAGCTTTGAGGCGCACATAATCAAGATTCCACATACTGGAAGCTCCTTTTCTGTCGCCGTAGCTGATGAACCTAAATTGAAAACTATTGTGCAGGTATGTTTCAGCTCCGAGATTGAAGACAGGAATCTTGTTAAATACAAATGGCGGCAGTGAATCCAGTCCCATATTGCCAGGCCAGCCAATTTTGTACAAAGGGCGCCAAATATTTGTGCTAGTCTTCATTTGTACCACCAATGAATCTTTGGATGTCAATGTCGGACCAAGTCCACGCGCTTGAGCAAAGAAACTTAAGTACACCTGATCGGGATTTCCGAAGGTGCTTAAATCAAAATATGTCGAAGTAAGCGTATCAGATCCTCCTGTGCTGCCACCGTATGGTTGTCCATCGGAATTGAGTCCATCGAATGTAGCCACTCCAATTGTTGGCGGATTTTTGGTCATCCGATTATTGACATATACATTTTCGTCTAGCCAATTCTTGGGATTGGGATAGGGTCCTCCACTCGAGAAGTCATCCTGAAATGGAATAGATCTGGCCTTGCGCACATATACGATCAAGGTCAGAGGCTTACAATTGCCTTTGGCATCGCATACATTGAAGCATATGCTGTCTTTACGCAAATCTTCAGTGGGTAATTGTGCCTGATAAGTAATACAGGAACCCAAGATACTGACTATACCGTAGCTTATCGCCGAGCAATTTTGATCCATGATGGTGTCCAAGAACTTGAAATCCCGCAGCGTATCAACGCAAAAGGTTTGCGAGGTACCACCCAGAACCTGAATAACATGTTTTTCTGTATGGTCGTAGGGACCACGCATAATTGCTCCCTTGGCTGCTTGGCGCTCTAATTCAAAATTAGAGGTGACCGCTTCAAATTGTACCTGGGCAAGACAAGGCAAAGTAAAGAAGAGAAGTAAGTATAAAATATATCGCATTGCGGAAAGCTTTCTGTTCAAACCAAACGCCAGAGCGGCCTTAAGGATTGTGTACATGGAAGATTGCAGTTAGTTAACGGTATCTTTCGGAGCGGTTGATTCGACCGGTTTTGGACGGCCACCTCCGCATTCGATTGGACGCTCCTTCTTCAGGAATACCTTGATCGTTTCTCCCATTGAGATCTTTGCTGCAGGTTCGAATTTGGGCTGCTGATCGTAAATGAAAGCATCCTCCATATTCTTGACGTCGGAATCAGCAATGGGCTCCAATTTCATATTGATGGTCTGAGTGAAGAACTCCGCTTCACTGTATCTCTTGCAAATTAGGTCCGGAATTGGCAATTCTCCCCCTTCAGCACGCGAAAGTATGAAATCAAGGGTGCCTCCGATTTCGATGTTGGTTTCATTTGCTTTGATATCCCCGTTATCTACAGTTACACCTGCATATATCACCTCCAAGATATGATTGGGAGGCCCGCCGCCGTCATATATATACCCAACAATTCGGCAATTGATCCGGTAATCTTCCTCAAGTTCTCGCTTCTTTTCCTCGTATCCCTTGCCGTACAAATCCGGCAATTTGCCAAAAGCAATCTGATCTGCCTGACCTTTGGTTACTGTCACATAAATCTTTCGATCTTCCTTGACTTTACTTCCAGGCTTAGGTATTTGTCGCAGGATCATGTTTGGTTTTTGGCCGACCACGAATATCGAATCGACGATCACTATCTCAAATTCATGGTCATCTGCATCTTCAATCGCTTTGTTTACCTCTACATTGGTATAGTCAGGCAATTGTAGCTGCTGTCCGTGATTTGTAAACCAGCGCAGGAAAAGACCGAACAAAAGCACGAAAAGAAGGAAGGCTCCCAGCATTAGGAGAATATTCTTCCAAAAGAACTTTGTGCGCAGCAAAATCCAGCCTTCCTTGAGGTGATGTTTCATTCTATCGGTAAAACTGGCCGTGGGTTGAGGCATAATTCAATCAAATTAATTCGAGCTGATTGCTCTTAATTGTCTGTCCATTTTTTGCTTTCCAAAATCTAATATTCGGTCAATAAACTCATATGGTTTGTAGCCGTTGATAGCAGTCTGATGGAAAATGCAGGTTGCGGGAGTCATACCCGGCAAGGAATTTACTTCAATAATAACGGTTTCGGCGTTCAAATCGGGAAAGATTCTTACAAATGCATCAATCCTAGCATAACCCTCTACTCCCAAAATTTTAGCCGCTCGTTCCAAATCGCCCTTTACCTGAGCAGCAATTCGCTTGTATCCGTCATCATCCAGAGCAAAACGCGCTGGCGTAATATTTTGGCCTTCACCAGCGAGAAATTTCTCCTCCATTGACAGTATTTCGCCTTCTGCTAGTGCTTCAGATGGTTCAAACATTTCATATACCAAGTCCTTACCCACATAGGAAGTCAACAATCCACCAGTTATTTCGAGGAAATGGCTAGCTCCTTCAGAGGAAATTAGGCTTTCAAGTAGTACTTGGTCTTTGGCGGGAAATTCTTCTTTCGGATGCAATTTCAGAGCGGCTCTGCTATCCTCAGTCAGCATGGTCGTGTCACGAAATAGCGCCCAAAGGTAATTGGTCAGTGTTTCGCGGTTGCGAATCACCTTGACGGCTGAACTGCAGCCATCATCCACTGGCTTGGCGACAAATGGATACCCAAATGTCTGTTCAATCCAATCGAGACTCGTTGCCGGATTATCCTTAAAATCAGATCTTGAAAGCAAATGCTGCTCTGCAACCTTGAATCCATTCTCTTTGAGAATCTGAAGCGTATCGAATTTGTTGATTGTGATCTGTGAAGCTGCATATCCTGAACCATTGTACGGGACTCCCAAGGCATCCAATTTACGTTGCACTGTTCCATCCTCTCCAGGACGTCCATGTAAGGCAATAAACACCCCATCACATAAGTCGGCTAAGGCTTCATAGCTAAGCAATTTTGGCTCAAAAATGGCCGATTTTGCCGCGTATTTTTCAGTGATATCTTTGCAAGCAACCTTGATTTTCTCTATGATTGGGTGCAATTTGAAATCAAGAATTTTGTCTCTGATATCATCGGCATTGTCCTTGAGCAAAAGATTGATTGGAATCTGATACAACTCATGTCCATTCTCATTTCCTAGCAGAAATACAGGTATTGGTTCGTATTTGGAGCTGCTGGACAATTTCTCGTATATATTGCGGCCGCTCTCGACCGATATGTGGCGCTCGAACGAATATCCGCCCAATATCACTGCGATCTTGAGCTTTTCATAGCCAATCTTCTCTTCGGTTAGAATAGATGCATCAAGTTTGGCTAGTTTTTGTTCCAATCCATGTCTTTCGAGCTCAGTATTCATTCGCTCTTGCATCGAAATGCGAATGATATAGGTCAGGAATCGGGATGGATTCAATCCAATTTCCGCGGCTTGATGAAAGAAAAACGAAGAGGGCAACATGCCCGATGTAGTGTTGGGATCGTTGAGATATATCAATCCCTGATCGTTGATAAATCCATCGATGCGGGCATAGGTATTGAAGCCAAAATGCACAAACAATTTCTCGACTTCGAAGCGTATGTTTTCGATATCTGCATCAGGCAGATGTATCGGAGTTTCTTTGCGCGAAAGCCCAGGCAAATATTTGGAGCGATAATCAAATACCTCTTTTCCCTTGATAATTTCAGTTGGGGGCAAAGCTATAACCGACCCATCTTCTTTGCGAATTACGATGCACGAAAACTCTTTGCCATGTATGAATGATTCAAGAATTACCTGATTTTCTGTCAAATAGCTTTGCAAACTGAATTGACGGGAAGGATCCCTATCTGATTGCTCGTTGAGGTAAGTCAATAGCGATTCGGGATGATCGATCTTTTTGCCATCCAATTCCAAGGGGAAACCGATGCCGTCTCTGATATCGGTAATTTGTTGGATTGCGCTTACTCTCTGCTCCTTCGACATTGATTGCCAGAGCGATGCTTCAATGATCTGAATGAAAAATGCTTGATTGACTTTGTCCACAAACAATTGCAAATCAAGTGACTCATTGAGAATTGCCACGCCAATCGACGAACCTTGATTGGCAGGTCGAATCACTATCGGAAAGCCAATTGTCTTGATTGCGTTGTCAAATATCAGCTGAGGATTGCCCTCGATCCAAGCTTTTCTTTCTATGATTTCGATATTTGGAGCGGCAAATCCAGCATCCTTCATCAATCTTTTCTGAATGGCTTTGTCCATCCCTATCGCCGACGCTAGCACTCCGGATCCAGAATAGGGAATTTGAAGCCCATCGAGGATACCTTGTATCTGACCGTCTTCGCCAAAAACACCGTGCAGTGCCAAGAAGGCAAAATCAATCATTTCACTCAATTGAGCCCATTGAACAGGCTCTCCAACTGATTGAGCGATGGCAATCTGTTCTTCGTGATTGATTACTCCAAGGCTTTCAGCATAGATTTGAAAATGGTTGGGAGAATCCGGCAAAAACTTGACTGGAGGATAAAAATCGCGAATGGTACCCTTATAGATGTACTGCCAATCGAGCTTTATCAAATTGCGCCTTGAGTCAATGAAGATAGGAATAGCTTCAAATAGAGATTTGTCGAGATTATCGTAAACGGTGCGCCCTCCGGCGAAAGAAATTTCGCGTTCGCGGGAAGGTCCCCCAAAAAATATTCCAATCTTCAATCTATTCTTTGCCGGCATATTGGGTGCAAATTTAGCTTTTTCAAAGCATTCTCTCAATCGAATTGAGGATACTTGTCATTAGAACCTAGAATACAAAAAGAGCCGCGCATTGTTTGCCGCGGCTCTTTAATAATTTTGATATTTCGCTATGGTCAAGGACCAAATGCAAGCAATTAATGCTGAATGATCAGTTTTTGAATTCCCGTTCCTTTGGATCCAGTGACTTGCAGCCAGTAGATGCCTGCAGGTATACCAGAAGTAGACAAACTTAATTGACGTCCTTTGATATCGCCACTAAGGTATTTCTTGCCTTCAATAGACATCAATGAATACTGCACATTTTCGCCGGTATCACCTAATTCAACCAACACTTGGGAATTGGCAGGGTTTGGTGAAACTTTGAAATGAAGTACCTGAGGCGTAGGATTAACAGATGAATTGACATCAATCACTATCGAGAAATGATCGATACCCGCAAAGCCGTTTAGGCCATTCTGTACGATGAAATCAAATCCATCAAATGTTGATCCTTGTGTATTGTCATATACCAATGCGCCGAATACTTGCAAATCAGCTTGTGTAAATTGGTCTCCAACTTTCATCAAATTGCCATAGAGGTGAAGATCGCCAAACTCAGGCAAGGAGACTAAGGTAAAGAGCATGTACTCCACGTTGGTGATGCCGTCTTCTGCTTTCAAAAATTCATGTGTTACTTTGGCTTCATCGCCTGGCTTGCATGGCAAAGGTTGGTTGCTGACGATGAGTGGCGCTAGAGCTGACCCATTTCCGCAAACTTTTATTTTCCATGAGCTCAGATTACCTCCGCTAGTAGCCACCTGGTCAGTTATTCGCAAGTTCCAATTGCCATTTTTTGCCTCACCGACCATACCACTAAGTGGCATCAATGGCTTGAACAGTTTTGCTTTATTTGGCAGACATTCAAAGTCAGTTGGAGTCTCATCATCAAATCCGAAGCTGAAATTGACATTGACCAATCCGCATTTACTAGCCCATAGGTCAACAACTTTGCCACTTGGACTTACTAAGCTGCCTTTCAAGTCTTTGAATGCCTCGTGATTTCCAATGAGGCTTGTAATATTTACATCTGAAACTGTCCCAATGCTTGTCACATTGATCGGTGAATCGACAGTAGGAGTGCCTTGCTTAGAAATCACGACAGGTACGCTTGTTGTAAATTCTTCGCAAACCAATGTGGCCGTTTTGAATGCCGAAGGTTTGGTGAACGCACCGCTGCCGCAGGCATTGATCGGTTGGATTCTCCAGAAGTATATTGTATTCTCGTCGAGGACGATACTTGGTTGATAAGAGAATATTGTGTTGGTTAATTCGTCCAAAATAGTCTGCGTTTCAAAGTCAGGGCCAGTGGCTATTTGAACTCTGAATACATCTACAGTACCTCCGACTATCCAAGTGAATGTTGGCAGAAGAGAAGCTGCATTTTCGCCATCTGCCGGTGTCTGCAGATGTAATGCGCTGAAATCATTTGAAACTACTATTAAGTTGAAATAGCGCTCTGTAGTATCCAAGCCGGTACCCGTGACGCGGACCGTGATACCATATTCATTTCCTGCCAAGGAAGTAGGAACATAAATAGCCAATTGAGTAGACTCTCCTGGTGACAAAGGATTATTGCTGAATACATATGTCGCTTCAACTGGAAGTCCTTGCACATCTACGAATGTAACGTCGCCGTTGAATCCGCCAACCGAAGCTACTGTGAAATCTATTCTGGCTGAATCTGGCGCGCAAACTGAAATCCGGTCTGTCAAAGGCGCGATTTTGAGTGCAAATCCAGGTTGAGTCACGTTGATCACAAAGTTTTCATTTGAAATATCAAAGAAGATATTTCCAATCGCTTCTACTTTCAAACGGCATTTGGTAAGCGCTAGATTTGGCAATGTAACCCATGCAGCACCATCATTGAGAGTTTCTGTCAATAAGGTATCTGGATA
>JBDSUZ010000030.1:0-4594 GCA_039927395.1 Saprospiraceae bacterium | reverse complement strand
CTCCGGGTGGAGAAGCTGTCCTCGAAGGTGGACTTGACGGCACTTTAGGCAAATACGGTGGAACTGACGATGCTGACAATTCAGGTATCCTGAAATATGTCCGTATTGAGTTTGCAGGTATCGCATTTCAGCCAAACAACGAGATCAATTCCTTGACAATGGGTGGAGTTGGTTCAGGAACTACAATTGAGCATGTGCAGACATCATATGGTGGCGATGATGCTTACGAATGGTTTGGTGGAACTGTCAATAGTAAATTCATCATTGCCTACAGGACTGTAGATGATATGTTCGATACTGATTTTGGCTATAGCGGCAAGAATCAGTTTGTGTTGGGCATCAGCGATCCAAACATTGCAGACGTATCAGGATCCAATGGATTTGAATCTGACAACGATGCTCAGGGATCAAACAACAATCCATTGACCAATGCAACCTTTGTCAATGTGAGCTTATTTGGTCCACTTCAGACTCCCGGCACTATCATTGATGCCAACTTCAAGAGATCAATGCATATCCGCAGAAATTCACAACAAGATATCATCAACTCGGTATTTACAGGTTTCCCTTTGGGCATACGCCTAGAAAGCAGTGGTTCTGAAACTGGCTTCTTGACAGGTGGCACACTTAGATTGCGCAATAACGTATTTGCAGGCATGACAAAGTTCATTGACTCTACTAGCATCAATTCACCGGCTGTTGGTGTTAAATTGTTAGCTGATGGCAATAGCCAAATCAACGCAATCACGGATTTGAAGATCGCAAATCCATTTGATGCAACACACCCAGATTTCCGTTTGGAAGCTGGCTCTCAATTGCTCAGTGGCAATTGGGACGAGATCTATGCTGATCAATTCTTTACGCAGGTTACATTCCGCGGTGCATTTGATGGACAAGATAATTGGACTAAATGTTGGGCAGAATTTGATCCAAACGCTGCTAATTACGACCTTGCTCCTATCAACTATTTCGCAGATGCTCCAGTTGAATTCCTATATACCACTCAAGCGGGCGGTAATGTAAGCTTTACAGGTCCTCAGGGAAATGGTCTCACATATGCTTGGGACTTTGGTGATGGCAATACGTCTACCGAAGCAAATCCTGTGCACAAGTATGCTGACAACAAAACTTACCAAGTGAATTTGGTAGTTACAAACGAGAGAGGTTGTGCTAGAGATTTAACACTAGTTGTATCAGTATCTACAGGTACTAAAGCACCAATCAGTTTCGCCGGTGTTGCTTTAGCTCCAAATCCAGCCAATATGAGTACCACGCTTAGTTTTGAAGCTATCGCTCCGCAAAACATGAGCTTGCGCTTGCTCAATCTGGATGGCAAGACTATTCATCAAAGTAATATCCTGACTACTGCAGGTATGAATCAAATTGAGCTAAACACTGCACAATTGAGCACAGGTCTATACCTAGTTCAACTACAATCAGAAGATGGAGTTAAGACAATCAAGTTAGAGGTGATTCGATAATAAAGTTTGAGTAAACGAAGGGAAGGTCAAGGCGGGTAAACTGCTTTGGCCTTTTTTTTTGATAGAAATAGGGCAATTTGATTAGATTCGTTGAATTGAGTTTGGTATAAGTATATCATAATTAGAGAAAATATGGAAGATCTGGCGATGCTGGCTTATGATTCAAACTGTTGGCCATGACGCGCCGTCAACTTCCCATCTTCATTTTGATTTGGATACTTTGCAATGCAATCCTTTGTGAACGTCCTCCTGAGAGCGATGGGTCAAAAGTGTTTATTCTCGCAAAAGTAGATCCATACAAAGTGACCTATCATGTAGGCGACACACTAACGATCGAGATGCAAGTTCCTGACAATACAATTATAGTTGATGGTCAGGACACAATTGGGACCCCGATTACAAATTTCGCCAATTTCAGAGTGGATTATACTTTCAATCGAATCGATACATCACAAGCAGAAAATCTTGATCAAAGTAATCTGTATATAGAATCGAAGCAATTAGAAGGCGGTACTTTGGGCGACATGACCTTTACCGATTCATAACCTCATCGATATGTGATGAAACACGTATTGCTGATGCCCGGTACTTTTTTCTTTAAATCACATCATGAAATGTCGCTAGTACTTAACAATCATGAACACTCAGCTTTTGTTGAATGGGACGTTCCCTTCAAGAATTTTGATCTATTAAATCCTTTGGGAGATGACTATCGCAATCTTGCAGAAAGTACGGACAAAAGCGATGAATCGAACTATTTTCCATTTCAAGTATTGCCTTAAACTCGGATTATATGCAATTGTTTGAGGGGGTTGAAAATTATAATCCCTTCAATTTTTTAAGCTTATGCATTTTTTGAAGAAAGATCAATGCTCCCTCACTGACCTTTCCTCTATTCTAAAAGTCCTAAGCAATTTGTGAATCTTTGGAAAAGTGGATCTGGAGCTCTACGAACGATATAGCCTTTGTGAGATAGCACCATCGGCATGATCAGAGGAGACGCGATTAATCGCGTCTCTACATCAGCGTCTATACATCAACGGTTTGAAACCACTGAGGAAGATGCAAATTATGATCTGACGTCATCAGAATCTACATTCGTTTCAAACGACCCAAGGAAGACTTGCAGAAACTGATCCTGAAAATTAGCGTGGTCGCAATACTTCGGAGGGTAGGTCGCGACCTAACCCCTATTGAGATGCAGGTACCTGGCAATGCATCTATAGTACAGATGCGATTAATCGCGTCTCAACGTCAACGGCTCTGGATCAGCGGTTTCAAACCTTAACGAGCTTGCAAATGAAGAAAAGACGGTAAGTAGGGCTAGCTCGCGACCTACCCCTACACCGTTTTGGAAATCGACGTCGGTTCAGAGCTGCTACGCAAAAAAAAGCGCCCAAACTCTGCAGTTTGGGCGCTCTCAATTTCTATTCAAAGGCAATATTACTTCTTGTCGACTTCTTCGAATTCGACGTCAGTGACTTCCTCTGATTCTTTGTCAGTAGAGGCTCCTGCATCAGAAGCCGCACCTGCATCTCCTTCAGGAGCACCAGTTTGACCTGCTTGATACATGTCCTGACTTGCGTCTTGCCATGCAGCATTGAGCACTCCTGTTGCTGTATCGATGCCGGCGATATCTCTAGCGCCATGCGCAGTCTTGAGTGAAGCAAGAGCGGCTTCAATAGCCTCTTTCTTGTGAGCAGGGATTTTTTCGCCGAATTCCTTGATTTGTTTTTCTGATTGGAAAACCAAACCGTCGGCAGCATTCAATTTCTCTACTTCTTCTCTCACTTTCTTATCGCTCTCTGCATTGGCAGCAGCTTCGTTCTTCATTTTTTCTACTTCTTCTTTAGACAGGCCGGTAGAAGCTTCAATTCTTATTGACTGCTCTTTGCCTGTGCCTTTGTCTTTTGACGTCACTTTGAGGATACCATTGGCATCGATATCAAAGATCACTTCGATCTGCGGAATGCCTCTTGCTGATGGTGGAATGCCGTCCAGGATAAAGCGTCCTACCGAACGATTGTCTTTTGACATCGGACGTTCTCCTTGTAGAATGTGGATTTCAACCGATGGTTGATTGTCCGCAGCCGTAGAATATGTCTTAGATTTCTTGATCGGAATAGTTGAGTTGGCCTCGATGACAACGTCATACACACCACCCATCGTTTCGATACCCATTGACAATGGAGTCACATCCAACAAAAGCACATCTTGTACATCTCCACTAAGTACTCCTCCTTGGATTGCAGCGCCGATAGCTACTACTTCATCAGGATTGACACTCTTATTTGGCTTTTTGCCGAAAAATTCTTCAACCGCTTGTTGGATACGTGGGATCCTGGTAGATCCACCAACAAGGATCACTTCGTCGATATCTGATGTTTTCAGACCTGCATCTTTCAATGCTTTCTTACATGGCTCGATACTTCTCTTAACCAATGCGTCAGCCAGTTGCTCAAATTTGGCTCTTGTTAGCTTCAGCACTAAGTGCTTAGGCACTCCATCAACTGCAGTGACGTAAGGCAAATTGATCTCTGTTTCAGTAGCCGATGACAATTCAATTTTTGCTTTTTCTGCAGCATCTTTCAAACGTTGCAGAGCCATAGGATCTTTACGAAGATCGATATTCTCAGTTGACTTAAATTCGTCAGCTAGGTAATCAATGATGACACGGTCAAAATCATCTCCCCCAAGGTGTGTATCACCATTGGTTGATTTGACCTCAAATACGCCGTCACCTAAGTCTAATACAGAAATATCGAATGTACCTCCACCTAAGTCAAAGACTGCGATGGTCATATCTTTACCTTTCTTGTCCATACCGTAAGCCAATGCTGCAGCGGTAGGCTCATTGATGATCCTTTTGATCGTCAGACCAGCTATCTCACCAGCTTCTTTGGTAGCCTGGCGTTGAGAATCATTGAAATATGCTGGAACAGTAACTACTGCTTCAGTGACACTTTGTCCAAGATAATCTTCTGCAACTTTCTTCATTTTCTGAAGGATCATGGCAGAAATCTCTTGAGCTGTATACATACGACCTTCGATATCAACTTTCACTGATTCGTTGTCGCCTTTCTTGACGGAATACGCGTGGTGGCTAATTTCAT
>JBDSUZ010000029.1:0-2229 GCA_039927395.1 Saprospiraceae bacterium | reverse complement strand
CCTGAAGTAACCAAAGATCGAACAGCAGCAAAATTTTGCGCCAATCCCAATACTGCGATCATTTCCATCAATGTCGTAGCATCAGGATTGCCTAATAATTGCAATGAAAAATCTGCCATTGGATGCTGTTTGGTCAGACCTCCGACTGTTCCTACATTCATCGGTATCTCCAACCAAAAATGAAATATTCCATCATCAATGCAGCAATCACTTAGGCTGCGATACTTGCCGTCTCTTGCCGCGTAAGTATGTCCGCAAGCTTCGATTGCTCTAAAATCATTTGCAGTGGCAAGGACTAGCGCATCGATGCCATTGAATATGCCTTTGTTGTGCGTTGTAGCCCGATACGTATCGATATGAGCGATGCGGATTGCTTGGTAAAATCGCTCGGCAAGTTCCTGAGATTCGATACCTTCCCATGTGCCCAGATCTGTGATCGGACAAGAAACTTCGGCCTTTACGAGGCATTCAGGTGTGTAATTAGACAGAATCGACATCAACACATTGAGATCCTTCTCAGTTTCGGTAAATCCAGCTTGCTGCTCTGCTATGTCGGCAAGTTCCAATGCAAAACACTCAAGTACAGAATTGATGAAATTGGCTCCCATCGAATTGCAGGTTTCAAAACTCACCCGCAATTGATAGTAGTTGGGTTCTTCAGTAGTAAAATCGAGCAATTCGATACTGCGAATGCCACCACCGCGTTTTTCCATGTTCTCAGTGATGGGCATCGCGGCTTGCCTGAGTTTTTGATCTACTTTGGGCCAGATATTATGCCATTTGCGTATATCACCATTCCAAAAGAAATGTACCTGACCGACTTTGAGAGTCGAAATAACTGTAGCTTTAAAGCCTCCTCTTGACTGCCAATATTTGGCGGCGCTGGAGGCAGCGGCGATAACTGAACTCTCCTCAATGACCATTGGGAGGGCATAGGTGATCCCGTTGATTACGAAGTTTGGGGCGATACCAAAAGGCATGATGAAATTGCCAATTGTATTCTCACTGATGCCATCCATCAGCTTTTGGTCAATCTCGTTATGCAGCCAAAATCGACGTATCGTTTCTTCAGCCTTAGCCGGATCTTCAAAAAAGTGAGTGGCTACCCATTCAAGTTTTTTACGTTTCGAATTTTTTGAAAATCCTTCGATAGATCGCTTGGGCTTTTGCTCCATAAATTAAGCTGACAAAATATGAATTCGAAGATATGAATTCTGAGGCTTTTAAAGCATTTTGCCTGCTTGTCCCTAATGATTTAGAACAAAAAGCCGGATGAAAGATTTGGTCGGATTTTATTCAATTGACTTTCTTTTGTATTTTCGAAAATGCATTTTCAAAGGCTTATCGGAAAATTGAGCGGCGACAAAAAGGGCGCCTTTTTTGTTTGTATCGGTGGCATGCATGGCAATGAACTGGCCGGCGTTCGTGCTATTGAGATATTTATCAGGGTCTTAGAAAAAGCGATGATCGAAATTCCAAATTTTACACTAAATGGTTCGATTGCAGGTTTTTGCGGCAATTTGCAGGGTTTGAGATCTGGTAGCAGGTATATCTGGCAGGACATGAACCGACTCTGGGAAGCTGACAGAATTGTGAAAATCGAAAAATCAGCTTTAGCTGATCTGGAAGCAGAAGAGCAGGAAATCAAATCCCTGATCTTGGCGATTCGAAAGGAGGTGCAAGAGCTCAAGCCGGAGAAAATAGTCGTGCTAGATCTTCATACGACCAGCGCTGAGGGTGGAGTCTTTTGCATTCCAACTCCAGATCCAGACAGTCTTCGCATTGCTGAATCTTTGCAAGCGCCAGTGATCAACGGAATGCTTGACGGTATCGAAGGCACAAGTCTACAGTATTTCGGCGCACAGCCTTTTGAAGGAGCACAAACGATTGCAGTCGGATTTGAGGCTGGACAACACAAGGATAAATTATCTGTCAGTCGGGCTATTACAGCCATTTGCCACGCAATTTCACATCTTCAGATTCTCGATGATTCACAGATCGATTTTCTATTTGCAGAGATGCTTGCCGACCCCCATCTTGATTCACCACTTCATGCCAGACTCAAATACCGCCATCCCATATTTGCAGATGATCATTTTGCGATGTTGCCGGGATTCCGCAATTTTGATCGCATTCACAAAGGGCAAGAACTTGCAAGAGATATTTATGGTCCCATCTTATCTGAAATGGATGGCTATATACTGATGCCACTATACCAAGCTCAAGGTG
>JBDSUZ010000028.1:0-6557 GCA_039927395.1 Saprospiraceae bacterium | reverse complement strand
CGGTCCCCGAGCGGAGTCGAGGGGTCTGCGTTGGAGCTGGATGCCCAAACCTCTCGATTCTTTCTTCGGCCATTCGAATTAGACGGCGATGTAAAAATCTTGCGTCGCTACCCTTGGCAATCCCTCGCTGTTACCCCTGTGAAAACGAATTTGATCTCCAGATTCTCCCATAACTCCCGATTCTCCCCAACTCTTATTATTCTTTTGATTAATCCCTTAAATACAGACGAATAAAGTCAACAGGCCTCGACTCCGCTCGGCCACCGGATCTGTTAATCAGAAGCAGCGCGTGGAAAATCAATGTGATTTTCCACGCGCGTTTCAACACAAATATAACGGTCCCCGAGCGGAGTCGAGGGGTCTGCGTTGGAGCTGGATGCCCAATCTAATTGACATGATACTTTTCCATGGCCTAACGTCCAACACCCAGCGCCAAAATTCATACACCCACACCGCACACCATTTTTCCAGCGCCCAGTAAAATTCTCTAAACCCTCTACTCTCAACCCCAAACTCTTACTACAGCTTCCTCAACCTCATCTTCGTCGAGAAAGCGCTGGTCAAATCCGGTGATATATTGAAATATAAGATCGGAATGCCAAACATCAGCCCAAGCAAAATGCTCTTAATTGCTATCATCAGGATTGGATGAAGAAATGAGGGAATTAGGAGTAAAATTAGGCCTGATAAGAGGCCGAGAACTAAAACATAGGCAGTTTTGCGGGAAAATGGATTGAGGCCAAATTGGGCCTGGATGAAAATCCATTTCATCAAATTGTAAACAAAAAATGCGGATGCACTGGCGATTCCTGCGCCTAGAATGCCATAGATGGGTATTAGGTAAAGATTGAAAGCAATGCTCCAGATGGCCAAAACAACGCTGGCTATTAGCAGAAATTTGTACTTTTTGGAATTGCTTATGATCAAGTCATTGACACCTGTGATCATGTCAAATAGCTTGGAGAGGCCAAGAAATAGGAAAGCCCATTTTCCTGCTTTAAGCAAATCCCCCTTGGGATGGACAGCATAGAAATCATCGAGATTGACCCATATTAAGAGAAAGAAAAAAAGTCCTATGATGAATAGATTGAGCGATGATTTTTTGTACACTAGTTCGATCTCTGACATATCATTGACGCTCCAAGCTTTGGAAATAACGGGCGAAGCGATGCCCATCATCGATACGTAAGGAATGGAAATGACTGTCGCCATGAACACCGCAATGCCGTAAATACTTACATCCTGCAATGTCAGATAATACTGGATCGAGAATACGTCCATACTGATAGCAACTAGTGATCCTAAGCCGGTCAACATGCTGATGAGGCCAAATTTTATGATGCCAGCCTTCATTCTATCGCCATTGGGATATCGGATGGCGGAAAAATGGAGCGTCCGCTGGGACCACAAATAAAAAGCCAATGTCGCTAGTCCCAAGCCTAAACTGAGTATCACTCCATCGATCATAACATCCCTGCTTATCCATTCAAATATGAACATTAGCATCAAAAATGGAAACAAGATCTTGGGCAATTGCATCACGATCATAGGCACCACAGTGCGGCTATAATTGTAGCAGTAGACAGCAAAAATATTTGTCAAAGCAATCAGCAAGATCATAGGAATCACCCAGGGCAGATACCGCACAAGCAGCGGCTCTTCTTGATAATAATGATATATCTCTGAGCGAAAAATAAATACCACTATCATGAAAATGCCAAATCCGACGCTGGTGATCAATAGCAATAGGCTCAGGAAGCCATTGTTGCCATTGCTGCTGTTTTTGAATTCGGGAAAGTAACGGATGCCAATAAACTGAGCTCCGAGCGTGACGACAGGAACCACAAAAGTAGGAATCGCCATCATGGAGATGTATAATCCGTGAATTTCGAGATTTAGCGGGTAGATAAAAATCACGCTCAAAGCCCCAATGATCAGGCTCAAATATTGAACTAAAGTAACTTTGATCGTTTGTCTTCGAATGATTCCCATTTGAAACTTTACATTCGCATAAAGGTAATTCTAATCGTGGTAAAGCATCTGATGCAAATAGCAATCCAAAATAGTGCAGCGACATGCGGGTAGTGTTGATCAATACTCTCGACCTACAAGGCGGTGCAGCAGTGGCCTGTGAGCGTCTGCATCAAGCTTTGCTTTCGCATGGTGTCGACTCTATTCGATTGGTTCAACAAACGAGTCGAGAGAAACTTGATGTTGTGCCGATCGTCACAAATCCTTGGCAACGACTCTTGGCATTGGTCAGAGAATATCGTGAAAGGCTTCGCTTTATGCTACTTGAGCGGTCAAAGGATGTTCGTTTTCAATTTTCTATTGCAAATACTGGCCTAGATATTTCGCGTCATCCGGCCGTGCAATCTGCTGATATCATTCATCTCCATTGGATCAATAAAGGTTTTTTGAGCTTAAATAGCCTCCAAAAACTCGCCGCTCTTGGCAAGCCAATTGTGTGGACCATGCACGACAACTGGCCATTTACCGGAGGTTGTCATTACCCTGGGACTTGTGATCATTACCTAGTGCATTGTGGCAACTGTCCGATGTTGAGCAATCCTTCGGAATTCGATATTTCCAATCAGATCTGGCACAAAAAGGATCTGATCTTCGCCGATTATCAAAATTTCCTATTTGTCGCTTGCAGCAAATGGCTAGCGCAGAAAGCAATTTCATCATCTCTACTCAAAAATCATAAGGTCTTATCAATTCCCAATCCAATTGATATCGACAAATTCAAAGCAGTAGATAAAGCAGAAGCCAAAATAAAACTGGGCCTCGATCCGGCTAGAAAATACATGTTATTCCTTGCAGCAAATGCTGATGATCCACGCAAGGGATTTGCCTATCTCAAGGAAGCATTGAGTAAAATTAAGGCCTCAACTAAGGATTGGAGTCTGCTGCTTGTGGGAAAAACTAATATTGATCCCAATGATTTGCCCTTGGATTCGGTGGCTCTTGGCTCGATCCCTTCGACTGAAATTGTTGGCGCTTATCAAGCGGCCGATGTATTTGTAATTCCATCGCTCGAAGACAATTTGCCCAACACCGTCATGGAAGCTATGGCTTGTGGAACTCCTGTCATAGGATTTGCCACAGGTGGTATTCCTGAAATGGTAGATCACTTAATTAATGGCTACTTGACGGAAACCGGCAACAGCCAGGGCTTGGCCGATGGATTTGAGATGATCATGCAAAATGAGGAGCTTCTCAAAATTTGGGCGATCGATGCAAGAAATAAAGTGCTTTCGCATTATCAATTTGAAAAAGTGGCGGCTCAATACATCGAGCAATATCAATCTACGCTGGCTTCTTTGCCTCAATAAATATAGAGTCCGGTTTGCGCGCTTTCCCATCTTCAATATCGAGCCAGCTCCATTTATTCCAATCTGAAATGTAGCTCGTATCTGCTTCCTGAATTTTGATATCAGTAAAGCCAGCCTTGCTCAATATTTGCCGTAGGCTAAATTTGTCATACATCCACTGATGTATCTCTCCTCCCTTGCGAAATCGACCTATCTGCATGCTTGAATTTGGAAAAAATCGATTGAGACATTGATCAAAAAAGAGATTCAATGAATAAATTGGCTTCTTAAATAAAAGGCTCAACTTATCTGACATCGATGGCTTGGTTTTGCTCTGCTTAAAATGCAAATACTCCTGCCCCACCCTTTGTATCAGCGTGCTTTCGTTGGCGATACTTGCTTGTCTCCAATATTCTGCCATGCTTCCGCCTGGCTTGCTCCTCACTGCCTGATCGTACATTTCGATGACAGCCCAATTGTGATCAGCAGCGCTCTTGGTGTCTAGATCGCTCCAGGCTTTTTCTAAAACTATCAGATATTGACGCGCGATTTGTTCCAGATCGGGAGTTGCTAATCTCAATATTCCGTCAGGCTTCAGCACTCGATAGCATTCAGCAATGAATCGCTCAGCAGCGTGCTTTTCAAAATGCTCTAGAATATGCGAATGATAAACAATCGCGAATTGATCATCACTGCCAGGAATGCCTTTGCTGAGATCTGCCTGCTGCACAGCTTCATTGAATGAAAGAAAATCCAGGTTCGTCCACTCGACAAAGTATCTGCTTCCGCAGCCGAGATTGAGATAAGGCAATTTAGGCGTCAAAATTTGTTATTTGGTTGAAATAGCGGCGAAATAATGGATCTTCAATGGCTTCAAAAGCTACACAAAGTTGCCAAAATCTTTGCATTTCATGTCATGCCTCCGGCAAATAGCAAATCAAATCTGCCCAAAAGCTCAAATGAGTGGGCCCCGAATTGTAGATTTAAGCCAAAATAAAATCAAATGATTCAGGTCGGCGATACTTACAGTTTAGAATATCAATTCACTCAGCAACAAGTCAATTCATTTTGCGAAGTGACTGGCGACAACAATCCGGTGCACTACGATGCCGATTATGCAGCCACTACTCCATTCAAAGTGCCGATTATCCACGGATTCTTGGGAGGCTCGGTATTCAGTCGTGTATTTGGAACTATGTTTCCGGGTGAAGGCACTATTTACCTCAAGCAAGAGATGAATTTCCTGCGCCCCATGTATGTCGACACCTTGTACACTGCTCAATTTGAAGTCCTTGAAGTAATCGCTGAGAAAAATCGCATTCGTGTGAGCACAAAAGTGAGCAACGTGGAGGGAAAAGAAACCATCAGCGGCGAAGCAATCGTTCAGAATCCAAAGGTGACAGAGGCTTAATTGAGGGGAAATTTTTGCTGAATATCCGCACGCAGATTTGACAAATTAGCTTGTTCTTGCTTATTGAGATTGCGATATCTCAGGCTGCGAATGATCTGCAGACACATTTCCCAATAGGGCATCAGCCAATAGCCAGTGATCGGTATGCTCAGTGCAATCAGCAAGCCATACCAGCCACAACAAATAACTAATATTGGTGTCAAAATCAGAAACTGGACCAAGGCAAAAAAGATGAAGGAAAATATCCGAATCGAAGGGTAAAACTCGATCGTTTTAGGCAGTTTTTCTGCCATGGAGCGCGATACTCTGAATGGAATCTGATTAGTAATCCAAGCCCAAGCCGCCACCGGCAAAAGCAAAAGCGCAGGCAATATTTTCCAGATTGCAAACTGTCCTTGAGCTTGCACGATTTCGTCCTTCAATTTGTGCGCATTCAATGATTCCTTGTATTTGTCGATTAAAGGCATGATTTGCTCCCGCTCTTCGTCGTCCAGAGCGTTGAAGCGATTGGCGATCTTGATTTCTCTTTGCAATCTGGTGTCGCTCAAATATTTACCCGCAGCAAGTTCGAGTCCCGCATTGTGAAATGCAATCTCAGTCAATTGATCTACATATGGCTCATCGGAATTGCGCTCGATGTGCACGATGAGCTCCTTCATAGCATGTTGAGTCTCATCAGTCAAAAGTCGCAATGCCCTATTCGGTTGCTCTTGATAGGTCTCAAGATACTTCTCGATAGGTATGGGAGTTCCAAATGATGCCTGAACATCGGAGCGGAAGGTGTTGACAGCCGAAAAATTGACACAAACAGGAATTACCAGCGTGTCTCTCACTTGATTATCTTCAAATGCACCGAATGCCATTTTGCCTAGACCTTTTTGCAGCGGCCTCAGCTTTTTTTCTTGAATACATAAGCCTTCGGCAAATATTATAATCGTCTTGTTCGCAGCCAATTTCTTAAAGACAAAAGCGAAGGAATCCATATTCTTCTTCAAATTACTGAAGCCATCGCGAAATCGATAAATTGGAATTTGGTTGGTGGCCTCAAAAAACCACAATAACTTTGGCTTGTCGGCTATGTCACCACGCGTGATATAGTAGATCTGATGCGGCATGTATAGTCCGATCAATGCAGGTTCGACCGCTGCGCTCGGGTGATTGCAGGCCAATAGAACAGGTTTGTCGGAGGGAACGACTTCTGCATTGTGAAAATAAATCCGCCGAAAATAGATTCGATAGATAATCCGAACCAATCTTTGTAGCACAGCATAAAACATGCGGCTAAAATAACAATTTCTCAAGCTTCTCTATGTCTTCATTTCCTACAGATTATTGGCTCATCATCATCGCAGGTCCGACCGCAGTGGGCAAGACTGATCTCAGTCTGAGCGTCGCCAAATACCTGCAATCGGAGATCATTTCGGTTGATAGCAGACAATTGTACAGGGAAATGCCGATTGGTTCAGCCATGCCTGATGAGCAGCAATTAGCATCTGTCAGACATCATTTCATAGCCGATCGATCTGTCAATGAGCCACTTACGGCTGGCGAATTTGAAAAAGAAGCTTTGGATAAAATGGCAGGTCTTTGGGAGAAGCATCCCGTTTTGGTCGCAGTTGGTGGCTCAGGTCTATTTCTCAAGGCATTGATGGAAGGTCTCGATGACTTGCCCAAGAGCGACCCCACGCTTCACGCAAAATGGGAAGCATTTCTTGCACTTAATGGCTTACCTGCGCTTCAGGAAGCACTTTTACAAGTCGATCCGGAGTATTTCAAACAAATCGACCAATCAAATCCCAGGCGATTGATCAGGGCTCTGGTGTTGGCAG
>JBDSUZ010000027.1:0-20855 GCA_039927395.1 Saprospiraceae bacterium | reverse complement strand
TATTTGTTTGTCGTATTTCATCAATCCCTCCTGCTCAGTTTGCAAAGCCTTCTCCTGAGTGGCGATTTGAGCCTTGGTAAGACTACCTGCTTGTGCTGAACTGACAAATGCCTGATATTTCTTCTCGAAAGCTGCTAATCGCTTGTTTCCATCAGTAACCATGGTCTTACGCAACGCTATTAGCTGATTGTCCGCTGATTTTACTTCGGGCATCTGGGCAAGCAAATTGCCTGAGTTGATGTGTGCATATTTTGCCTGAGCAAATCCACTACCTGTAATGCATAGGAGTAGAAATAGTTGGATTGAGAGAAATTTAGCCATTTGTATTTTATTTTGATGGTCCATGATTGTCGGCGAAAGATACCATGATAGCCCGATACTTCAATCGAACTTGGCACAAAGACAAAAGGCCGGATCAACCGGCCTTTTACTTATTTCGTTTCTTCTACTTCTTTTGTCTCGTCGATTCTCTTTCGATCGGCCTCTTTCATTCCGTCTTTTATTTCGCTTTCAATACTCGCACGTGCGCTATTGAATTCTTTGATTCCCTTGCCTAGGCCTCGTGCCAATTCGGGAATCTTCTTACCTCCAAATAAAAGTAGAATGACGAAGAATATCAAAACGATCTCGTAACCGCCCAAATTCAAAAAAGCTAATACAATCAGGTTCATGACAGTGACATTAAAATTGAGAATCAAAGGTACATCTTTTCCATACACCAAGGGAAAAGCAACTCTTTGACTTCGATTTTTAGGAAAGGTTTAACTAAATCTTTCCCACGAAGGAATTGAGCTTTGCCCAACTTGATTTTGGATCAGGTTTACTTCTTGAGTCCGATCTCTCTCAATCTTTCATCAAGATATCCACCGGCCGTGATCGTATCATAGGCAATAGGTCTTTGCTCAGTCACTGTTTGTGGCAGACAGGTCAAGTCCATGCTAGCTCGTGGATGTAGGAAAAATGGAATTGAAAGTCGCGGCAGATGCCAATCTGAACGTGGTGGATTAACTACCCTATGCGTTGTGGATCGAAGGTAATTGTTGGTCAGTCGTTGGAGCATATCTCCTACATTGACCACTATTTCGTTTTCACCTGGGATGACTTCCAACCACTCATCTGCCATATTTAATACCTGCAGTCCACCGGCAGATGCGCCAACCAACAAAGTGATTAGGTTGATGTCTTCATGTTGCTCGGCACGTATAGCAGAGGCAGGCTCGGCCAATATGGGAGGATAGTGGATAGCTCTGAGTATACTGTTTCCCTTATCGATATGTCTATCAAAATAAGCTTCGTCAAGTCCCAGAAATAGTGATATCGCCTGTAGTAAAGAGGCACCCGTACGCTCAAATGCTTGATACAGTTCCCTTCCCAACCTCGCGAAATCTGCTACTTCAGGCACTTCGACATTGTCGGGATATTCGGGTTTGAGAGGGTGATCTTCAGTCACTTGCTGGCCAATCTGGAAGAATTCTTTCAAATCAGCGACTTGCGACTGTTTGGCATGCTCTTTACCAAAGCTAGTATATCCTCGTTGGCCAGCCAATCCAGGAACTTCGTATTTTCTCTTGATCTCCTCTGGCAATGCAAAGAATTGCTTGGCATGTTTGTAGAAGTCTGCGACCAACTCATTTGGTATCCCGTGATTGATCACTCCGACAAATCCTATTTCCTTGAATGCGTTGCCGATCTCCGTAACAAATTCTGCTTTCTTCGATGGATCTGAAGATCTGAATTTGGAAAGATCTACTAATGGAATGGCCCGGTTTGACATAATTCTTAGCGTTTGATTTCCAAATTTAGAAAATAAAGGCTGCCATTACGTTTTGTCGCCCTAATATTTGCCTTTAAGTGATCTTATCGACTTGGGTGATAGGCAGATTCTTGGAGGATCTTTTGACTTTCGGTATTCTTAAATAAGTCATCAAGACTCACATTTGGATGCTTTCTCAGGTACGATTCCACGATTTTCATGCCGATATAATTTGCCGTTCGTCCTGGGGCCTCTGCCGGCATGCCAGGAGAGTTTGGACTTGGATTTACTAGTTTTTGAATGGCTCGCCAATCGCTATTGTAGAGCAGATTTTCTTTGGTTAGGTAGCCCCAGATTGGTCCTTCATTCGCCTTGACCCAATCTGCCTGGTCAGCAGTGTATTCCAGTATTAGGCTGTCAGCCATCTCAGGCAAAAGTTGCTTGACAGCTAGCAATACCTTTCCGTGATATAGCATTTGGTCCAATAGGTTGCCATTTTCGGGTACATTTCCTGCAATATTTTGAACCAAGACTGTCATTGCCTTTGGCAAAATATGCTCCGCAGTAAATGTGCGATTGACGTATTTTGGATAGAGTGACTCATAACCTGGAAAATTTTCTCCAAGGAAAAGTTCAGTACTAAAAGCTAGAATCGAATCGCCTACAGTAAATGCAGCTAAAGACATATCTGTATTGCATGCAATCACTTTAGGTATCGGATGATTTGGAAAAATGCTCTTATAATGGCCAAAAGCTGAGGCAAATTCCCTTTCCTCACGCTTCAAATCCGGAAAAAGTAACATCGTTGTATCAAGGAGCTGAGCAATGCCTCGCTCTGTGATAAATCGCTCGACAACTGCCGATTCTGAACTCAGATCGGACTCTGAAGTGCGCAAGATCTGATTGGCATAAACAAAAGCAAATGTCGAATCAATAGCCTTCAAATCGGCATATAAGCTTTTACTATTTTCAGTATTTGCATTTGCTAGAATGGAGTCGGCCCTAAAAATGGTGATTTCGGGCCCGTCAACAGAAACAATTTGATTCTTGTTATCTTTGGATTGACAGGCAGCAAATGTCAAACTGATAATGAGGCAGCGCAGGACAATGTCCTGAAAATTGAAAGTCCTAAATTGTTTCATATCTTGTTTAACTCAAATTCATCGGACTTAAATGTAATCACAATGCCCAATTATCTAATTAACAGCAAACGCCTTCCCATCTTATTTATTTTGCTTTTGCTTACCTGTCTGGGTTTTTCGCAGGAACCAGTGCCCCCGACACCAATTCCTCCACCGCCTCCACCGCCCGTTGAGCAGCCTCAGGCGCCAGAAATTCAAACTCCGCCTCCAGCGCCAGTAATTCAAACTCCGCCTCCCGCACCGGTGCAAGGTCCGCAACCAGAATATCGTTCTTCAAGAAGCTCTGGAGGGGTGTTTGACAGGTTGAGATTTGGAATCCATGTGGATCCTACAGTATCTTTCCTTGGAAGCCGCGACAATAAGATCGAGCGCACTGGCAATAGAGTGGGCATCTCAAGCGGACTTTGCCTGGAACTATATTTCCTGCCAAGATTGGCCTTCATATCCGGTGTAGATCTTTGGTTCGGTACAGGTGGTCCCCTTGCATACAAATTGGGAGGAGACATCTTGCACGAATCGGAGCTAAGTGACAACAAGTACCACGATTTACCTGCTGGAGTAGAGGTCAGATATGGTATTAATTACTTTAGTATCCCTTTAGGTATCAAATTGCGCACAGAGGAATTCGGGAACAAGAGATTTTGGGCAGAATTTCCAATCCTGACCCATTCATTTAGAATGCGCGCAAAAGCTGATATTCAGAATACCACTGATCGCAACACTACTAAGGAAAATGTCGAGGACGATGTCAAATTGTTCAATTTATTTCTCGGGGGAGGTGCCGGTATCGAATTTCCTTTGGGCAAAGAAACAGATATAGTGATAGGTGTCAAATATCATCAGAGCCTATTTGATGTTTTCAGAGACAAGGGAACAACACCATTGCCTGATCCCAAGAAATATGATGATAAGGACAACCTCGGATTATTGGCCCTCAAGGTTGGAGTCATTTTTTAATTTTAGCAGTAAAAAGTAACATATGTTGGACGAAGCAGGATTACAGGCATTTATTGAGGCCGCATTGGCAGAAGATGTCGGTGATGGTGATCATACTTCGCTAGCCTGTATACCAGGTGATAGTTTCAGTGATGCAATCTTGCTTGTAAAAGACGTCGGAGTCATTGCGGGTGTCGAATTAGCCAAGAAGATTTTGCTGTTTACAGACCCAAATGCGCAGATCGAAGTTCTGATTGAAGATGGCGCAGACGTTGATTACAAGGACATCGTATTCACTTGTCGCGCCAATACGAGAGCCTTGCTGAAAGCCGAACGCCTATTGCTCAACTGTATGCAACGTATGAGCGGCATCGCCACTCTGAGTAGCCGGTTTGCAGTTGAAGTCGAAGGCAGCGGAGTTACAATCCTCGACACGCGAAAGACCAGTCCGCTCATCCGTTTCATGGAAAAATGGGCTGTGAGGATTGGAGGCTGCACTAATTATCGCGAAGGACTCTACGATTGGATCATGATTAAGGATAATCATGTCGAAGCAAGTGGCGGCATCATTCCCGCTATCGAACGCGTGCACAAATACTTGGACGGCAGTGGGCTACACCGTGATATTACTGTTGAAGTGCGCAACCTCGTAGAACTGCATGAAGTGCTACAGATAGGCGGAGTCAAGAGGATCATGTTTGACAATTTCGAATTGCCAATACTCAAAGAGGCGGTTGCAACAGTCAATGGTCGATTTGAAACAGAGGCATCAGGAGGTGTCAATCTACATACGGTGGCCTCAATCGCCAGAACAGGTGTCCAATTCATCTCAGTAGGTGCATTGACGCATTCCGCAGGTTCACTAGACCTAAGTTTCAAAATCCAATAGAAGATTGCCAAGTTTTTCTCAAAATTTGCCTTATCTCAAATAGCCTCAGCTCATTAAAGCTCCAAACTCTACCTATGAGAATATTTTCACTGTTCCTGCTTTTGATTTCCTTTCAAACAATTGGCTTCGCCCAAAGCAAAAACAAAAAAGTTACTAAGGATACTAGCAAGGAGGCACAAAAGCCTGCGTTGTTGAGCTCCGATACTTATCAGGCCTTTCAATTTAGGAATATTGGTCCCGCTATCGCATCCGGTAGAATCTCTGATATCGCCGTCAATCCAAGAAACAAAGCTCAATGGTATCTAGCCGTTGCGTCAGGAGGAATATGGAAAACCAATAATGCCGGTACAAGTTTCCAGCCAATTTTCGAAAATGAAGGGTCGTATTCAGTAGGCTGCCTTGCCTTAGATCCAAATCAGGAACAAGTCATTTGGGCAGGCTCAGGAGAAAACAATAATCAACGAAGCGTTGCTTACGGAGATGGGGTCTATCGATCTGCCGACGGTGGCAAGTCTTGGAAAAATATGGGATTGAAGCAATCAGAACATATTGGCATGATCGCTGTGCATCCGACAGAGTCAAATACTGTTGTAGTTGCTGCGTATGGTCCACTTTGGAGCCCAGGTGGAGATCGTGGCATTTACAAGACAAAAGACGGGGGCAAGACCTGGAAGCAAGTTTTGTTTGTATCAGAAAATACTGGCTTCAACGAAGTGCATTATCATCCCACCGATCCAAATATCATGTACGCCACGGCACATCAACGACGTCGTCATGAATGGACATTCATCAGCGGAGGACCTGAATCAGCGATGTATCGCAGTAGCGATGGCGGCGATGCTTGGGAAAAATTGAAGGGACCAGCGTCAGGAGAACTTGGACGAATTGGACTCGCACTTAGTTGCACACAGCCAGATCTTGTCTATGCGATAGTTGAAGGAACAGATCAGAATAGGGGATTTTACAAATCAAGTGACAGAGGAAACAATTGGGAAAAGCAAAGTGGCTTTTCGACTACGGGCAATTACTATCAGGAAATATTTGTCGACCCAAAAAACCCTGAACGCATATTTGCCATGGACACTTACGCCAAAATCTCAAATGATGGCGGCAAGACATTCAATAATCTCGGAGAAACTGACAAACATGTCGACAATCATGCCATCTATATCGATCCCGACAACACCAATCATTTGATCGTAGGTTGCGATGGAGGCCTTTACGAAACCTGGGATCTTGCCAAGACTTGGGATTTCAAGGCCAATTTGCCTATCACGCAGTTTTATCGAGTGAGTGTCGACAATGCAAAACCATTTTATAATGTATACGGCGGTACTCAAGACAATAATTCATTGGGTGGCCCTTCGAGGACCATCAACGCCAGTGGAATTGCCAATTCCGATTGGTTTTTTATTGTTGGCGGTGATGGATTTAAGACCGTAATTGATCCAACAGATCCAAACATTATCTATTCACAGTGGCAATATGGCGGCTTGGTTCGATTTGATAGAAAAAGTGGTCAGAAGATCGGTATTCAACCTCAGGAACTGCCCGGAGAGCCCGCTTACCGATGGAATTGGGACGCCCCAATTATCATTTCTGCATTCGATCACAAAAGAATTTATTTTGCTGCAAACAAGGTTTTCAAATCAGATGATCGAGGTGATTCTTGGGAAGTTATCAGTCCAGATCTAAGTCGTTCCATCGATAGAAATAGCCTGCCTATAATGGGGAAAGTGTGGAGTATGGACGCGATCGCTAAGAATACTTCAACCTCTATCTATGGCAATATCACCACCTTGTCAGAATCTCCCAAAAATGACATGCTATTATATGCTGGAACAGATGACGGTTGGATTCAAAGAACCTCTGACGGTGGTAAAACATGGAAATCAATCAATCTAAGCGCAATTCCAAATCAGTCCAAAATCCAACAAGTACTGGCCAGTAAATACGATCAAAACACAGTATTTGTAGTTGCTATCAATCAACGTAGTGGAGATTTGAAGCCATATATTTTCAAGAGTACAGATCAAGGAAATACTTGGACATCAATAAGTGGAGATCTGCCAGCTAGGGGTAATTCATATTGTATAGTGGAGGAACCTGACAGCTCAAATTTCCTCTTTTGCGGAACTGAATTTGGAGCGTTTTTTAGCCGAAATGGCGGAAAGAACTGGACTCAACTGAAAGGTGGATTACCCACAATCTGTGTTCCAGAAATGGTAATTCCTGAGGGTAAGAAAGATCTTGTAATTGCGACGTTTGGCCGCGGCTTCTACATCTTAGACGATTACAGCCCGCTGCTTCGAATCAACAAACAAATTATTGATTCCAGCGCATACATATTGCCTGTCAGTGACAATATCATTTTTGCGGAGTCATATCCTATTGGGGGCCAAAAGGGATCTCAGGGTGCCTCGTATTTTCAAACTCCTAATCCACCAATTGGGGTAGTGATCAATTATACCCTCAGCACCGAGTTTAAATCATTGAAGGATTTGAGGAAAGAAAAGGAAAAAGAATTGCTTGCTAAAAATCGGGCCATTCCCTATCCAGCTTTGAATGAGATTAGAGCAGAGGACTCCGAAATTAGTGATTACATCCTATTTCAAATAGCTGACAATCAAGGCAGAGTGATTAGAAGATTGCGAAGACCCATGAAAAAGGGAATGCAGCAAGTCATATGGAATGGCAGATTGGAAGAAGCTGGTGGACTGGACAATCTATCTAACTATGAAAACGAAAATACCAAAGGAGGTCCCTTGGTCGCACCGGGAACATATACCGTGTCTATGTTCAAAGTAGATGATGACGTTCCTACTGCTATTGGCAATTCGCAATCATTTAAGGTCTCAATACTCCCAAATCAAAATTCAGCGGTTGATTTCGATAAGTTATTTACTTTCAATCAAGAGGTGATTGATTTGCAAAGAGTAGTCGACGCAACTGCGGATTACAATAAGAATCTTGGCGAAAACCTCAGTCATATCAGGACTTCGATATTGCAATCTAGCGGCGATATCAAAGTGCTAATGAGTCAATATAAAGAGGCAAATGCCATTCAGAAAGCGAATGAACTTGCATTTGAAGGCGATCGGAAAATGGCGCAGAGAGATATGGCAGTTTTGTCAGGACTTAAGGATCGTTTAGGCAACATTGCAAATTGGTTAGGCGGAAGCACTATTCAGCAGACTAGAGCTTTTGAGCAAAATTTGCTTTATATCAAGGCAGATTTCTCCAAGATTTATCTGTCAGTTGAAAATCTCAAAACGAGAGTAGAGTCAATGGAGAAGTTGCTTGATCAGCAAAAGGCTCCTTTCACGCCAGGGAGACTGCCGGTGTGGAAAAAAGAAAATTGATTGATTGTCTATTGTAACTGCTTTAATCTGTTGATTCTCGCCATTCTTTCCTGAAATATGGAGTCGAATGCCTGATCATATATTTGCCTTTTATTTGCCAGGCACAGAGAATCCATTTTGGGTGCAAGATCGACTCTGATATTTCTGAATAGTGTGTCTATTTCAGTCAGATCATCTCGATTGAGCTGTGTATCTTCTTGCTTGCAGGCTGCAAAGCAAAAAAGTAGAGCAATAAATAACCATTTCCTTTGCATCAGAATGTCTTGCGTTTCAGTACAAAATTCTGACCAAGATAGACTTTGCGCACCATTTCATCTTCAGCAAGTTCTTCTGCAGACCCAGCTTTTAGAATCGCCCCTTCAAACATCAGATATGCCCTATCAGTTATTGACAGCGTTTCCTGCACGTTGTGATCTGTGATCAGGATGCCAATATTCTTGTTTTTCAATTGAGCTACGATTGATTGAATATCTTCCACTGCTATAGGATCAATTCCTGCAAATGGTTCGTCGAGGAGGATAAATTTTGGATCAGTTGCCAGCGCTCTTGCGATCTCTGTCCTACGGCGTTCGCCACCTGAAAGCATATCTCCCAAACTTTTCCTCACCTTGTCGAGTCGAAATTCCTCGATGAGAGATTCCTTCTTGTCGTACTGTTCTTTCTTGCTCAATTTGGTAAATTCGAGCACCGCAGATATGTTGTCCTCGACGCTCAATTTGCGAAATACCGATGCCTCTTGAGGTAAATAGCCAATACCTCGTTGGGCCCGTTTGTACATCGGAAGCTGCGTGATTTCTTCATTGTCAAGAAATACACGTCCTTCATTGGGCTTGATGAAACCGACCATCATATAAAATGATGTTGTCTTGCCGGCCCCGTTCGGCCCCAAAAGCCCTACGATTTCACCCTGATTAACATCAAGGCTGACGTCTTTCACTACCTGACGTTTGCCGTATTGCTTGAACATATTAGTTGCGGATAAAATCATAATTGCTTGGACTGATTTCAGGGGTAATATGTACTTCCAAATCCCAATTTGCTCGGAGAGGTTCCAGCATTTTGCGATAAATTTGTTCTGGATGTTTTCTGTTGGAATAGGATACTGGATCCCAGCGGCCATTTCCATTTTCATCATAGATGACCCATATTTCATAGGTCTCAGGAAGAATATTCTTCAAGATAATTGAATCTTTCCTACCAGCGTCCCATTTCAATTCGCGAACAATCTGGTCCTTTAATTTCAATTGCACGATCACAGACTTAGAGCTGTCGAGTCCCTCTATAGACAAGATAATGTTGCCGTAAAGTGCGGCATCTGTTACTCTGAAAGGCACGATAATACTGTCATTATTATTGCCGTACCAATCAGTAATCGCTCCTGGCAAAAAAGTAATCTGATATGCGCTGTCAGGTACCCATTTGCTGTCAATACCCAGATACCTCTGCATGGAATCCAGCTTGATGGCAAATGTTGCTGGTTTGCGGCTTGCTCCTTGTACCAATTGAACTTTGCTGCTATCAATAGTCTTTATTGGCAATGTAAAATATATATTCCAATTTGGATCAGGGATTGGGCTTTCATGCTTAGGTGAGCTTGTCACTTTTATTTTTTCCTTGAACAAGCGTCCTGCACGACTTGTAATCGATATTGTGTCCTTGAAATCAGGAGCACTCAGATAAAGTATTCGGCCTAGGGAATCTGGGCTCTGATGAAGTATGTTGATCTTGTCTTTTTCTATCCAGCTATAAGTTGCAGGTTCATCTGGCTCTATTTTCCACTCAAAATCTTCAGGTACTTTATTGAAACTCAATACAATTTTGCCCGTTATGATTGTATCAATCTCTGGCGGAATCAGTCTTTTGTCTTTTAGTGAAATGCGGACATTAGCAGATTTGGCCACGCCCGCTTTTAACACCAAAGAGTCCTTGATGAATCCAAATGATTCAGTCTCAGGCTGGTATAGAAAGTCATTGTTGTCGTCTTTCCATGCGAATACATAGTAAACTCCTTCCTTGAGGTATTTCAAGGTCACTGTGCCTGCATCATTTGTCTTGCCTGCGTAATTGGGTTTATGCGCAATCGGGGTCGAATCGCGATTGTCGGTATACAGGGCTATTAGAATCTTACCTAGCGGTTGGTTGCTTACAGCATCTATGGCAGTGCATACAAAAGTCAAGGAGTCCAATGCTTCGCCTGTAGAGAAGATATAAGTGAAGTTAGGGTATGGGTTTCCTTCATTCAAATCCTTTATGGCGTTGCCAAATTGGATTTGATAAGTTGTATTGGCAGCTAAGGTATCCTCATCATGAAAATGAATGATGAGCGATTTTCCCCTGACTTTGATTTCGGGTGTCGGATCCAGTGGGGGTGATATCAAGAGATTTTTGAAAAGATCCTGTAGGGTGATATACTCATCAAAGTTTAGCTCTATATCCTTTTTTGTAAAATTAGTTTGATTGAGCGGACTGGACTTGATTGTGTCCAGTATGGGAGGAGTCTTGTCTTTGACGCCACCTGTAGGTCGCGAAACACTCGCACAGGAATGCAAGAGACCCAGCAAGGACAAATAGAAAAAGAGCCTCATTCCCCAAAATCGAACCATAAGGGCAAAAGTATTGGTTTTTCTTGATAAGCTACTGGAACTAAGTAAAGCCCTAGTGTAATGGGCACTACGCAATCATTTGAGCCTACCTCAATTTGTAAATCATGAAAAAAGACCTACTTTTGCGCGTCGAAAAATATCAGAGCCCGATTTTTCGGGCTTTTTTCACCGATTTTCATTCCTCACATAAAGGCATTTTATGGCTAATTTATTGTACTTATTACCCCTCTTTGGTGTTTTTGGCTTGATCTACATGTTCATACTATCCAGATGGGTTACCAAACAGGATGCAGGTGACGCAAAAATGAGAGGCATCGCCACGCATATATATGATGGAGCTATGGCCTTTCTCAATGCTGAATATAGAGTATTGGCAGTGTTTGTGGTCATCGCTGGAGCTCTTTTGGGCTTCTTGGCTTCACAAGTTGAAGAGACACACTGGTTTATTGTTGTTGCGTTCGTCATTGGAGCAGCATTCTCAGCAATAGCTGGAAATATAGGAATGCGCATCGCTACTAAAGCGAATGTGCGCACAACACAAGCAGCAAGAACGAGCTTGGCCAACGCACTTAAAGTCTCTTTCCGCGGAGGTTCCGTCATGGGATTAGGAGTTGCCGGCCTTGCAGTATTTGGACTTTCAGTTCTACTTGCATTCTTATTTTATTGGCTTTCAGGAGGTGTTTGGGAAAGCACTGCTAAAATGTCGATGATACTTGAAACTTTAGCTGGTTTCTCTCTAGGAGCTGAGAGTATTGCCTTATTTGCCCGTGTTGGTGGAGGTATATACACTAAAGCTGCCGACGTAGGAGCTGACTTGGTAGGAAAAGTTGAAGCAGGTATTCCTGAAGATGATCCTCGTAACCCTGCGACTATCGCTGATAACGTAGGAGATAATGTAGGTGATGTTGCTGGTATGGGAGCGGATTTATTTGGCTCTTATGTAGCCACAGTACTTGCATCCATGGTTCTAGGTAATTATATCATCGAACAGAACGGTGGTGTGATGAACGACCAATTCGGCGGCTTAGGCCCCATCCTCTTGCCTGTTTTGATCGCAGGACTTGGTATCATATTCTCAATGGTAGGTATGAATCTTGTTCGCATCAATCCTAAGGTTGAAGCAGACGCCAGCTCAGTACAGGCTGCCTTGAACAGAGGTAACTGGGCCTCGATAATACTTACAGGTATAGCAGCTTATTTTGTCATTCAATGGATGCTACCTGCTACTATGAGCATGAAAGTATTTGCCGATGGCGAATACTCCATCATTCAAACTACCTCACTCAATGTATTTTATGCTGTCCTTGTCGGTCTAGGCGTAGGGGCTGCTATATCGATGATTACTGAATATTATACTGCTATGGACAAAAAACCGGTAATGGATATCGTTCGTCAATCATCTACGGGTGCAGCGACAAACATCATCGCCGGTCTATCAGTAGGTATGATGTCTACTTGTATTCCCATCATCTTATTTGCATTGGCAATTTGGGGAGCATATTCGTTTGCAGGATTTTACGGAGTAGGTATTGCCGCTTCAGCAATGATGGCTACTACAGCTATGCAACTTGCAATTGACGCTTTCGGCCCGATTGCTGACAATGCTGGTGGGATCGCTGAAATGAGTGAACTTCCAAAAGAAGTTCGTTCAAGGACAGACATTTTAGATACAGTAGGAAATACTACAGCCGCCATTGGTAAAGGATTTGCAATCGCTTCTGCAGCATTGACCGCCTTGGCTTTATTTGCTGCCTATGTGACCTTCACAGGTATCAATGGTATCAACATATTTGACGCAAAAGTTCTTGCCGCCTTATTTATCGGTGGTATGATTCCAGTTGTGTTCTCTGCACTCGCTATGAGTTCCGTTGGTCGTGCAGCGATGGATATGGTACAGGAAGTTCGCCGTCAATTCAGAGAGATTCCTGGCATCATGGATGGCACAGGTACACCTGACTATAGCCGTTGTGTCGATATTTCTACTCGTGCAGCAATTCGCGAGATGATGTTGCCAGGTGCAATCACCATCATCACTCCACTTTTGGTGGGTTTCATCATGGGACCTGAAGCATTAGGTGGATATATGGCTGGTGTGACCGTTTCAGGTGTGCTCTGGGCTATTTTCCAATCAAATGCCGGTGGTGCATGGGACAATGCCAAGAAAGCATTTGAAAAAGGTGTTGAGATCAATGGCAAAATGGAATACAAAGGTTCTGATGCTCACAAAGCAGCAGTTACTGGCGATACAGTTGGCGATCCTTTCAAAGACACTTCAGGACCGTCTATGAACATCCTGATCAAATTGACTTGCCTGATTGGACTTGCAATCGCTCCGATCCTTGGAAAGCGATTTAATGCAGGTCATACTTCAGTGGAGCCTATCAAGCAAACTCAACAAATTCAAGCACCTGTTCAAGAAGAAGCAGCTCTATTGCCAAATCAATAGGACAAAGAATTAATTGAAATAGAAAATGCCCTGTTCATAGTTTTGAGCAGGGCATTTTTTCTTAGAAGTTTTCAAAGTTAATTGCCGCTATTTCCTGATGTATAGGCTGCTAGTATCAGAGAATACAAAGTATTTTGGATTGAGCGAATCATACTCAAATGGTCCCCATTTGCTGATGAATACCTTTGGACTGCCATTGGCCCAATTAAATTCCTCAGGCACATTTTCCACGATGATTGATCGCGTTGAATTTTGCTCAATCGTCGAGAGCAGCCAAAACTCGAAGGAAGAAGCCCATGCCATTTTGATGAGTCCCATGGGAATTTCCGATTCTTGCAATATCAATTTAGCATGACTTGTCTGCATAGTCGTCCGATACCAATCCAAGCGATTTTGATAATATCCGCCTATGGCAAATATTCGATAGAAGCAGCAGAGAACAACTACTGTCAAGATGACGTTTTTTGACCGGTAACTTATAGTCGGAAATAGATCATACACTAGCGGGAATGCAAGAAATACGGTCAGAATTGAATATTGGGGTTCGAGATAAAACTGATCGGCCCCACCGGCATTTGTCACATTGATCAGCAACATGAAGCCAAAGAAGCAAGCAGCAAAATAGCTGAGTTTCAGATATGCCTTCTTCCTCAAGTAAAACACAATCACTGCTACTAAAGAAATCAAAACGATAGTGTAATCTCGGATCATCCAGGTCCAAAACTCACGATTGGATTTTGTGCTGAAGTAATTTGGAAACAATTTGATGAAATTGTCAAGCCTGCCCATAGCAGTATTGTCGTAAGATGACCTGAAAAAAAGCACTTTGACCAGATAGATCACAATGAATCCCGCGGCTGCGCCCCAAATCAATTTCCTTCCTTTCTGTGGATACTGTATCAGGAGAAAAAACAAGCCAAAGAAATACGTAAATGGCATCAGAGGATAGAAATACACGATCGTCGGAATCGCTAGGATTGACAGCCAATAGAACCTCTTAGAGACTCGTTCTGCATTGATTTGGTTTTCGACGTATGCCAGATATACGAGCGCAAAGACAATGCCCTGAATACCTTCGCTATTTACCCAAAAGAAGGAATGCATCGTGATCAACGTATTGTAAAGCAATATCACAATCGCGATTTTGTAGTTTTTCAATCCAAACCAAGTGATCAGAAATGCAGCTGTGTAGAATATGATGAAACTATTAGAATATACCATCGTAATGGCTGTCAACGAAGCTCCCAGTTTTGCACCCATGAATGGAAAAATCTGCGTAAAGACTGATCCGAATCGATCGCTGATCGTGAATGAATTGTCTTGGAGGATGTGAAAGAGGTAAAAGGCAGTATCGAGGATGATGGTCCGCTCCTTAAAATAGATTACCGATAGGAGCAACAAAATGGAGTATGTAGCTATTCCAATCCCGAGTGTCGTACTTTGTTTCATATGATTCCAGTTGGGGCCGAGCAAAATGTGATTGACGAGGCCTGGACAGCTGCTAATATAGCAATTGTTGCCAAGAGGTATTTGCTTTAGGACAATCGTCCTGCATTGAAATCGAACCTTTCAATTGTGAATATGTTAAATTCATATATATGATAATCAATCGTATAGGTATTAGCATTAATCATAATGTTAAAATTTAAGGCTCTAAACTGAATTTGAGGATATCTTAACAGACTGACTTTTTTTCGACTTTTGATCCTGCTGCACTTGGGCTTAGTCGATTATTTTGCAAAATTGAAGCTCTGTTTGATCTTAAGTGCGCAATTTTACGTTTATAGGAATGTCCGTCCGCTCGATGACTGACATATTGAATACATTTGCAGAATTATAATTGCAGCATAATATGGGTTTTATGAAAATGAAGGGTTCATTGGTCATCCTAGTCGGACTGATCATATTCTTTTTCAGCGCAAGCTATCCTTGGGGACAAACCGACAACAAAGAAGCACTAATCACAAAGGTTGTGCTCACATTTCTTCAACAGCAGCATTTCCAACCGAGAGAGGTCAATGATGACTTGTCCAAGCAAATGTTTACAGATTATGTAAACTATTTGGACGGAGGCAGGAGATTCTTGACTGCCGAGGACATGGCAAAACTAAACGTCTACCAAACAAAACTTGATAATGAAATGGTAGCTGGGACATTTGAATTCTTTGATGAATCAATGATCATAACTGAAAAGGGTATAGAAAAGAGCAAGCTCTGGTATCCCGAAATCCTGAGCAAGCCATTTGATTTTACAGTCAATGAAAGCTTGGATACCGATTCCAAAACAATGCCTTTTCCAAAGAATGACGCTGAACTAGAGGAAAACTGGAGAAAAATACTGAAATATGAAGTGCTCATTCAATTGTCAGATCTCATGGATGATCAAGCCAAGAGCAAGGATGGAGCTAAAAAGACCAAAGTTGAACTCGAAAAAGACGCAAGAGAAAAGGTAAAAAAATCATACGACGACACATTCAAGAATCTAGCTAAAGTACGTCGTGCAGATAGATTCAGCGATTACCTTAATTCCTTGACCTCTCTGTTTGACCCTCACTCCAATTACTTCAGCCCCAAGGATAAACAGGACTTCGACATCACTATGTCAGGTCGCTTGGAGGGCATAGGAGCTACGCTACAGATTGATGGCGAATACACTAAAGTGTCTGCCATCGTTCCAGGTGGTCCAGCATGGAAGCAAAAAGAGCTGGAGGCCAATGACTTGATATACAAAGTGCAACAGTCAACTGGAGAACCACTAGACATCAGAGGTATGCGCCTTGATGACGTCGTACAGAAGATACGCGGCAAGAAAGGTACTATCGTAATCCTAACAGTAAAGAAGCCTAACGGTGTGACTAAGGAGGTCACGATCGAGCGCGATGAAGTAGTCATCGATGAAGGGTATGCTCGCTCTATCATCCTCAATTATCCAGGGGTGATTGAAAATGTAGGTTATATCAAGTTGCAAAAATTTTATGCTGACTTTGAAAGCGATAAAGGCAATAGCTGCTCAGTAGATGTAGCCAAAGAAATCGAAAAACTGAAGTCTCAACATGTTGGCGGAATCATACTTGACTTGCGCAACAATGGAGGTGGATCCTTGCGCGATGTGGTCGATATGTCAGGCTTTTTCATAGAGAAAGGCCCGATCGTACAGGTTAAGAGTCGCGACTTGCAGCCAATGGTTTTGTCAGATGATGATCCCAATGTCCAATATAACGGTCCACTGATCGTGCTTGTCAATGAATTCTCGGCATCAGCATCGGAAATTCTAGCAGCAGCAATTCAGGACTACGGTCGCGGCGTGATCATAGGAAGCAAATCGACTTTCGGCAAAGGATCGGTTCAGCGCTTTTTAGAGTTGGACAAAGCAGTGAGAGGGCAAGATGAGTTGAAGCCACTGGGAGAAATTAAAGTTACCACACAGAAATTTTATCGCGTCAATGGCGGATCTACTCAAATGAGAGGTGTCGTTCCCGATATCGTGTTGCCAGACAACTATCAATACATGAAATCCGGTGAAAAGGAATATGATCACGCCATGCAATGGACGGAAATCAGTCCAGTGCCTTTTAGCCAATCCGTGTATAAGATTCCCAATATGAGTTCACTGAAATCTTCAAGTGCTCAGAGGGTCAAAAACAATGAAGTGTTCAGACAGATTGATGATAATGCCAAGCGCTTGAAAACTCAATCTGATGAAAAGTCGGTTTCACTCAACCAGATCAAGTTTGAAGAGATGATCCGCAAGAGGAAGGCTGATACTGAATTGTATAAGAATCTGTTTAAAGAAAATTCTAACATGAAGACGGTCAATCTGCCACAGGACATGGTTTATATCCAGATGGATTCCAGCCGCATTGCGCGCAATGACAGTTGGGTTGAGTCTATCAAAAAGGATGTTTACCTCGAAGAATCTTTGCAGGTGATGCGTGATATGTTGATGAATCATTAATAGAAATTTCCATTTTCGGGATCAAGGGGTGTCATTTATTTTGGCACCCCTTTTTTTGGATCATTTCAGGACATCTCCTAAAGATCTATTTCTGGTACATTTTCATTTTGGCGCCCTTCGGGCAAATGGTATTTGCCAGGCTAACTGAATTACTTGGCCTTGACTAAGCCTCTAAACTACAAGTCGAGTCAAAGTCCATTAGAATATTGAGAAAAACAGGAGCTTATCTGTAAGTTTGTGGCAATATGAATTACTTGACAATAGAGGATCTAAGCAAGACTTACGGTGAAAAAGTGCTTTTTCGTGATTTGAATATGTATATCAATCAAGGCGAGAGAGTCGCTTTGGTTGCCAAAAATGGTTCAGGTAAGACAACACTACTGCGAGTGCTTGCTGGCCTCGAAGGAGGCGAAGGCGAACGCGGCAAAGTGCTGATTAACAAATCCGTTCGCATCGCATTTCTGCAGCAAGAGCCCCAATTCATAGAGAATCATTCGATATTTGACGCCATCCTCGAGTCCAATAGTCCTCAAATGAGGGCTGTCAAAGCATACGAAAAAGCCAAGCTCCACCCTGAACAGCCCGAGTTATTGGAGAAGGCTATGCATGAGATGGACGATTGCAAAGCCTGGGATCAGGAAGCCAGAATTGAAGAGATCCTGGCACATTTGAAGATTCCATTTGCAGACAAACAAGTATCCCTACTGTCTGGTGGACAGAAAAAACGAGTGGCTTTGGCTAGAGTATTGATCGAAGAACCAGATTTCTTGATTCTTGATGAGCCTACCAATCACTTGGATCTTGAGATGATCGAATGGTTGGAAAAATATTTGCAACAACCAGGCATTACCCTATTTACAGTAACACATGATCGGTATTTCCTTGATGCCGTGTGCAATACTATCTATGAGCTTGACCGCGGGCAAATGGTAAAGTACACAGGTAATTATGGAGATTACCTTGAGAAAAAGGCACTGCGTCAGGAAAACGAGGCTTCTACTCTTGATCGTAACCGCAATATCATGCGCCGTGAACTCGAATGGATGCGCAGGCAGCCAAAAGCTCGGGGAACCAAGGCCAAATCAAGAGTCGACGACTTCTATGAATTGCAAGACAAGACAACGGTCAGAAAGGATCGTGACACCATGCAGATTGATCTGAAAGCCGAACGCCTCGGATCAAAAATTCTGGAAGCCCACCATGTTTCTAAAAGTTATGGCGATTTAAAGCTTGTCACCGATTTTTCATACAAATTCAAGCGCAAGGACCGTGTCGGGATAGTAGGGCCCAATGGTACTGGCAAAAGTACCTTGCTTGGAATCCTAGCTGGGCAGATCCAATCTGATACGGGCAAAGTCATTCAGGGCGAAACCTTACAATTGGGATACTACAACCAATCAGGCATGGAGTTGCCCACAGATAAAAGAGTCATCGACGTGATTACGTCGATTGCGGAGGTAATTCCACTGGAAAAAGGGCAACATATCACCGCCGCTGGATTATTGGAAAGATTCTTATTCAGTAGATCGCAGCAGCAAGTGTATGTATCGCAATTGAGTGGGGGAGAACGTCGCAGGTTATATCTGTTGACAGTACTCATGCGAAATCCCAATTTTCTCATACTCGATGAGCCCACCAATGATTTGGATATCCTCACGCTCAATGTCCTTGAAGATTATCTTGACTCTTATCCCGGCATCTTGCTGATTGTATCGCATGACCGTTATTTCATGGACAGATTGGTAGAGCATATTTTCGTATTCGAAGGTGCTGGCAAGGTCAGTGATTTCCCAGGCAATTATTCAGAATATCGCGAAAATCTACGCGAAACATCATCTCCAAAGAAAGCATCCGTAGCTGAAAAACAGCAAATTCTGGCGCCTGTTGAAAAAGCAGAGGCCCTCTCATATGAAGAGCGGAAGGAACTTCAAAAGCTTGAGCGCGAGATAAAGAAATATGAAGAGCAGAAATTAGAAATTTCGGAGAAGTTCAACGCGGCGGATTTGCAGGCTGATCAAATTCTGAAATTGTCAAAGCAACTAAGTGAAATCAGCAAGAATATCGAAGCACGAGAAAGCCGATGGATGTTATTGGCAGAAAAAGCTGGTTAATAGCTTCAAATGCCCATTTTCATACAATACAGGACCAATAACCCAGTAAATATCGCTAGACCAAAGCTCAGTAGGGTTCCGATGAGTATGTACTCGGTGAGATGAAATTCTCTAAGCTCTTTGAGGTCACCAAATCTGAATACAGATTTCGCAGCGATCAGAAATCCAATAGCAGACCACTGATTATTGAGAATGAATGTCAGCACAAGCACTCGCTCTAGAACTCCAATCCAAGTACCAGCGTAAAACAAACCTTTCAAGCTTATCGAATCATCTGGCTCGGTACTTGGTGACCAATGTCCGATGCTGATACGTATCAGAATTGATGCCGGGAAGGTGACAAATAGGTAGGCGGTGAGTTTGATGAGAGAAATATTGCCAGCAAACTGCATGATATTTGCCAATTGCTCTGTGTAGAGTAGGTACACAAATCCAATACTTATCACGTGTAGGATTTGATCGAGGTAAAATGCCCAGATAGGGTAGTTTTTTTGTCCAAAAGTCTTCAATACATCAATCAATCCATGGATAGCCGCCAACAATAAGGCATAAGGAATGAAATCCCAACGCCAGACCAAAATGCAGCTCAAGGCAAAATGAATGCCAATATGCAAATATAGACTTGGAGAGCGGTATGAATTCTTCGCCCTGTCTTCGACCCAAGCACTCGGTTGAAGGAAGAAATCTGCCAATAAATGTGCAAGAATCAGCCGGATGAATAGTTCAATCATAAATATACTTTGATACTAGGGTCCTATATCTTTCATCTACCATCTTGATCGCATCTATATTGGCTCTTTGAATTCGCTTTTGGACAGCAGGTTGGGTGATCTTCCATTTTTTGGCTAGCTCTTGTTGAGTACCTGGCCGATAGAGTGAATCGTGGACGGTCCTGGCTTGCACTATGGTCCAATGTTTGGTGAGCAGGTCAAGTAGCTTGAGTACGACTTTCATTTCTTCGTTAAGATCAGGCCAAGGGCTACTGAGCGCAAGATTCCAACCCAAATTAGCCATTTTGTCCAATAATTTGCCCGAATATTGGTAAGCTGGTCCATCGGATTCGGCGACGACATTGGCTTGATAAGTCTGCACCCCCAATCCCACTGAAATCCGTATATCCATCTCATGGGCATTAAATATGGGAAGAGATTTGAGGAAGCTCCTCAGTACGATACTGAACTCAAAGGCATATAGTGGATTCATTGAGATCTGGAAACCATCGCCCCGGTAAAATGACCAGTCATTTTGATAGTAACCATACCTTTTTTGGGCCTCAACGAGAAAACTCTTGAATGGAAGTAGCCACAAGGATTTGTCTTGCAGGTTGCGCGATGAGACTATATCTGCTGTTAATATCGCATAATAGCTTCTCATCATCTCATCTTCAGGCACTTTGTATAACAATGGCATATGTCAAATATAACTAAATTAGTTTATATTCACAATATATAACCAAAATAGGTTATAATTATCAAATATAACCTTAAAGGGTTATAAATAAGCCAAGCTACCAATCTTATTGAGCTCCAGTGAATTGATAAAGGGTCAGTTTGCCTTCTTGCCAGATCGGCTTTACGAGCGCCGAATCTTGAGTAGTCCATTCCCTAAATTCCTGATTGCTAAGCCAATACTTAACATTCCAACTTCTATACAGACGA
>JBDSUZ010000026.1:0-3601 GCA_039927395.1 Saprospiraceae bacterium | reverse complement strand
ACAGTTGTACGATATAGAGCAAATCACCGAACACGCGATCGTACACATATTGCGCCATCGGCGCCAAATTGAAAAGATTAGACAAGAACATTTCCAATAGAAGCAACCAAAGCGGCCGGTGGCAAATCAGAGACAAACTCTAATGATTACCTTTGCCGACTCAGAAGCATGGATTGCCCCTCAGCAAGCTTTTGCCTCTTCAAAAGAGTACTATGCGGATTTTGCAATTGTGTAAGAAATTTCCTTTTCCCCTCAAAGATGGCGAAGCTATCGCTGTCACTTACATGGCCAAAGCATTGAGTAGATTAGGTGCAGAGATCAGTCTACTGTCGATGAATACAGTTAAGCACCATGTCAATATTGAGGCAATTAAAGACCAATTGTCATATTACAAGCAACTTGAAGTTGTAGATCTTGACAATAGAATTCGCCTCAAAGATGCTTTAAGCAATCTCTTTTCGAAAGACTCTTTTCATATCTCAAGATTCATTTCTCCGACATTTGAGGCGAAATTAATTGAACTGCTTACAGCAAATTCCTATGATATTATTCTGCTGGAATCGCTCTATATGGCGCCATATATTCCCATTATTCGGGCCAATTCTAAAGCAATAGTTGTCCAGAGATCGCACAATGTCGAGTATGAAATATGGGAGCGCGTAGGTAAGCAAAATGCAAGCTTCCTGAAATCAAAATACATTCTTCACCTAAGCAGAAAGCTTAAGAATTATGAAATTGCTCAGCTCAATCAGTATGACTTGTTACTGGCCATGAGTGATCGCGATCTGAGTGTTTTCAAAGGACTGGGATTTACAGGGAGTTCAATGGTGGTACCAATTGGGTTGGAAATGGCAAATTATCCTGAGAAAGTACCAGATTTTACCAAACACTTAAGTATTGCCTTCATTGGCTCGCTTGACTGGATACCTAATCAAGAAGGTTTAGACTGGTTTTTGAAGGAAATATGGCCTGATTTGAGCGCTAATTATCCAAATCTGACATTTCATATAGCCGGCAGAAATATTCCGCCATATTACCGTGATTTGCAAGTACCTCAAGTCATAATTCATGGTGAGGTCGAATCTGCAATTGATTTTATGCTTCAACACCAGCTGCTTGTTGTGCCATTGTTCTCAGGAAGTGGCATGAGGGTCAAGATCCTCGAAGCGCTGGCCCTTGGTCGAATAGTGATTTCCAGCACTATTGGCGCCGAAGGAATTGATGCCAAGCCTGATTCAGAAATTTTGATTGCAAATGCAAAAGAAGATTATTTGAGAGCAGTCGATAGCATAAAGAATGACCATGCAAAAGCAATTGCAATGAGTTCAGCTGCACAAGCATTTGCCCGCAAAAACTATAGCAATCTCGTGATTGCTACTAAAGTATTGGAAGCATTGGAGGACCTAATCAAATCCTCCGATACGGCAAAGAAATAGCGTTGACTTATTAATGATATTCAAATCGGGTGCGAGAATGAACTTTTTGAAGCATTTTGTGTACCAATTGATGCAAACAGAGCTTTGCCTTATAACTTAAATGACTTTTCAAATACCATTGTCGTGCAAGTAGCAAGTACCCCTCAAATTGAAGAAATGGAAACAACCATTGACGATATACAATTGGACACTATAGAGTCCGCGATTCTAGCCATCAAATCAGGACAGGTCATCATAGTGGTTGATGATGAAGATCGCGAGAATGAAGGCGATTTTATCTGTGCTGCTGAATGTGTCAGCCCTGAGATTATCAATTTCATGGCAACACACGGCCGGGGACTTATTTGTGCTCCAATCAACGAAGATCGTGCCGACGAACTCGGACTGCATATGATGGTGCCCGACAACACTTCTCATCATGAAACTGCCTTTACGGTATCCATCGATTTGATCGGGAGGGGTTGCTCAACTGGCATTTCTGCCTATGACAGAGCTACAGGTATCCGCGCCTTGATCGAACCAGATGTCAAAGCAAGTGATTTTGCAAAGCCTGGGCATATATTTCCGCTACGTGCAAAAGCCGGTGGAGTATTGCGCCGCACAGGCCATACAGAAGCGAGCATCGATCTTGCACGATTGGCGGGGTTCTATCCAGCCGGAGTATTGGTTGAAATTTTGAACGAAGATGGCACCATGGCCAGGCTTCCTGAATTGCTGGCGATCGCCAAGAGATTTGATCTCAAACTGATCAGCATCAAGGATCTGGTGGCATACAGAATGCAAACTGAATCACTTATTCGTAAGGAAAATACTGTTCATATCGACTCTCGCTTTGGACCCTTGACAATATCAGCTTACACACAGGTGACCTCAGGGGATATCCACATGGCTGTGCAGATCGGATCGTGGGAAGCAGACGAAACGGTTACTGTAAGAGTGCACTCTACCCTCGAAACTGGCGATGTACTTGGACTAATTCTGCAGGATTACGGCAATCAAATCAATCGCACGCTTGAATATTTGCAAAAAGAGGGCAAAGGAGTGTTGCTTTTTATGCGAAATAGTGAGAAAGACCGCTCAATCTTGACCCGCTTAAGCGAAATAGGTCATCCGCATGATCAGCCAACCTATAATCCTTCGGATCAACGCGATTTTGGAATTGGGGCACAAATCCTTCGTGATCTGGGCATATCAAAACTCAAACTGATATCACGCCAGCCAAAACGCAGGATCGGCCTGGAAGGCTATGGTCTGGAAATCGAAGGTTACGTTCAACTAAACTAGGAGAATTGAGGGGTCAGAATACAGGACAAAAATTGTCATTGTCATTTTCATAATTTCCGAAATAGGAAATCGAAATTTCAAATGCTCCCTGCGCAGTCCTGTAGTCAATTATGTCGGTAAGGCTATGATCATAGCTCAGTCCGATCACCATATGCTGCACTTCAAATCCTATCTGGGCACCAATCGCCTCCAAAGTAAAGGATCTCTCTTCACCAAATGCCGGCAATAGATTAATTCCCAGATGAAGAGCATTGTTGTTGAAGGCTGGAACTTCGATACGTGCTGTCGTTCCTATATTGCCATAAATATGCGGCCCCTGAAAGGCTAACATAGCCCTTGGAATCAATTGAAGGTCCTCCGACAAATAGAATCTTGCGCCACCACTTATATTGAACCTGGTGTACATTTTCGCGCTCAGATTTTCTTGTTGTGCGGGATCATCATCTCTCTTATAGAATGATAATTCGGGACGATTGACATGCAGCAATGAGGCACCAAGAAAGAATCCATTTGCCTTTTTTGGTGAACTGGAAATGTGAACACCTACACCCAAATCACCGTATACGAAATTATTGACAGGAAGGTCCTCATTTGTTGGGAATACATAACCATCAATACCATTGAACTGATCTTCAAAGGTGATCTGTTCGTAATTGAGATTGCGTTGGGAAATGGCGAAATTGAAGCCACCTGAGAGGACTGTATTGTTTTTTGGGTCCAGGATCTTGTGATAGGCACCTGACAATCCAATGGTTGTATTAGAAAATGAGTATGGTCCTACCTTGTCTGATGAGAAGTAGACACCACCTGCTGCCACATCGCTTACCCGGCGTTTGGAGTTGAGATTAAATCGCAGATCTACGCCTGCGGCGAAATTCTTG
>JBDSUZ010000025.1:0-23289 GCA_039927395.1 Saprospiraceae bacterium | reverse complement strand
TAAGTCCAAATTCTCCAAGGGTACCTATTTCTGTTCTCTTATTGTCGCTCATATTGATATCATTGCTGGCCAAAGATAAAGGATAATCTATGGTCTGCTGATATCAATAGGTCTCACTGCTGAATCTACTACAAGCTCTTCATCAGTTTCATTATTTCCCGCTCAGAACTAAGCACAAGGACTTTGAATTTTCCATACCATTCTTGCCACCCTGTCTCCGACATTTCCTGCTGCAGCGATTGTTCAAAGGAGGCCAGTGAGGGAAATGGCATTTCAAGCACCAAGCGGTAGCCTTTTCCGGTAAAATCTGTCAATACTCTGCTTCCAGGAGTCATTTTGAAGATACCAGTCTGAATGCCCTCATCGAGCAATGCTTTTGCTTCTTTGTACTTGCCAAATTGCAAATGAAATATTTCACGAACTATATACATGACTGTTGATTTTTGTGATGGAGAAGCTAGGGGAGTCAGTATCTAAATTAAGGGAATTTGACGTCGATTGCCCAAATATTTTACCTTGAACAAAGGCCGCTATCAAGCATATACGGCGTGCTTTATTTTGCATTTGCGACAGAAGTCAAGGAGCATAAAATCCTATTTAGGAGTCATTTTATAAACTAAAGCAACATTGCTGGGTTCATAGACTTCCATTCTGATTGGACTTCTGCTTTTTCTTACCTTTGCACATCTTTTGAAACTAAGTATGAAATATCCTCAATACAGCGAACTAAACCTGCCACAGATCGATCAGGAAATCTTGTCCTTTTGGGAAAAAGAAAAGATTTTTCAGAAAAGTATCGATCAACGCCCTGCCGAGAATGCTTTTGTATTCTACGAAGGACCTCCCAGTGCCAATGGTATGCCCGGCATTCACCACGTGATGGCTCGTGCTGTAAAAGATATTTTCTGTCGATTTCAGACCATGCAAGGCAAAAGAGTCGAGCGAAAAGGTGGCTGGGATACGCACGGATTACCGATCGAACTAAGTGTCGAGAAGGCATTGGGAATCACCAAAGAAGATATTGGGAAGAAAATATCGGTCGAAGAGTACAACCTCAAATGCCGCGAGGCAGTGATGCAGTACAAAGATCGCTGGGACGAGATCACCAGATTGATGGGCTACTGGGTCGATCTGGAGCATCCCTATATCACATTCGAAAACAACTATATCGAATCAGTTTGGTACCTATTGAAGTTGCTTTACGACAAAGGACTTATGTATAAAGGTTACACGATTCAGCCATATTCGCCTGCAGCAGGAACTGGTCTCAGTACGCACGAACTCAATCAACCAGGCTGTTATCGCGAAGTAAGGGATGTATCGGCAGTTGCTCAGTTCAAGATTGAAAGAAATGAGCGCTCATCAAGATTTTACGAAGGAGTGGAAGCTGGCGATGGTGAACTATATTTCATGGCATGGACAACTACGCCTTGGACTCTGCCATCTAACACAGCGCTAGCAGTAGGACCGGATATTAACTATTCGCGCTTGAGGACTTTTAATCCTTATACAAAGGAGCCAGTCATCTTGATCCTGGCTACCGATCGGATCAACAATTGGTTCAAAATAGAGCAATTTGAAACTGATCCTGCAACTTGGAATCCTGAAGACAAGGTCATTCCAGTCCAAATCACTGCCGAGTATAAAGGCTACGAATTGGAAGGCCTGCAGTACGAGCAGTTGATGCCTTTTGTTCAGCCGACCGACGGCAAAGCATTTGAAGTGCTGATAGGCGATTTTGTATCGACGGAAGACGGGACAGGTATCGTGCATATCGCTCCTTCATTTGGAGCTGATGACATGCGAGTTGCCCGCAAATATGGCATTGGCACGCTAACTCTGGTTGATAAACAAGGAAAATTTGTAGACAATGTCGGCGAATTATCTGGCCGATATGTCAAAGACTATGTCGACGAAGGAGATGCATATGTCAATCCTGATGTCGACATAGTAGTGATGCTCAAAGAGCAGGGCAAGCTATTCAACACACAAAAATATCTGCACAATTATCCGCATTGCTGGCGCACCGACAAACCAGTCCTATACTATCCGCTCGATAGCTGGTTCATCAGATCCACAGCTGCCAAAGAAAGGATGATTGAGTTGAACAAGACTATTCAGTGGAAGCCAGCCTCGACCGGGGAAGGTCGATTTGGCAAATGGCTTGAGAATCTTCAGGATTGGAATTTGTCTCGCTCTCGCTTTTGGGGTATCCCATTGCCGCTTTGGCGCAATGCCGACGCTTCGGAGGAAAAATGCATTGGTTCTATCGATGAACTGATTCATGAGATCGATATGGCCAATCAAGTACTTGGCCTAAATCAGTCCACTGACGCAGCACTTCTTGATCTTCATAAGCCATTTGCAGATAGGATCACACTGGTTTCAAGCCAGGGCGAGCCGATGCAGCGAGAGAGTGACCTGATCGATGTTTGGTTTGACTCAGGCGCGATGCCTTATGCCCAGTGGCATTACCCATTCGAGAATCAGGAGGCATTTGCCCGCAATTTTCCGGCAGATTTCATTGCTGAAGGAGTTGATCAGACCCGCGGTTGGTTTTTTACGCTACACGCAATTGCTGTGATGGCATACGATTCAGTAGCATATAAGACAGTTGTGTCAAATGGTCTGGTATTAGATAAAGAAGGTCGCAAAATGTCCAAGAGACTGGGCAATGCTGTTGATCCATTTAGCACCTTGGCCACTTATGGCGCCGATGCCACTCGCTGGTATATGTTGTCAAATGCCCAACCTTGGGACAATCTCAAATTTGACCTCAACGGTATCGATGAAGTGCGCCGCAAATTCTTCGGAACATTTTACAATACCTATTCATTCTTTGCCCTTTACGCCAATATTGACAGCTTTAAGTATTCAGAGGAGCCTACTCCGCTGGCCGATCGTCCTGAAATTGATCAGTGGATATTGTCCAAATTGAACAGCTTGGTATTAGCAGTCTCCGACGATTTCGCAGCGTACGAACCAACCAACGCTACACGTAGGATTCAGGAATTCCTGGATGAGCACCTTAGCAACTGGTATGTGCGACTTTGCAGACGTCGATTTTGGAAAGGCGAATACACTGGCGACAAGATTGCCGCATATCAGACGCTTTATGATTGCCTGATCACGATCAGCAAGCTCATAGCTCCGGTTGCGCCATTCTTTAGTGATTGGATGTATCGCAATCTTAATCAATCGACTGGCAAGGAAACACAGATATCAATTCATTTGACTGATTTCCCTCAGGCAGATAAATCGCAGATCAATCCCGCGCTTGAGGAGCGCATGGAATACGCCCAACGCATATCATCACTGGTGCTATCGCTGCGCAAAAAAGAGAAAATAAGAGTTAGACAGCCGCTGCTCAAGATCATGCTTCCAGTATTGGACGATGGATTTCAGCAGCAAGTTGAGGCGGTCAAAGATCTGATCTTGTCAGAAGTCAATGTCAAGCAACTCGAGTACATCAAAGATACTTCAGGCTTGATCCACAAGGGAGTAAAGGCCAATTTCAAGACTTTGGGAGCACGCTTGGGCAAGGATATGAAAGAGGCTGTTCTGATTATCAATCAAATGGATCAAGAGCAGATTCAGGCTTTCGAATCTTTAGGCAAATTCGACATTTCGGTCAACGGAAATCAATATAGCCTCGACAAAGAGGACCTTGTGATTGTCTCCGAAGATCTACCTGGATGGTTAGTCGCCAATGACGATAGACTGACTGTAGCCTTAGATATTACACTTACGCCTGAGTTGATCGCTGAAGGCATTGCTAGAGAATTGGTCAATAGAATTCAGAATATCCGCAAGAATAGCGACTTCGATGTGACCGACAAGATCAATGTGACGCTACAGGATATTGCCGAAATTCGCCCTGCGGTCCAGCTATTTGGCAATTATATCAAGGAAGAAACCCTTGCGACAAATCTTGAATTGAGCGATTCGGTGCTTGGCGAAACGGTAGAAATACTTGAAGGAGTAGAAATGAAGATTGGCGCAGTGAAAATATAATCTACTGCAAGGCAGTAGATTAAGCCATTTTCATCCCCGTAAAGAATGCAATGAATCCTACAACCAGGGTAATGCTAGTATAGAATATCAAGTAGGTCCAAGAGCCATTTTGGAACAGTTGCCAGTTCTCCTGCGTCAAAGTCGAAAAGGTGCTAAAGCCACCACAAATGCCTGTGCCGAGGAAAAAACGCTGCATGTCTGACATTTGACCTTTAGAAGTCAACATGGTCAGATAGCCTAATAATAGGCAGGCAATAATATTGGCTAGAAATGTTGGGAAAGTAAATCCCAAACCGCTTTGGCGAAATACATTTTGCAAAGCAAAGCGCATCACGCTTCCAATTCCGCCGCCCAAGAAAACTAATAGATATGCATTCATGCTGCCAATAAAGGTAATCACCTGTATTGGAAATGCATTAATTGAAGTCAAAATGAAGCAAAAACTCTAGAGAATCGGCTTCCTGAAATTGGAGGCACTGAAAACGATTTTGCCCGTAGCAACTCGTTTGAGGAAGAAAACCATGACAAATGCTATCACAAATAGTACCATCAACAGATTGAAACTGCCTAGATTCTGTAATTGCACGACTAATAAAATGAATAAGAGATTGACAGCGATCAGTATACTTGTGGCACGCATATGACTCAAGCCACAATCCAGTAGCAAATGATGTATATGTTGACGATCGGCAGACATAGGAGAGCGCCCTTTGATAATCCTAAGGCAGAATACCCTCAATGTGTCAAACAATGGAAAAATCAGGATGCCTATAGCAACTGCTGGCGCTGATTTGAAAGCCCATGCGTTGATACCGATTTCACTGTTGAGTTCGATAAATTTTATCGCCATGATCGATGTACACATTCCGATCAGCAAAGCGCCTGTATCGCCCATGAATATTTTGGCTGGTGTAATATTGAATCTAAGAAACGCCATCAATGAACCTGCAAGTGCAAATCCCATGATCGCTAGTTCAATATGACCTACCAGAAAAAACCATGTGCCAAAGGTAATAGATATCAATACTCCTATGCTACCAGCTAATCCATTGATACCATCGATCAGATTGAAGGAATTGATGATCACCATGATAGTAAATATAGAGAACACAACGCTGAACCAATATGGCAATTCATAAATGCCCATGATGCCATAAAGGCTTGTGATGATCACATTGGATTTGACCACTAGTATGGTAGAGGCCAATATCTGACCTATGAGTTTCTTCTTTGGGTCGATGGGTTCGATGTCGTCCTTAAGTCCTATGAGAAATAAGATGATCGCAGCACTAAGTATATATTGGATATCGCCAAATATGGTAACAGGTGTCCAGAGTACAATAGAAAAAAGGATGCCAGCAAAAATTGCAACGCCTCCTAGGGTGGGAATATTCGATTCGTGGGAACCTCGTTCGCCCGGTTCGTCAAACAAATTCTTCAATACAGCTATCCTGATCACCGAGGGTATAGCCAAGTAGGTGAACAAAAATGCGGTACCAAATCCTAAAACTATTTCTAGCATGATTCTTCTTTAATTTCCTTAGTCGATTCGTAAAAATAACCAATCCGCAATAGAATAGGCACATGATGCCTTGTAGAATGCCTATTTAGTACAAAAGTTAGCGTTATTGTAACAATTAATTTGCATAAGTGCCGATTTCATTACTTTCTAGCCACAAAGTTGTTCAAAAAGAAATACTCAAAATAGGCCAAAGAGATAGTACTCGATTTTTGTTACTTTTGGGGCCAAAACGTATAGTTTGTCTACTAATATTCCAATTTCTGAACAGATCGATCCAGGTAAATTGCCAAGTCATGTGGCAATCATCATGGATGGAAATGGACGTTGGGCCAAATTGAAGGGCAAACCAAGGGTTTTTGGCCATAGGAATGGTGTGAAATCTGTCAGAGAAGTAACTGAAGCTGCAGCGGAGCTGGGCATAGATTATCTTACGCTTTATGCATTCTCTACCGAAAACTGGAACCGTCCCCGATTCGAAATCGATGCTTTGATGGCTCTGCTGGTCAAATCGATACAATCAGAGATCAAAACGCTTCAGAAGAACAACATTCGACTACAGACAATCGGCGACCTTGAGGGGCTTCCCGAAGCAAGCAGAAAAGCATTGCAAGAAGGAATTTACAGTACCCGCAACAATACCAGGATGACGCTCATATTGGCGCTTAACTACAGCGCGCGTTGGGATATACTCCAGGCAGTGCAAACGATCGGGATGGAGATCGAAGCGGGCAAGTTGCGGGCTGAGAGTATTGATCAGTCAGTGATTGATACGCATCTAAGTACCAATGCCATCCCTGATCCAGCGCTTCTTATTCGTACAAGTGGAGAATACAGAATCAGCAATTTCCTACTTTGGCAAATTGCATATACAGAGTTGTATTTTACCGAGGTTCTTTGGCCAGACTTCGGAAAGCAACATTTTTACGAAGCGATTCTCAATTTTCAGCAAAGGGAAAGGAGATTTGGCAAGACATCCGAACAAGTGGCTAATTAAAAGATCGACATTGAAATACAATACTTTACACAACAAGAGATCTGAAACTGGCGTTTTGCCCATCAATAGTAGCGTCGTCGGGTCGACGCTTAGTTTTCAATTTCCGAACATCAAGCTCCTTATGCGCTCAGTTCTTCCCCTCCTGCTCCCATTTTACTTTTTCTTTTGCACCGCCTCATTCAATGTTGTACTAGCACAGCCGGGCAATGAGCAGGTCGTCGATTACAAAGACGAAAAGGAATACGAGATAGGTGGAATCCAAGTGACAGGTGCCAAGTTTAGCGATGAAAATGCTATCCTGCTTGTGTCTGGCCTCAAAGTAGGCGAAAAGATCAAAATCCCAGGCGAAAAAACTCAAAAGGCAATCAAGTCGCTATGGAATTTGCGCTTGTTCAACAACGTGCGGATTTTTCAACAACGCGTAGCTGGCGATTTGGTATTCCTTGAAATTGCTGTGCAGGAAAAACCGCGATTGAGCCGCTATAGTTTTGATGGAGCAAAGAAAAGCCAACACGAAGATCTGAATAAGGCCGTCGACCGATTTCTCCTCAAAGGGGGTATTGTAACCGAAGACGTGAAAGTCAATGCTAAGTCGGCAATCAAGAAATTTTACCAAGACAAAGGATACCTCGACGCTGAAGTCAAAGTGACTGAACTAAATGATTCGACGACGAACAACAGCGTTCGCCTATTATTCGAGATAGATCGCCACAATAAAATCAAGGTCAATTCGATCACTTTCGTCGGTAACGAGAATGTCAAGGCAAGGAAACTGCGCAAACTGATGAAGGAGACTAAGCGCAAGGGTCGGATATTTGGCAATTCTAAATTGATTCGCAAGGATTATGAAACTGACAAATTAGCGATAGTAGATTATTACAACACGATAGGCTATCGCGATGCTAGATTATTGAGCGATTCGATGTGGAGGAGTCCAAATAGGAATGTCAATATCCTTATCAATCTGAGCGAAGGTCCCAAATATTACTTTAGAAATATCACCTGGAAGGGAAATTCAATCCACACTACAGCGGAACTGTCACAAGTATTGGGCATTACCAAAGGAGAGATTTACAATAGTGAATTGCTCGAAAAACGTTTGCGATTCAGCCAAGACAGTAGAGATGTCAGCTCACTATATATGGATGACGGTTACCTGTTCTTCAACGTCGATCCGGTCGAAACAGCTGTTGCTGGCGACTCCATTGATATTGAACTTAGGCTATTCGAAGGGCCACAGGCCACTATCGATCGTGTGGTGATCAAAGGAAATGACAGGACGCATGAGCATGTCATCCGTCGCGAGCTTTACACAAAACCAGGACAGAAATTTAGTCGCTCAGACATCATTCGCTCGCAAAGAGAAATCATCAATCTTGGATATTTTGATCCCGAAAAACTGGGAATAAATACGCCAATCAACCCTCAGAGGGGAACAGTTGATATAGAATATACAGTAGAAGAAAAACCCTCCGATCAATTGGAATTATCAGCTGGATACGGCGGATACAGCGGATTGATTGGAACCTTGGGTGTTACGTTTAGCAACTTCTCAGTGCGCAATATCCTGCACAAAGAAGCATGGAGCCCGCTACCACAAGGCGATGGTCAGAGATTCTCAGTTCGTGCGCAAACAAATGGTCGATTTTATCAGGCATACAACGCCTCCTTCACTGAGCCATGGCTTGGCGGCAAAAAACCGCAATCATTCACGATTGGTTTCAACTATAATAAATCGGCATACGGGTCTGATCCTAAAAGCGATCTGTATCAGAAGTTGTCGATTCTGGGAGGATATGTAGGACTAGGCACAAGGCTAAAATGGCCAGATGATAACTTCATTTACAATCTGACCTTGAATTTGCAGAACATCACCATTCAAAATTGGCCGGGCTTCGTTCAAGACAATGGTATTTCGGTGACGAAAGGGCGATTCAACAATTTCAATATCGCACAGACGATCACGAGGTCAACTATTGCCGATCCAATATTTCCAAAGGATGGGTCAAGAATATCTTTGACCGCACAATTGACGCTGCCATATAGTTTGTTCATCAAGAGAGATTATGACGAATTGACTGTTCAAGAGAAATTCCAATATCTCGAATACCACAAATGGAAATTCCAGGCAGAGTTTTTCAAAAGCCTGTTTGACAAATTTGTGCTTCGCACCTCTGTCAAAATGGGAATGGTCGGATATTACAACAAGAAGTTAGGCGTCATTCCATTCGAACGCTTTGAGCTGGGTGGAGATGGACTGTCCAACCAGAATGTTGGAATCACAGGTCGTGACATCATAGCATTAAGAGGATATGATGTATCAGATCTAGCAGTCAATAGACCTGTATCGGGCAATGCCACGGTGTATAATAAGTACACCCTGGAGATTCGATATCCAATATCTACCAATCCTCAGTCAACGATCTTCATCACGGGATTTGCGGAGGCAGGTAATGCTTGGAAGAGAATCAAGGACTGGAATCCATTTGATCTCTATCGCACTGCTGGTATGGGTCTGAGAGTATTCCTTCCTATGTTTGGTACCCTCGGATTTGACTACGGATTTGGTTTTGACAAACTTGGTGCCACCAAATTGGGCGAATACGGCAAATTTAGTATCGTACTAGGATTCGAGCCGGAGTAAACGAGGCTAAGAGGCTTTATTATTGCGGAAGTAGACTGTTGAACTAGCTTTCAACCTTTTGACTATTGGCAATATTTGTCTCATTCATTATTATTACATATATTTAATTCCCCGGGATGTTGTAGCATGGGCATAATACATTCCGTTGCCCCCTGTTGTCCATAGGTTCCACCTATTTTGTTTTCGAGTCGATTAAGGTCCAGTCATTGTAACTCATTTTTAACATGCAATACTGTTACCTTACTGTATTATTCTCAAGTTGTAGACAATGGCTATTTACAGTCCTGTTGTTCCTCTTGTCTCTACAATTTATCAATGCGCAAGGCATCACGGTCAATCCGCTACCGGGTTGCAAGGGCGATACTGTCAATGTGCTATACACCGGCAATTACAGCCCTAATGCTGTATTCAATTGGACATTTTCCTGTGGAGTGATTACTAATCCTAATTTGCCCAACCCGCATCAGGCGGTATTGAACACTTCCAGTAGCAACTGCAACATTACCGTGGTAATTACAGAACCGGGACAAGGACCAGTCACCTACACTTTCGATTTTGAAGTGTTCAAACTACCTACTGGTAAATTAGGTCATGATACCGTGATTTGTGAGGGAACCTGCACTCAGTTGCCAATAACTTTCACGGGCAATGCCCCTTTCACTTATTCCTATCGCATAGCCAACGAGCTATTTATCGACACGGCGTTTACTAACAGGGATACCATCATGCGATGTCCGGTTCAGAACAACAATGTGTTCCTGATGACATTGAGCGATGCTTATTGCGACAATATTAATACGTTGGATACGGCATTCATCACGGTACAGCCTTCCTTTGAAGCGTCAATTATGGAATTTGGAATTTTCACGAGGGCTATGCCTCCTGGAAATCAGTATGGCTGGTATTCTTGCGACTTCCAGCAGTATTACGGTGCATTTCAGCAATGGGTTTTACCTGGAAATGGCTGCTATGCCGTGATCGTTGCAAATGGTGCTTGTGTGGATACTGCTTACTACAGTCTTTGCGAAATAATTAGCTCATTCTCTGCACCTGCTCAGATATGTGCAGGTGCCAGTGCCACTTACGATTTCAATGGTTCCGCTGGCCCTAATGCGCATCTGCGCTGGACAATCGACAAGGGCAATGGACAGACTCAGGTCATCGAAGATCAGGATCCCATACAAGTTCCATACGTCAAAGCAGGGACCTATACTGTGACTCTGACTGTATTGGAGAATGGCTGCGCGATATCATCAGTTGACACCATTTTGGTGCGACCTAAGCCTACAATTGACCTTTGCTGCAATGATACCATTTGTCCTAATACTTGTATCGTGCTCAATGGCCCGATGACGGGTATGGGCAACTTACAATATGTATTGAAGGGCCCGGGAGGCACACATATTACTGGCATGGGACAAGCCGGCACCACCGCCCACATATTCGTTTGCCCTCCAGCCACGGGTTGGTATCGCATTGACTCAATCAAAGACGTAGCAGGATGCCTTACATTGAGGGCTGACAGTGTTAGACTCAGCTTGTATCCTGCGGTAGTTGGCTCCTTGAGTGTAGCCGACAATATAATTACAGCATCACCCTCCGGATTGACTTATACCTGGCAGAAGTGCAATGATAGTAATACGCTGGCGACCAGTCAGACATTTGCCCCTGGTGCTAGCGGTTGCTACCGTGCTATTTTCTTCAATGGAACATGCAAAGACACAGTCGAAATTGATTTTCAATACTGTACACTTGCTTGCGGGCTTGCTGTCCCAGCCACCGCTTGCGCTGGCAATCCTGTGGCTTTGACATTCAACGGCACCGTGCCTCAAGGCACCGAACTGACCTGGGTGGTCAAGAAAGCAAGTGAAGTGATTCAAACCTTTACAGGCATTGGTCCTCATACCTTCTCTCCTCCGGCTGGTTGTTATGAAGTATCTCTTCAACAAGTTTTTCTCCAATGCGAATTAACTTGTCTCGACACATTCTGTGTGGTCGCTAAACCGACTGCAACTTTGTGTTGTGCGCAGGAATTGTGTCAAGGAGATTGTAAGACACTTAACATAAGCTTGAGCGGCAAATCGCCTTGGTCCTTTCAATTGCAGGAGGGAGCAACTTTGATTCCATTCTCAAACATATCGACTACCAATTACGCCACTACGCTCTGTCCGACAAGTACCAAATCGTATTTGATTTCACAACTTGTCGATGCCAATGGATGTGCCGGAGTACTCTCCAATTCCGTTGAATTCAAAGTGAAACTTGGTCCAAAAGCATCGGTCCAAATGGTAAATGACTCCGTCTGCGCATTCCCCGAATCGCAATCCTACGGATGGTACGATTGCTCAGGATCATTGTATTTCACCACTGAGCGCTGCATTAAGCCACTGCAAGGTTGCTATTGCGTCGATGTGATCAATGCAGAGGAATGCAAAGACTCAGCCTGTCTCAATTTCATTCCCACGGGAATAAATGATCTCAATGAATCGGGATTTACCATATTTCCCAACCCGATAGTGGATGGCAAACTGTCGATCCAAATACAATCATCAGGCACTGAAAGTGGATTATTACGTCTTTGGGATTTGACCGGAAGATTGCTTCACAGCCAAACGCTGGATTTTCCGAGTGGAGCTATGAAACAAGTTGAAATACCAGTTGCGAATGCAGGTATTTATCTGATAAGTATCGATCTCAATGGGAAGTCATATGTGAGGAAAGTAGTGCTGAAATAGCGCTACTTTCTAAACTTTGCCCTGTTTGCGATATATGTCGGATTTCATCCACCCAATGCGGTTGAAAAAATGGACAAATGAAGTCTGCAATACTCCAAAGCCGTACTTCATACTGCGGCTAAAGTTGATGGATGATGCCTCCTCGAAATATTTGGTTGGGCAGGTAATTTCACCAATTTCAAAGCCCTGATAGAATATCTGGGACAGCATCTGATTGTCAAACACAAAATCGTCGGAATTGTCATTGTACCGAATGGTGGTCAACACTTCGCGGTTGAATGAACGATAACCTGTATGATATTCAGATAGCTTTTGGCCGATCAATACATTCTGTGAGAAAGTAAGCAGGCGATTTGCAATGTATTTGTACATCGGCATTCCACCGCGCAATGCGCCTTTGCCCAATATTCTCGACCCCAATACGACAGGATACAAACCGTTGCCAATAATCGACACCATGGCCGGTATCAACTGTGGAGTGTACTGATAATCGGGGTGCAACATAATCACAATATCCGCTCCGATCTCAAGTGCTTTGTTGTAAAGCGACTTTTGATTGCCACCGTAGCCCTTATTGTTTTCGTGACGCAGCACATGTTGTATGCCAAGACTCTTGGCAAGCTCAAATGTATTGTCTTTGCTCGCATCGTCGCATAGTATCACCTCATCCACTAGGTCAAAGGGAATTTCATCAAATGTTTTTTGAAGCGTTTTGGCAGCATTGTATGCCGGCAGCACGACGACGACTTTTTGATTCTTATACATGTACTATGATTCGAGCCTGGATTATTCGCTAATTATTCTTCTTCACTCTTGTCCACCACTTCTGCCGCTGGCAATTCAGTTGTTGCTTCTTCTGCGGTAAAATGATTGATCGAGTGCAGGTAACTGAACCATTTCAACACCTTCTTGATATCGTTGACATACACGCGATCTCTGTCGTACTCTGGCAGGATGACGGCAAAGTATTTTTTCAACTGATCGACTGGCCCGTTGAGGTCAGGAAGGGGTGTTGCTTCGAGATGATCCAATATCGATTGGAATATATCTTTGAGAGGTGACGATTCGGATTCAGTATAGATCGCAATGGATTCAAGCGCGCTGAATTGATGGCTGCGCATGGATACGAATTGTTTCTTTTGCTGTTGCATGTCTTCGATGATCAATCCGTTGGAACGGGAGCCAAGCACCCTATATATTCCTGGTAGACCTGATACTGCAACTAAATTTTCAAGATTCATGGGTTCAAAGTTGAGATTAATAGGACAACAATTCTTGTAATTGCCCCTTCAATCGCTTGATAGGAAAGAAATTCTGTTCGAGAGGAATGGCAAATGGAACCGGAGTGTCTAAGCTAGCGGAGCGCATGACTGGTGCATCTAGGCTTTCAAACGCATTTTGAGATATATATGCTGCTATCTCAGCACCAATACCTCCAGTCAATGTATCCTCATGTAATACCATCACACGATGGGTCTTGTGTACAGTAGCCAAGATTGCTTCGTAATCCAAAGGTAGCAGCGTGCGCAAATCGATGATTTCGGCATCAATCTGCATCTCTTCGACGATCTTTTCAGCCCAGTGTACGCCGAGTCCATAGGTGATGATAGAGCAAGCCGAACCTTCTCTTCTTGTAATTGCTTTGCCAATAGGAGTGGTATAGTATGCAGCAGGCACTTGGCCACTTACACTGCGATACAGCGCCTTATGCTCGAAGAAAAGATATGGATTTGGGTCTTCAAATGCGCTTAGTAGCAAGCCTTTGGCGTCAACTGGATTGGACGGATATACGACTTTGAGTCCCGGAGTGTGAAAAAACCAAGCTTCATTGCTTTGCGAATGAAATGGTCCTGCACCGACATTTCCCCCGGTAGGCATTCGGATCACCACATCGGCATTGGCTCCCCACCTGTAATACTGTTTGGCGAGGTTGTTGATGATCTGATTGAAGCCACAGGTCACAAAATCTGCGAATTGCATCTCAACCATCGCCTTCATTCCCTTAAGACTTAGTCCGAGGGCGGTACCGATGATTGCGCTTTCACACAATGGGGTATTTCGAACGCGGTCCTTGCCAAATGCCTTGACAAATCCGTCAGTGATCTTAAATACACCGCCATATTCGGCGATGTCCTGGCCCATGAGCACCAAGTTTGGATGTCGTTCCATGGCCTGATACAGCCCTGATGAAATGACATCTACTAGCCTTTTGTCCTCCGTTTTGCCAAAATCAGGCGCTGTTTCTTTGTACACAAATGGCGCGTAAACGTCAGCTATTTCGTCCTCGGTATTTGGTATCGGCTCCGGCTCATTGACCGTTATTTCCCAAGATTTGTCGATTTCGGCCTTGATCTCAGCCCTCATTTCTTCGATTAGGCCTGAAGTGAGTATGTCAGCATCCAACAAATAAGTCTCAAAATTTGAAATCGGATCCTTATTGGCCCAAGTCTCCAATAGATGCTTTGGAACGTATTTGATGCCGGAAGCTTCCTCATGCCCACGCATTCTGAATGACATGCATTCCAATAGGATTGGCTCTGGATTCTCTCTTATTTCAGCGGCAAGCTTTTGAATGGTCTGATAGACCTCGAGGATATTGTTGCCATCGATGGTATACGACCTCATGCCGTAACCGACGCCCTTTGAGGCCAAATTCTCGCAGCGATATTGTTCGTTGACAGGCGTAGATAGTCCGTAGCCGTTATTTTCAATTAGGAAAATCACCGGCAATTGCCAGACTGCTGCCACATTGAGTGCTTCGTGAAATTCGCCTTGGCTAGTAGCGCCATCTCCCGTGAATGCAAGTGCACAGCGCTTTTCATTTTTGAGTTTGTGCGACAATGCGACACCGTCGGCTAGGGAGAGTTGGGGACCTAGATGTGAGATCATTCCCACGATATTATGCTCTAGCGCTCCAAAGTGAAATGAACGCTCGCGTCCTTTACTGTAACCGTGCATTTTGCCTTGCCATTGGCAAAACAATCGGTCCAGGGGCATCTCGCGACTGGTAAATACGCCCAGATTGCGGTGCATGGTGAATATGATTTCATCAGACATGAGGGCTTCTGCCGCTCCGACTGACATCGCTTCCTGACCAATACCTGAAAACCACTTGCTGATCTGTCCCTGCCTTAGCAAAATGAGCATTTTCTCCTCGATCATGCGAGGTTTGATCAATGCCTTGTACAACTGCAACAGACTGGCATTGTCCATCGAACCCCGATCGTAAACTAAGGGCGGCAGTACCATAGAGGGCTCAATCATGACAAATCTGCTTTTGAATTTTGGCTAAGACCTGCAAATATCTGCTTATTTGCTTAGTTCATTCGACTTTTGGGCAAAATGTTTGTCATATCACCACTATAGCTAGCTTAAATCTGAGAACTTCGATTGACCAGCAATATTGTCGATCAGGCGTACATCTCCTGCCCAGACAGCTACCAGAGCAACCCAATTTTGATTTGATGACAGAGAGGAGATCTCTTGAAGCGTCCCAGCATCGACTATACTGATGTATTCCACCTTGAATCCGGCGGCACTGAGAGAGTATGTTATTGAGGCTTCGACACTTGAAATGCTTTCTAAATCCAGGCGACCGGCAACGGTATTTAGTTCTTGATAGATCAAGGGCGCTTTGGCTCTCCACTCGGGGCTCAGGCGCGCATTGCGCGAACTCATCGCAAGTCCATCGGCTTCTCTAATGCTCTCGCATGGTATCAACTCTATGGGCATCTGCAAGTCAGCTATCATTTGACCAATGATTGCCTGTTGCTGATAGTCTTTGAGTCCCATGTACAGTTTGTCAGGCTGTACGATATCCAGTAGACGGTGCACTATTGTCACCATTCCATCAAAATGGCCCGGCCGCTTGGGTCCTTCCAGCACCTGGTCCAAGCCACCCAAATTTACTTTGACACTGACATCAAGCCCCGGAGGGTACATTTCAGCTACATCGGGTAGGAAAAGAATATCACAACCTGCGGAAATCAACAATTGAATATCCTGTTCGATTGGGCGAGGATATTTCTCAAGGTCTTTGGGGTCGTTGAATTGCGTTGGGTTGACAAAAATGCTGCAAACTGAAAAGACATTTTCTTCCTTTGCCCTGCTAATCAAGGACAAATGGCCTGAATGCAGCGCCCCCATCGTGGGCGTAAAGCCGACTTTCTCGCCATTTTGAGTCGACTTGCGCAGGTATGCCTGAATATCGTTGATCGTTTTGAAAATAAACATACCGGGAATAATTGTGTCAGCAATAAGGGCCCAAAATACTTGAATTTGTCAAAAAGACGGCCTGCTTTCTCTTTTTGATCTTGGCGGATCAATTCTAAAAAAATCAAAAGAAGCATTCTATCTTGAGTAAAATTCAAATATCAGGGATGCGTTACAAGAATCTATATATCGCGGCGACCAGCCAGCATGTTGGAAAGACCACCTCTACACTAGGCCTACTATCAGCATTTAAGCTCAAGGGTATCGATGTAGGTTATTGCAAGCCTGTCGGGCAAAGGCACCTTTTGTACAAGGACATGGTGGTGGACAAAGACGCCTTGTTATTTGCCGATATTTTGCATTTTGACCTCAATCCAGCGATACATAGTCCTGTGATACTAGGCAAGGGGGCTACAACCGCTTATTTGGACGATCCAGGAGCATTTCACTACGAGGCGGATATTCTGCGGGCAGCCAAAACCTTGACCGATACCCATGAATTTTCCATTTTTGAAGGAACGGGCCACCCCGGAGTTGGTTCGGTAGTAGGATTGTCAAATGCTGATGTGGCCCATCTGGTCAATGCCCAGGTCATCATGGTCGTCGAAGGAGGAATTGGCAGTACTATTGATATGCTCAATATGAGTATATCTTTATTTCGCGAGCGGGGAGTACCGATATTGGGTGTGATCATCAACAAGACCATGCCTGAAAAGCTTGAAAAAGTAAAACACTACGTAGGCAAAAGCTTGGCTGCGCAAAATCTTCCGCTGCTTGGGGTACTACCATATGATCAGACACTTGCCTATCCACTGATGAAATCCGTTGCCGACGCTACGCATGGTACGGTCACACACAACTCTGACAAACTCAACAATAAAGTTGCTGACATCCTCGCAGGATCCCTAATGGACGTCGAAAAGTTGAGAGTAAATACCGATTTGCTATTGGTTGTAAGTACTCAGCGCCTTGATGAGGCTATCAAGAAGATTCAGGCATTTACCAAGGCGCTCAATCTCAGCACTTCGCCCTTAGTTGGTATTGTTGCCACTGGTCACGGCACCATTTCACCCGAAACTGAAAACTATGTCGCCGAGTGGGAAATACCGCTGATCCGCACCATGCTCGACACCTATGGATCGGTGATCAAGATCAGCCGCATCGAGGTCAAAATCAACAGCCTCACACCTTGGAAGGTCGACCGCGCGATAGAGTTGATCAATCAGAATGTTGATTTGGACTTTATCATGACGCAGAGTCGGGAGGGCTGAGGAAACCAGGAAAATTAAAAGGCCTTTGATGCTTTTGCTTTTGTAGAATGCAAATCAAAGAGCTGCTAGATATCAATATAGGGTTGATATCCCTGATTTTAGTTCCGTATTTGGTAAATTAGAATAGTAGGTTGCGACCTTCCCTAAAAATGGAAATGAAATGCCATTTGTAAGAGCTTATTTACATTTAATATGGAGTACAAGGAATCGAATACAATATTTGGATTCTCTGGACTTGCGTATGAAAGTATGGAAACACATTAAGGACAATTCGCAGGAGAAAGGAATTTTTATAGATTTTGTCAATGGTTATACAGACCATTGTCATTGCCTGATTTCTTTGGGTGTAGATCAGAGTATTCAAAAGGTGGTTCAACTCATCAAGGGAGAGTCCTCATTTTGGATCAATAAGCATCAATTGACAAAATCGAAATTTGAGTGGCAGGACGAGTATTATGCGGTGTCAATTTCGGAATCAGATGTACAATCTGTTCGCAATTATATAAGAGATCAGGAACAACATCATAAAAAGCTAAGCTTTCAAGAGGAGTATGATCAAATGCTAAAGGATTTTGAATTAATTATGGGGAAAGATTTGGGCTAAAGCCCTAAAATAGATCAAAATCTTAGTCCTCCAGCTAAAGCTGGAGGCAATTGAATAAGATTTCAGATGTATTGGGCGCGGTCTTTTTCTTGAATGTGGATGCAATTGTTCTGATTTAATTATAACAAGCAGGGTTTGCATCAATAGGACTTGGCATGCCTCAATCCAACCACAGAATGTCCTCTTATTAAATCTGAAGGAATTATCCTGATTCGATTGTTACAAGAATGGCATCAATAGGACTGGGCTTCAGCTCAGTCATTGAATGGTGAAGGGAGAATTGGACTTTAGTCCAACCTTCGCCAGGGATGTTTGGGCTAAAGCTGGAGGCAATTAAATGAGATCTGAGATGAGTTGGGGTTTAGATTTGGACACAATTTTTCCGATTCAAATGTAACAAGCAAGGCCTAAATCAATATGACTGGGCTTCTTCGATTGAGCAAGGAATTTTTTCGGATTCAATGTGTAACAAGAGGTCTAACATCAATAGGACTGGGCTTCAGCCCAGTCATTGAAGATGGAAAAGAGAATTGGACTTTAGTCCAACTTTTGGCGGGGATGTTTGAGCTAAAGCTGGAGGCAATTAATGCGGAAACTCACATGAAATATGTCAACCATCAATAGGACTGGGCTTCAGCCCAGTCATTGAATCGCGGAAAGAAAATTGGAATTTGGTCCAAATATGGGCAAAGATGTTTAGGCTAAAGCCCGATTATCCTATATTTCCTATTCCTCCAACTAAAGCTTGAGGCAATTGATGTGGAAATTCACATGAAAAATGTCAACCTTCAATAGCACTGGGCTTCAGCCCAGTCATTGAAGCGGGAAGATAGAGTTGGACTTTAGTCCAAACTTGGTATATTGGGCTAAAGCCCTAAAAGCCATCAATTTTCTAATCCTCCAGATAAAGCTGGAGGCAATTGAAGAAAACCTCAAATAGGTACAAATGCAAATAAATGGCCTCAGCACAATTCAACGGTAATATTAGTTCAATGCTTTCACAAGTAAAGGGCCGAACGACTCAGGCATATGGACTCACGTATGATAATCTCAACAGGCTGAGAGTTTCAACTTTTGCAGATGTAAATGGCCTGGGTGGCTATACTGATGATAATAAATATGGAGAGAATATAACCTATGCCGATGCAATAGGAGACATCGCCACTTTGAAACGCTGGGGAATAGTATACATCGGGTTATGTCGCGACAAACCTATCTATGGAGTCGTTGATCAACTCAACTATGTAACTACTTATAAGGCGGATATGACTAGCATATTGTCTAAAGTAGAAGATGTATCAGGAAGCGACAGGATATTTAAGCCTGTGACCAGCAATTATACATATGATGGGATCAGCAGGCTTGTTGCTGACAGCGGCAATGGCATGAGTATTGCGTACAATGGTATTGCTCTGCCTGCAACTATAAGTAGCAACAATGGCAGTACTCAATACGTATATGACCTCGAAGGTAAACTTATCACAAAGATCGTCAGCGGGGCCGGCTCAGAAAATGGAACTTATTCATACATAGGATCCTTTATCTTTAAAGGCAGCGACCTCGAAAGCTACAATCACGAAGAAGGACGAATCACCTACAGCGGAGGGCAATTACATAAGCAATGGTTTTCGCATGATCACCTAGGCAATGTGCGCGTTGTATATGAAGACCTAAATATTAACAACCTCATCACTGAAAATGAGATTCTGCAGGTGAACAACTTTTACCCATTTGGATCCCGATTTGATGAGGTCACAATCCCACCAGCGTCTATGTCCAATAACCGGCTAAAGTATAATGAGAAAGAGGAGCAGCTCGCAGAATTGAATTGATTCAGAAACTATGATAAATCTAGCAAAATCCAAATTGTTTTGGGTACTTACGATTGTAATTTCTTTGGTAGTTACTGCAATTTTAACTACCACGTGCAAAGAAAAATACTATTCCAATGGCAATTTAGAATATAGGATTTTATCCAACTCTTTGCTTAATTTATCTCCTTGTAAATTGTATTATCCAAATGGCAATTTGCAGGTCAAAGGTTATTTGAAAGGAGCTAAAATGTCTGGAAAATTTTATTTTTATGGAGAAGATCAAACAGTTTTTTGTACTTCGGAGTACAAAAATGGAATGCGGGACGGAATTACCTATAAATACCATAAGAATGGAAAAATAAGTGAAAAATACTCCTATCGACTTGGTAAAATTGATGGGATTGGAGAGGAATATTATGAGGATGGCAAACTAATGAGTAGATACAGTTACAAACAAGGTAAACTGGATGGAGCAGGGACTCGATATTTTGCCAATGGTAATATTTCAAATTTGTCAAATTACGATAGGGGAATGAAGGTCGGGAAATTACTTTCCTTTCTGGATGATGGTAAAGTAAAAGGAATTGAATACTATTTTAAGGATAGTTTATATTTTCAAAAGATATACAAATTTAGCTCAAATCAAGTATGCATTGATTCACATGAGTTTGTGAGGCCATTAATTTCCATTGGAGGAAATTTCGTCAAGGGAGGACTTCTAATTGTAAATATGAAAGTAATCACTGAAGGAATTCCTTACGATAGAGATAGCTTTTATGTCAAGTTTGATATGGATTATAAGGATGAAAAAAGCGGATTTTTTCCTTACCCCCGTTTGATCCAAACTTTTGTAGGTAAGGAAGAGATCTCACACACTTATGTTATTGACAGCATCAGACCTGGTTTGTCATTATATGGATCATTGGAATATCACCGCACAGATGGATCAATCTTTGACTCGGATGATTTTGAGTACCCACTTAGACGCAGTGGTGACTAGTTTTTTAATGTTTTGCTTTGCCAGGATCACCATTAAAGCCCTTGTAACAATTAGATCTGCACATCTTTAAATGCAACGACCTCGAAAGTTCTAGCCACGAAGTAGGCCGGATCAACCATTAAGGGCCTAAGTCATAGGACATAGGGCCTAGGGAAACAGCCAAAATTAACAGCGGCGTTGGGCTTTAGGCGTTGGGCGTTGGGAAAGCACAAATCATTCAATACGAATTTGCAAATGTCATTCGGGTCTTTCAGGTCCTTCAAAGTGTACATTTGAAGATAGATCCTTCATACCTCACAAACTTCGTCAGGGTTTGAAACCGCTGACGAAGTCATCTCAAGACACAGTTGCTGATGTCTGACGAAGACTTCATATCGTGTGGAAAATGCTATCTTGGGAGAGAAACGAATGCTTAAGCAATCACCTTTTAGCTGCGCATTGTCGGCAGGCTATCGTCGCTACCTCATTTTTGAACAGTAGTTTGTACCATGACGCATTAATCGACAATACGTCTATTCAAATCATCAAATATCTGGGAGGGGCAATCCCTTGCGGTTGCCCATGTTGAAAAGGAATATTGCTTAGGGGGCTTTCCTTTCGGAAATTTCTCATTCTATTGTAGCGGTACGGCATCCCTTACCGCTACAATAGAACGCCCGATGTACGTCCTTTCAAACTCCAAACTCCCAATTGCTTATGCCCTTACAGGGCGTAAATTCAGGATGGATTGATACCGTGGGCCTTGCCCACGGCTAGCGCTCGACGCCCTTTCAGGGCTAGGAACCGAGGAGTTCTCTATTCGAAATTCGCGTGAGAAAAATGGGGGAAGGTCGCGACCTTCCTCTAATGCTGCGCGTAACTGTATCTTCTCGAAATGATGGACTAAGTGGGCGATTCTCATTGTATGAAAATTATTCTCCCAATTCCTGCGAATTATCAAACTCCGGAACTCCAAATTCTCCCAAACTCCAGGTACTCCCAAACTCCCAAACTTCCAAACTCCTTCTTCCAGGCATATCGGCCGCGGCTATTGAGGTATTAATCATAATGCCCTCTGGCAGAAAGAATGAAAACTACGGAATCTGTTACTTCGTATACAAGCCTATTTTCACGATTGATTCGTCGAGACCATAAGCCTGCAAGGCCATGTTTTAGAAGTTCGGGTTTACCAGTACCCGTAAATGGATGTTCGGAGAGCTCTTGCAATAAATTAAGTAGTTTTGTCTGCACTGCTTTATTTCCTGATTTCTTCAGAAAAGCAATATCACCTAGAGCATTGTCTGTAAAATCTAGATGATAGTTCACAAGCCTACAAAGCTCTGAAGATCCTCCTTTTTAATCCGAGTTACTTTGCCTTCCTTGACTTGCTCTCGGCTTTCTTCGATTTTTTTAAGAAATTCTTGGTTGTAGATTTCTACATTAGAAATCTCAAACTTGATTTTCAAGGCTTGCATGAATGCCTTCAGTGCAGTAACCTGTTCACTAGTTTGCGGGTGGACAATTAATATATCTTGAGTTTTCATCGTTCTGAGACATTTTTGAGTTTAAGTAGTTTAGTAGCCAAATGCTAGGTACTAAATATGGCTCTTTCCAATATTTTCCATCTTTTCCAATTCTGAAAATCTTTAAATCCAGCCAAAGGACCAACAAGGGTCTATTGTGGCAAAATGTTGCGGATTTTACAAATGTATAACGTTTTTAGGTTCTATTTAGCGCTTTAGAAGTAAGACCTACCATATAATCGACAGCACAAACACCCAAACTCGCACACTTGCAAACTCCCAAACTCCCAAATTCTCCCCAACTCCAAATTCTCTTAGCCGCTGCCTGCAGCAGCTATATGCGCCAAATGGTGCCTACCATGCCAGGAGTATGATCCTAGCAATTCCTTGAGTGTCATTTTTCTTTGATGCTCAGGGTGAAATATTTCGCGCTCAAAATCGGCCGGCTCCAAGGCTTGAATGAGTTGGACCCACCTGGGATGTAGTCCATGGAGGATGGAGATTGAAGCTTCGATTGGAGTCGCCCATGTGTCTGGCAACTCGGCCCAGAGAACTTCATTGTAAGGTTTGATGGTTGGGAGGTCTTCGGTCAAGGCCAATTTGAATCGAGTGTATCCATTCATGTGACTATCAGCCAAATGATGAATTACTTGCCTGACAGTCCAGCCACCAGGGCGATATGTCTTGTCGAGATCACTGGGGCGGAGATCCTGCGCTACTTGTTGAAGTTCATTGGGAAGCTGCTGTAGATGGCCAAGCTGTGCCTCATAATTCTCTCGAAAATTCGCAGCGTCAAACACGAATCTTCCGATTGGATATTTGAGTTTTTCCAGATTTAAGGTCTCCATATCTAAGGGCTAGGTTCTGATGCGGTCCAGAAATTCGTTGAGCACAGATGCCTCTTGCTCTGTGAGTTTGAGTAGTGGCATATTCAGGTCGGCTTCTTTCATATCTATTTCGATCAGAAGGCCAGTTCC
>JBDSUZ010000024.1:0-7577 GCA_039927395.1 Saprospiraceae bacterium | reverse complement strand
TTCGTTATAACTCAAATGAAACCAACCATGACAAAGAAGCTGTTTGTTTTTCTCTTAATCGGTATAGCCTTTTTGGCTTGTCGCAGAAAAACTTATTCCAGTACCAGTTCCGTACCGGATCCCGTCTATTCTAAAGATGCATATTATGCTCCCGAGGTAGTAAAGGAAACCAGGGATGAACCAACGCAATCTACACAAAGCGATCAAGGAGCTCAGTACGGCTCTGATATGCAAAACGCTAATTACTACACCGAACCAGATCCTGAGTATGCCTCCGATGGTCAAAATGCCAGCAATAATCAAAATGCCAGTTACTACGATCATGTGCAAGATCAAGAGTTCTATGATGACCTTAGTCCCTATGGTGATTGGGTAAATGATCAGGATTACGGATATATCTGGTTGCCTAATGCTGGCCCTAATTTCAGGCCGTATTATTCTGAAGGACAATGGGTATATACTCAATATGGCTGGACTTGGGCCTCCGACTATCGTTGGGGTTGGGCACCATTTCACTACGGAAGCTGGATGTATAGCCCTCGTTGGGGTTGGTCTTGGATACCTGGTAGAACATGGGCTCCGGCCTGGGTAACTTGGGGTTATTACGACAATAGCTACGGATGGGCTCCGATGGGTCCTTACGCCCCTGGTGGATGGTCCAATTACAGACCTCACGCAAGCCATTGGTCCTTTGTCGATCCTCATTACATGAACGATCATAACTGGAGAAATCACCAGCGTAACCACAACAATGTGGTGATCAACAATGTGACTATCATCAACAACTACAACAGCAACACTGGTGGCAACAGGCCTTACAACAGAGGTCCGCAAACCAAGGATGTCGAAAAATACACCAATCGTCCGGTCAATGTAGTGCAGGTTAGCAATAGCAGTCGCCCTTCAAGGGATGAGATCAGCGGCAATCGTGTCAACATATATCGTCCTGAAATCAAGGACAATGCGCAAGCTAGTGTACGTCCGAACAGAGTAGCCACATTCGATGAGCTGCAGGAAAAAAACAGATTGCCTAAAAATGCAGTCCGCCCAACAGGAAATCGTCCCGGCGCACCTAACAGAACTGATGCTCCAAACAAGCCAAGTACTGATCCGGTAAGATCTGACCGCCCAACGAATCCTACAAATCAGGATGACCGTCCGACCAGACCTAGTACCGATCCTAAAAATACTACGCCGGCCACTAATCCTGCAAACCAGGAAACCCGTCCGACCAGACCTACAACGGATCCTAAGAATACAACACCGGCCACCAATCCTGGCAATCAAGATACTAGACCTAGTAGGCCTACAACTGAACCAAAGAATACTGCACCGGCCGACAATACCAGGACCACCAAGCCTCCCGTAAAGCCGGCACCGATACCTGACAAGCCTTCTGGCAAGACTGAAGAAAGAAGCAACAAAGAGGCGGAAAAGTCAAACACTGAAACAGTGAAGCCTGACAAAATGAAAAGCCGCCCAAGTAGCTCCGGTAACAGGCAAAGCCCAACGACTAAAGACCCTGACCCTAAGAGCAAACCATTGCCTAAGAGGGGAAAAGGATAATTGGACTTGATAAATTTAGAATGGGAAGCTGCTTCGGCAGCTTCCTTTTTTATTTAGCCACAATTTTTCAAACTTTGGCCTTCGATCACGCTCATGCCTAAATCACCGTAGATGCCCCTGAAATCTTATTTCCTCCTGCTATCACTTATTGTCAGTTGCCAAGCAATCTCATTTGCGCAAGCTAAGCCAGAGCTCAAGCTCGAACAAATCATGCAGGGAGAGCAGTTTATTGGTGTATCACCAGATAATTTCAGATGGTCGGCCGATGGCACAAAATTGATCTTTGATTGGAATCCCGATAGTTTGCCAGGCAAAACTCCATATGCGCTCAATCCAAAGACAGGAACTTATCACAAACTGTCATACGAGGAAATAAGAGGCACACAATTGGACAATGGACCGCGCAACAGGAAGGGCAATCTGCAGATTCAGATTGTCGATGGAGACCTATATCTCTACGATCGACTGCTAAACAAGAGGAGAGCTATTATACAGACGATGGAACCGGTCGCAAGAGCGATTTTTAGCCGCGACGAATCCGAAATTGTCTTCTTACAAGGCAATCAAGTCTATTCCTTCAGACTGAGCGATGGACTGCTAAAACAAATCACCAATATCCAACAAGGCTCAAAGTCAAAATCGCCGGGCAAATCGCAACAAGGTACTTTTCTTGAAAATCAGCAAGCGCAGTTATTTGATGTGGTAGAGAAGCGAAAATCTGCAAGAGAATGGTACAAAATGCGCCACGATAGCCTGGAAGCGCCAAGTCATAAGACCTTGTATATCAACAACCTTGAATCCATCAGCCTTTGCCCGGACACGCGCTTTATCTATTATAGAAATATGCCTGAGATGCCTCGCAATCAAAATACTCTAGTGGCTGATTATCTCAATCCAAGTGGATATACTTCCAATTTGCAGGGCAGAGAAAAAGTTGGTGCGGCACGAACGACCTATCAATCCTGGATCTATGACAGCATGCTGGACACTGCTTATGCTATATCAACTGACTCCTTGATCGATATTCGCCGCAAGCCGGATTTCCTGCAGTCTTATTACAAAGATACCATGCCATATTCGGCAGTTTATGATAGATCAAGACCCGTGATCGTACTGGATCCGGTGTTTTCAACTGATGGGCGAGCGGTGGTAGAGGTTCGATCTCAAGATTACAAAGATCGATGGATATGTGCCCTTGACATGATCAGTGGCAAACTGAGGTTGATTGACCATCAGCACGATGAGGCTTGGATAGGCGGGCCTGGCATAGGCGGAGATCCTGATTACAATGGAAACGTAGGCTGGATGCCTGACGAGAGGCATATTTACTATCAGTCTGAAAGCAGCGGATACTCAAACCTCTACTCAAGTGCGCTTGACGGATCAAATAAGACCTTACTTACTGGGGGCAAATTTGAAGTGCTGGAAGCATATTTGTCAGGGGACAAGAAATATTTCTACATAAGCGCAAATTTCGAAGGGCCAGGCACAGTGCATTTTTACAAATTGCCAGTCGCAGGCGGCAAATTGCTCAAATTGACCAGCATGCCCGGACGCAACGATGTCGTAATATCCCCTGATGAGAAATATCTTGCCATTAGACGTTCGTATTCCAATCAACCTTGGGAACTCTATCTACAGGAAAATAAAGAGGCTGCAGTACCAAAGCAGATTACCTATTCGACCAAAGCGGCATTTAAAGCTTATCCTTGGAGAGATCCCGAATTGGTTTATTTCACCGCAGATGATGGAGTAAAAGTACCGGCACGACTGTACCGAAGCAAATCTAGCGCTACCAAAGGTCCGGCAGTGATATTTGTACATGGAGCAGGCTATCTGCAAAATGTACACAATTGGTGGAGCCATTACTACCGCGAATATATGTTCCACAATTTATTGGCAGACAAAGGCTATACAGTGTTGGACATCGATTATCGCGCCAGTAGCGGATATGGACGCGATTGGCGAACAGCGATCTACCGATATATGGGAGGGCGAGATCTGCAGGATCAGATTGATGGTGCCAAATACTTGGTAGACTCGCTCAATGTGGATGCTCAGCGCATGGGAATCTACGGTGGCTCCTACGGCGGATTTATCACCTTGATGGCGATGAGCACTTCTCCAGGCACATTTCAGGCAGGCGCGGCTCTGAGATCTGTGACAGATTGGGCACATTACAATGAAGGCTACACCGCAGCGATACTCAACACTCCCCTGGAGGACAGTATTGCTTTCTATCGCAGTTCACCGATCAATTTTGCAAAAGATCTTCAGGGAGAACTGTTGATGCTACACGGAGTCGTCGATGTCAATGTGCAATATCAGGATGTGATGCGATACGCTCAGCGACTGATTGAATTGGGCAAAGACCATTGGCAATTGACCGGATATCCGGTAGAAGATCACGGATTTGTTGAAGCAAGTAGTTGGATTGATGAATACCGAAGGATACTTGAACTATTTGAAGGCACGATAGGCAAAGCCAAATAATCGACTCGCTTGATTGAGATTTTGATCCATTTTCCTGTACCTTTGGAATAGTATGAAGCATTTGAAATTGAAAAGCAAGCATTGGAGCAAGGGGATTCTATCCCTTGGGCTTAGCTTTGTTTTTCTGTTTTCGATGGTTTACAAAGACTTGCACGTTCAGTTATCGCACGGTAATGAAGAGCTTGTGTGCCGTGATCATGAGCGATCCAGCCATTTTCACCAAGGAGCACATTCGACTGAAGATTGCCCGATTTGTCATGCCTTTGTCCCTTCCCAAGTAATTTATTTCCCCATTGAAGCTATTAGTCTTTCAATTCCGGCCGAATTGCCCGAATATGATTTCTATGCAGGACTTCAGTCTTATAGCTCGCTACCTAATCCCAGCAATCGCGGCCCACCGGCAATTAGTTGAAACTAACGTTTTCATCTAATTTTTCATTTGCCTACGGGCTTATTCAGACATTATGTACAGAATGCATATTAAGTGCATCTGCGTTTGTTTGATGATGTTTTCCACCCATTTGATCGCGCAGACTTGTCAAAGTACGCTGAGCGGTCAGGTCTTGGATGCTGATTCAGGCAAACCCATTCCATTCGTTAGTATTACAATTGACAGCACTGATTTTGCGGCTATAAGTGACGAAAATGGCAATTACAAGATCGATGGCTTATGCAAGCGCGTATACAGCTTGTACTGCAGCCATATCGATTGTGAGCATTTAGCACAAGAGATTGCCATTGAAGGAGCGCAAGTTCACAAGGTCCTTTATCTACACCATCACGAGGACGGCATCCTGCTGCAGGATCTAGTGGTGACCGGTCAGGCCAATAGAATATCACATATCGGAGCTGTTGCTGATGTTGCCAAAGAGGATTTATTTCAGTATCAAGGCAAGAGTTTTGCGGAAACGATGAGCAAAATTCCCGGCGTCAGTTTTCTAAAAACCGGCTCTGATGTCGTCAAGCCTGTGATCCAGGGATTGCATAGCAGCCGCATTGTGATCATCACCAATGGCGTCAGGCTTGAGGGACAGCAATGGGGCATCGAGCATGCACCTGAGGTGGACCCCTTTGTTGCTGATGAAATTCAGGTCATCAAGGGAGCCAATAGTGTGCAATACGGCAGCAGTGCTATGTCAGGAGTGGTCGTGATGGACTCCAAGCCATTGCCAGCTCAGCCAGGACTCCATGGAGGCTTAAATCTGCTTGGAAATTCAAATGGTCGTTCGGGTCTGGTGTCAGCATATTTGGAGGGAAAATTGAAGGGCAAATTTCCGCTTAGCGGCCGCATTCAAGGTACCATAAAGCGCGGTGGAAATGTCTCAAGTCCAGACTATTTCCTTGCAAATACAGGTCATCAGGAAGAGAATTTCAGCTATTCGATCGGACTGAAATCGGATTTTCCTTTAAAAGCCGAGCTGTTTTACAGCCAGTTCAATATGCGCCAAGGAATATTCAGAGGTAGCCATATCGGCAATAGCGTTGATCTGCAAAATGCTATCGAGCGGACCGAGCCATTTCCAGTCGCCGAATTTTCCTACCATATAGGTCGACCTTATCAATATGTCAATCACGAGCTATTGAGGGCCAAGGTGCTTTGGAATATTTCAAGGCATCAAAAAATGGAATTGGTGTACAGTCGTCAATACAACAAGCGGCAGGAGTACGAATATCACAAGCCTGGAGGCATCTACGAGGATGATGACCCAACACCTCAGCAGAAGCTGGAAATCACGACACATACCGTCGATCTGAATATGAGTCACCACCTAAGCAAGGATATTTCCGGCAAAGTGGGCATATTCGGAATGAGGCAAAACAATACCGTCGATAGAGGCAAATTAATCCCTGCATTTACGCTAAATAATGGAGCAATTTATTGGGTTGAGCGCTGGCATCAGGATCTTTTGCCACTGGATGTGGAGGCTGGTTTGCGTTATGATTATATGCAGCAGGAGATGCAGGTTTTCGGTCTTGATCAGAGTGACATTCGTAAGTATAATCAGTTCAGCGGCAATTTGGGACTGAGTTATTACAGTAGTGCTGTCAGTAGATTTAGCCTGAATATTGGTTCAGGTTGGAGAGCTCCAGCACCGAATGAATTATATGCCAATGATGTGCACAATGGTATTGGAACATTTGAAAAGGGAAATCCTCTGCTCGAGTCTGAGAGAAATCTCAATCTCAATTTGAGTTTCACCTATGGCAAAGCACCTTTCGATTTGTCGATCAACGTCTACCACAATAGATTCTCGCATTTCATCTATCAATACGTCGAGGGAGAACCAACACTCACGATAGGGGGTTCATTCATTACGACTTCATTTGCACAGGCAGATGCAGCTCTAAGTGGATTGGATGCTCAGGGAAGCTATGAAATCAATCAACATTTCAAAGCAAATCTCAGAACCTCAATCTTGTACGCCCGAAATCTCGAACTAAGAGATTGGTTGCCTCTAATGCCCGCCAACCGTCTCAGCGGAGGCCTGCAATGGGAGGGAAAGGCGTCAGGAAAATGGGAAAAACCAAAATTGGGGATAGATCTGGTACAAGTATTCGAGCAAAATCATGTTCCAGTGATCAATGCCGATCCACTTGATCCTCCGGGTGCATATTTTCTGGCCAATTTGAATGCTTCATGGGACCTCAAGCTCGCTAAAGAGCGCAGCTTGCAATTTGGCTTAAGCCTTGACAATATGTTGAACAATCGATATCGGGACTACCTCAATCGCTTTCGATATTTCGCGGACGAACTGGGCTTCAATGCCTCAGGCCGCATCACTTTTCATTTCTAAAATCAAACAAACATGAAATCTATATCTCATTTCGCAGCTCTGTTGATCATAGCTACGCTTACTATTTTTTCGTCTTGCGAACAGGATGACCCAGGGCCAAACCCTAATGATCAAGAATTGATCACAAGTGTACAAGTACATTTTGCAGATAGCGTGGCTGGTACAGTGCAGACATTCCAATGGAGAGATCTTGACGGTCCCGGGGGAGCCAATCCGCAGATAGACACCGTATCGCTCAAGGCCAATACGAAGTACAATCTGTCGATCGATGTGCTCGACGAATCAAAGAATCCAGACGATACAATCACCACTGAAATTAGAACTGAAGCCCTTGCGCATATCTTTCTGTTCAAAGCTATCGGAAGCGGATTTTCTTTCACTCAAAATTATCTTGATTTTGATGTGAATGGCTTGCCGCTGGGATTGACAAATACTTTTTTTACAGGAAATCCGGCATCAGGCAAGATCAGAATCATTCTCAAGCATGAATCGGACAAAGTGCTTGCCGAAACGACCGGGGAAACTGACCTCGATGTACAATTTGATGCAAAGTTTGAGTAAAAAGCTCTGAAAGTCTCAGGTCAATGTATGCTTGTGGTTAGGTTGCACATTTTCTTCGTTCCAGATGATGTGGCGAACAAAAGGGTGCTGCCTAACCGGGCATTCTGCTAATGCACAAATCGGGCAACTTGTCGGAATACAAGGATCGGTATGAATGAAAAA
>JBDSUZ010000023.1:0-9067 GCA_039927395.1 Saprospiraceae bacterium | reverse complement strand
GAAAAGCCCATAATATCGACGTGCATGCGATATTGAATGTCGAGTACTTGCACATCCACAAGTCGCTGAATTGCTTTTTCAATCAATGTCACATTAAGTCCTGCTCTCTGCGCGTCAATTGATTTGACTGTGGGGGGCAGTTGATATGGATCACCTGCTAGTACGACTTTGTCTGACTTCAATATCGGAATCCATGTTGCTGGTTCAAGCGCTTGAGCAGCTTCATCGATAAACACAGTTGTGAATCTCATCCCCTCCAGGACCTTATTGGCACTACCCACCAATGTGCAGGTGATGACATCCGCCTCAAAGAGAATTTTTGTCACCAATTGATTTTCTAATCGATTGGCCCAAGATTGTAGATCTCTTGCCTCTCGACGCAGTTCAGATTTACGGTCTCGAACTTCAGCCCCAAATTTCCCATCCAATTTCTCCAACTGCTTGCGAGCCTCGATAGCCTCGATTCTAACTTTCTTGATCTGCCTCGTTTCAGGATGATGAGCAAGCCGATAGTCAAGTGTATGGTGAAGTATTGTTTCGTCTACTCGCGATATATTTCCTATTCTAACTACATTAAGTCCTGTCTCGGCAAGTTTCTCAGTAAGCAAATCGACAGCTGTATTGCTCGGAGCACTTACTAGTATTTCATTTTCCCTCATGGCCATTTCTCTGATACCTTGCACCAAGGTCGTGGTCTTGCCTGTGCCTGGCGGTCCATGCAGTATCGATATATCTCGCGTCGCCAATATATGATTGACAGCCTTGTTTTGAGCGGGATTCAACATTGCTACATCAACCTCCTCAAGGTCTTGCGCTCGATCAGAGGGAAGATAGCCCAACAAGATGTCTCGCAATTCGGCACTGCGATTGTTTTTGGCCGATTGTAATTGCAGGAGCGCTTTCTCCATTTCGAGATAGCTTCTCTCGTCGAAATCGAGATCTATTCCTAATGATCCGGCATTGATCCAGTCTGGCAAATCAGGTGTGTTCAGGATGACCTTCATACTCATGTCGGTCATAAATTGTATGATTCCGCTTCTTTCAGAGTTCTTGACATGTGCGGCTTGGGTGAAGAAAGTGACCTGCATTCCGCTTCTGAATTGATTCGGATCTTCCTTGCTGCCAGATCGCTCCAATATTACATAGGCCTTATCTCCAATCGCAAATCCCGTTTTAGTTACACGGAGAGGATACCAACTATACCCCTTCAGTTTGCGCTCATTGAGGGGGAGCTTGCGCACCATTTCCCTAAATTGAGTGAAGTCGGTATTTTTTTCGATCGCAAGTATTCTGCGCAGGTGTTCGATTTCCTCAGTGCTACTTTCCATATGAGTCTGCCCGAGACTGAATTGCCCAGGTCAATTTATTTATTGCACAGGAAATGGATAGGCAGTAGTGTCGATGCTCAATCCGCGTGTGCCTCGAAATCTCTGCCAAAAGGTCTCACGTTCGATCAAGGGCACGAAGTCCTTTCTGAAGGCTTTTTCGATGTCAATCGTGGGGTTGATTGTCTCCGGATGCATGCTTTCGATTGTATCTTCGACCATCGGGATGAGGTCAATCGCAGCATCGACTTTTTTATGAACAAATCGACGTAGAAGTTTGGTTTGAAATGGATCCGAGGCTACGGCAATCTTCGTAAAGCCCAACTGCCTGGCTAGTTTGTAAGAATAATAAATATTTTCAGTGCTATGCTCTGCTTTGGGCTCCTCAAATATGTTTTCCTTAGGTATGCCAAGAGCCTCGGCATATAGTCGCATGATAGTCGCTTCGCAATACGGACTATACACAGCTGAGCCTGAGTAGATAATATTCTTGGCTATGCCCTTGTCATAAAGGTACTTGGACCATAATACTCTTCCCTTCATTGTCCTGCTCCATTGGCCGTTTTCCAGCGGAACGCCCGGCACTATGATGACATCATATTGTTTGGCTGATGCTTTAAGCAGCATCTTGCGACAAGTCTTTTCTGAATATGAACACGCGGAAAGTGCAATGAGCATTGTGACAATTCCTGTGATGATTACATGCTGTTTATTCGATATCATCCATCCAAGATAATTCAATTCAGATTGATCTCAAGTACACTAAGTGGAATCGTGCCAATTTTTAAGAATCGCCGATAATATATATTTAATTAAGTGAATGGCTTTTGACTACCAACTCACCAATCAATTGGTTTCAAATAGTCAAGCAGCGGTTGACCTCCTTCTCAATTTCATCATGCTGAGGCTTCAGAGCATATAAATTCGCTATATTTAATGTATAAGTAACCTGCACACAATTGTAATCGATGAAAAGATTGTTCCATGTGATCTTACTAATATCACTGATCGTTAGCAGTAGGTCTGCCTTCTCACAAATAGACTTTCCGCTACTTTCAGTTTCTCCCGCAGTCAATGTCGCCGATTCAGCTAATTTGAAAATCATTGATGCGCTAAAGGAATTTCTAAAAACTAAGAATAATTCAGCTAGCGCAAATGCATATTGGCTTCCCTCGGATTTTGTCACATACCAGTATCCGTACCTTGACATTTATAATATTGAAAAAAGCAAATTTGGTGACAATTTCTACAAACCCACACTGATTGAGATCATTGCGACCGAAAATCCTCAACAAAAAATAGTAAAGATTGCCTTCATTGGACACGAACAGAAAACGCAAGAAAATCAACTTAGAGCTATCTACAATTTACTTGCAAATATTCATTCGGAGAAGATCATTTTTAGCAAATACCTAGAGCTTGCTACGCTTAGGTGGACAAAATTCAATCGCGGTCCAATCTCCTACCGAGTATCTCCAGGCAGAGTTCCAGACCAGCTCCAAATCAATGATCAGTTGCGGGATATCAATCTACTATGTCAATTCTTTAGCGTCAAGGCTATTGACGTTACATACTATTCTTGCACCAATCCCAGGGAGCTATTTGAGATCAAGGGATTTGACTACAATCCAATGATGTACATTGACAGTTCCGGTGGATTTGCAGAGTCGGGTCATATCATATTTTCAGGTAATAATTCTGAAATAAATACGCATGAAATGGTGCATATCTATACTCACAATTACTTTCCGAATATCACTCAATTACTTGATGAAGGATTAGCCACCTATATTGCTGGAAGTGGCAAGTATGATTACCAATGGCATCGAAATAAGATGAAAAAATTTCTTGCAGAGAATCCAGGATTTGATTGTATTGATCATTTGGATCCATTTGAGCGATTGTATTTTGAACAGGAAACGCCTATCGCTTATATGATTGGCGCCTTAATTTGCGAAAGTACAATGAGGGCTGGACAAAAGGAATTGCTATTGGAGCAATTTAAAAGCGATCAAGATATCTGGACAATCCTAAAGCTATTTGGTTTGAATAAGGAGAATCTCAATGAAAAAATCAGAAAAGAAATCCAATGCGATACTAATCCTGCCTGGTGAGTAATTTTCTCTTAGCGAATCACTTGCACAGAGCCCGATTTGACTAGCTCCACATTGCCACATTTGAATCTAACTTTGTACATATATGTTCCGGGATTGACGGGTTGTCCCTTGAAATTTCCATCCCAGGTGGTATTGATATCCATAGCTTGAAACACTTGATTTCCCCAACGATCAAATATTTCGAATCCAATTAATTCCTTAATGATATCCGCATTGGATATCCTATATGTGTCATTGAGTTGATCGCCATTTGGTGTAAATGCGCTTGGCAACATCAATTGATCACAATCTATGGTGGCCGGATCTACTACCCGGAGGCGAATGGTATCGGTGGCCGTACATCCGGTATATGAAAACTGCAATGTGTAGGTCGTACTTTGTTCTGGAGTAATGAGGGTATTTGCCGAATCAGGTGTCGCTACTCCTTGGCTAGGGCTCCAACTGAACGATTGTGCGCAACTTGGCAGCACATCGATTTGAGTGCTCTTGCCCAGGTAGACAAATTTGTCATTGCTGAGGATCTTATCGCTTTCTTGATATAGATCTGCGATGTTGGCATCTGTCAGGGCTGATCTGAATAGGTACATTTCATCAATATCTCCAGCAAAAGGAGTGATCTGAGCACCGATACAAGGACTGCTGCCTATATGAAGTGAATCAGCACTTACCAAGCTAAGCGTTTTAGGTGCATCTGCAGAGTATACTTGCTTGCCATCGACATAGAGGCGGGTCTTGGTTCCACTGCGGCTAAGTGCGATATGATACCAGCATCGTCCAGGAGGTAAATTGTAGTTAAAGTTGGATTGATTTGTACCATCTTCCGACATCGTGATTTTCAATTGATTACCCGCTGCCAGATACTCTATTGCGAATGCGTGATTTGGCGAGCAATCCTCTCTTTTGGAAAAAATCAGTTGATCAGGCGAACTCTTGTCGGCACGGAAGTAAAATGCCAAAGTAAATGAACCAACACCTAAGTAATTGCTCAATGTAAGTGGAAATGCCAGCGCATCTGATGCTGGATCAAAATGTACTGCGGAGCCAAGGACTCCACATACACAAGTTGGATTGCCCGTGATTAGCGGATTCAACTTGTTGCCAGACTTATCTTCAATTTTGCAATCATCAAACGGGTAATAGCCGACGAGACTATTGATCTGCGCGCTCACAAAGGCTGCCGAAAAACAAAAAATAGCTATGAATAGATGACGCATGTACTTTATTTGATTGCCTGATATTTACTTGGAAAACATGGATGCCCGCAGCAATTGCAAAGCACCTGACAAAGCAGCTAGAGGAGTTCTGAACGACTTGTCAATCCTGAAACGCTTATTTCTCCTTCAAATTATCCAAATAGACCCTTCATCCCTTCAAATCCCGGAGGGAGCATTTCCTGCATCATCTGACGTGCCATTTCCTCACCATGGGCGGCCGATGCTTGAATCGCTTCATTTATCGTGACTAATAATAGGTCTTCCAATTTCTCCTTTTCAGCCGATTGCATCAGAGCTTCCGCTATCTCGATATTGAGAATCTCGCTCGTACCGCTGATTTTAATCTTGATTTCTCCTTCATTGGATTGAATATCTAATATGATTTCAGCCAACTTCTTCTTCATTCCGGCCTGTTTCTCTTCCAAACCGCCCATCATATCTCCAAACATGTTGTTTCCTTTTGATTTGCCATTAAACATCAAAAATACGCGGAAGTTTGTGAGAAACTAAAGCATTAGCGATTGCTAGGCACAGATGAACGATTTTTTGATAACTGAGGCTCCCATATTTGTTGCAAATTTGCAACACTAACGGCCAATGCTGATCTATGAAAATTGCCTCCAATTGCCTTTCGATTTACCATTTCCTGTTGCTTTTTGCCTTGGCAGGCCCCAATTTGCTTGAAGCACAATGCCTCAGCAAACCACTGAGCAGTCCAAGTCTTAGCAATACTAGTCCTAAAGATACTTTTGTACGTATATCCACCCCGAATCTAGTCTTCCAAGCTGATGTGCAACAAATAAACTCCGCCAATCAGATCGAGATGTCGATCAATGAGAGCCCAGTCGAGTTTACATATTCCAAATGCAAGCTCATCGCTAAACTGCACCTGCGCATTGGACTTGGTACACTGCGTGTCAAATTGAAGAACGAAGCTGGTAGCTATCAACAGACCTGGTACATCAATTGCGGAATCCCTGATTCTTCAGCCTTACCCGAATTAGATTTCATTAGCCCAGTGGATGAAGTCAATGCCGTAAATGATCGCATATTAAGATTGCAAGCGACGGCCTACAATATATTCAGGCCAAATCAGATCAAAATAACGGTCAACGGTCAGCCATATCCATCATTTGAATTCAAAATCAATCGCAACTTACTCAAAGCGGATATTTACTTACAGCGAGGCGAAAATACGATTGCGATCACTCTGATGAATAAGACTGGTAACCTAACTTACCGTCGTAAGATTACGCTTAAGGAAGACGATATAAAGCCAATTATCGAGATCACCCAACCAATTCCTTTCGAACGATTATCCTCCAAGGCGGTCATGGAGCTGAAGGCAATGGTGCGAAATATCAGGCACGCAGAACAGATTCGAGTTTGGATAAATGGTGTCGAGAGCAGAAGTTTTTCGTTTGACTACCGTGACGAGAAAGTAAAAATTCAAGTGCCATCGCGCATCGGTGATAATGGAGTCAAGATACGTATTCAGAATACTGCTGGTATGGCGGAGGCAGTTTGCAAATTCTATTATGATCCGACTTTATCACCCAAAGTAGAACCGCTGATCGGCAAAGTAATGCCTTCGTATCTGCAAGCTACTGAGCCAGATGTCAAGTCGATTGAGGAACTACTCAACATAATGGTCATCGGCGTGGATCAGATCGAACAAGTCGAAATGTACCTCAATGGAGCTCCCCTACTTGGTGCTACGTATGACAATATCCAACGCCTTGTCTCCGTCGAGGCTAGTTTGCGTATTGGCATTAATTACTTCCGCGTAGTCTGTACCAATGCCATTGGCCGTAGCGAAGTAACCTATTCAATCGAATGTGATCCAGTAGATCCGCCAGCGCCACTTAAGTAATCAGTTTGCACTTTGGATTGATTGCTATCACATTGAGTATCTTTGCAATCGACAAGGGGGCAGGATGAATTTATTGAACAAAATAGGTGGAATATTTGGATTGATATTTGGAGGAATCATATGCCTTCCTGCCCAAAATTTGCTCAGCTCACTCGTCCAATTAGAAGTCCCCGCCACAAAGACCTTCATCCCTATTTCACCCGCTGAAATTTGGCTTCCTAGCTTACAACTTATGTTCGCCCATTCTGGAAACTCCGTTCCTCAAAACTGGTATTCGGTTGATACAGTTGGCATACATTTGATCTGTGCAGATTCCATCTTACTACAAGACCTATTCCTGACGCTTCAGTACCGAAAACTCCCTTCTCAGATAACCTCACAAATAGTTTCCATTGTAGGGCAAGAGGATCTGCCAGAACCTCAGAGGGAATATCTACTCAAGCCCGCATTGCCGCAAACATATTTACCTGCACGGGAGGAGAAAAGTCTCATTTACAGCGGAAATTTCGTCCGTGGAATTGGTCTGGGCAATCGACAAAGTCTCGGCTTTGAATCGGCATTCAATTTGCAGATGTCAGGCCAACTCGCTCCTGATCTAAATATACTTGCTTCTATATCAGATCAATCTGTGCCTCTGCAGCCTGATGGTAGCACGCAGTCGCTCAGGGATTTGGACCAAATATTTATCCAATTACAAAAGGATTCGACGGTGCTGACGATGGGTGACTTTGACCAAAGTTCTCCTACTGGCTATTTTATGCGATATCAAAAGCGCAGCCTGGGTATTCAGCTTGAATATCAAGAGAAACTGGACCCGAGCAAGTCCTTAGCTGGGAAAGTTGGATTCGCGATGAACCGGGGACAATTCAACAGATATACCATACCAAACAAGGAAGGAAATCAAGGCCCATATCCATTGCCAGGAGCCAAAGGTGAGCAACTTGTTGTCCTTATTGCAAATACGGAAAAGATATACTTGGATGGCATTTTGCTATTGCGCGGATATGACCAGGATTATATCATCGACTACAATCTGGGAGTGATCACCTTCACAAATCGGAGGATGATCACGCAGGACAGCAGAATCATCGCCGAATATGAATATACAGATCTGGCATACCCACGAACCTTGTTTACCGCCGAAAACCAGATAAAGATCAATCGCTGGACCATTCAGAGCAATTTTTATCGCGAACAGGATAGTAAAAAGAGTGGTTTCGGTCAAAAACTAAGCGATGAAGATCGCGAGATTCTGGCCAATGCAGGTGACAATATTGTAGGTCAATTCGGATCAGGGATAGACCTTCAAGCAGACTATCAAGAGGATCAGATTCGCTACAAATTGATAGATACCCTAGTGCAGGGCACCATGTATCATGAAGTTTTAGTTCGCTCCAGCGAATCTGAGATCGCCCGATATACTGCCAAATTCACAAATGTAGGAGCTGGCAATGGCAACTATTTACGGAGCAATCCCGAAAGTAATGGTGCTGTGTATCAATGGATTGCACCCGATCCTCTCAGCGGCAAATCAAATGGTCAATTTGAACCTATTGTCTCACTAGTAGCACCGCAAGCGCAACAGATGGTGACTTTTGGCGGCAAATACGAAGGCAAAAAAGGGCAAATTATAGAAACAGAAATGGCTATTTCTTCATTTGACAAAAATCGATTTAGCAAAATTGGCGATCAGGATAATACGGGCCTCGCCGTGCTCACAAAATTTCTTCAGCCAATAAAGTACAATAGTCAATCAAAGACTAAGACTGCCATCAATGGCCAATATGAATATAGAAATTCATTTTTCGCCGAAATAAATCCATATCGTGCTGCAGAATTTGCCAGAGACTGGAACTTGCGGAGTGTGCAACAACAGGAGGAACATATTGCCACCATTGGGTTTCAAATGGCACAATCCGAGCGCAAAAAGATTTCATATCAAGCGCAGACATTGCTTCGTCCAGGTGACTATCAATGTCTCAAACATAACTTGTCGGCAGACTTTCTGCAAAATGGATGGGAATTTCACACCCGAAGCAGCTATCTCAATGCAAGAGATTCAAGTATGGCGACCAGCTTTGTCAGACCAAATATCTCGCTGGCCAAAACGTTCAGCAAATTGAAAAAAATTAAGATTGGTCTTGATGTTGAAATGGAAAATCAAAGCTCCAAAGACCTTCAAAATAATGAGCTCCAGATTGGAAGTTTTCAAAATCAGTCCTATCGCGCCTCTGCAGGTCTGCCTTTGAAAAAAGGCAATTTATTGCAAATGAGCATTAGCCAACGGCTTAACAAATTGCCCGAAAAAGGTCATTTAACTGACGCGACCAAATCTCTTGATTTTGGACTCAATGGCAGTCTCAGCCCATCTCGCTACACGACATTATCCTGGAATGCAACATTTAGAAAACTGACACTGATCAATGAAAACCTTCAGGGAATTCGAAACACAAATTCGATCCTTGGCAGATTGCAATATGATCTGAAGAGATGGCATGAAGCAGTTATTTCCAGTACCATTTACGAAATGAATTCGGG
>JBDSUZ010000022.1:0-1836 GCA_039927395.1 Saprospiraceae bacterium | reverse complement strand
AAGTGTTGTCGGGCACCATCATATGCAGTCCGAGTTCGTCGGCACGATCTTCGTTGATTGGAGCACAAATAAGTCCCCGGCCGTGTGTTGCCATGAAATTGATAATCTCAGGGCTGACACATTCTGCAGCACAGATAAAATCGCCTTCATTCTCGCGGTCTTCATCATCGACCACTATGATGACTTGGCCTGATTTGATGGCTAGAATAGCGGATTCGATGCTGTCCAATTGTATATTGTCAATGTCCATTTCTTCGATTTGAGAGATACTTGCTACTTGCACGACGTTGGTAATTGAAAAGTCATTTAAGTTCAAATGCAAAGCTCTGTTTGCTTCAATTGGTACACAAAATGCTTCAAAAAGTTCAATCTCGCACCCAATTTGAATATCATTAATAAGTCAACGCTCTTTCTTTGCCGTATCTGAGGATTTGATTAGGACCTCAAACGTTTTCAATACTTTCGTTGCAATCACGAGATTGCTATAGTTTTTGCGAGCAAATGCTTGTACAGCTGAACTCATAGCAATTGCCTTTGCATGATCATTCTTTATACTATCAACTGCTCTGAAATAATCTTCTTTTGCATCTGCAATCAAAATTTCTGAATCAGGCTTGGCATCAATTCCTTCGGCGCCAATAGTGCTGGAAATCACTATTCGACCGAGAGCTAGTGCTTCAAGGATTTTGACCCTCATGCCACTGCCTGAGAACAATGGCACGACAAGAACCTGGTGTTGAAGCATAAAATCAATTGCAGATTCGACCTCACCATGAACGATAACTTGATGCACTTGCAAATCACGGTAAAAAGGCGGAATATTTCTGCCAGCTATATGAAATGTCAACTCTGGATAATTAGCACTCAATTCAGGCCATACTTCCTTCAAAAACCAGTCTAAACCTTCTTGATTAGGTATCCAATCAAGCGAGCCAATGAAGGCCATACTTAAAGGTTTTGCAAAATCTGGTACCTGCTCAGGATAATTTGCCATTTCTAATCCAATTGGTACCACCATTGAACTCCCAGTAAATCCCAGTCCTTTGAACACACTGAGATCACGATCACTCATGCTCAGTAACAAGTCGTACTGATTTAGCTGAATAATTTCATAATTCTTAAGCTTTCTGCTGAGGTGAAGAATGTATTTTGATTTCAGGAAGCTTGCACTTTGCTTGCCAACGCGTTCCCATATTTCATACTCGACATTGTGCGATCTCTGGACAACTACTGCTGTTGAATTGGCCCGAATAATTGGAATATATGGAGCCATATAGAGCGATTCCAACAAAATAATATCGTAGGAATTTGCTGTAAGCAGTTCAACTAATTTCGCTTCAAATGTCGGAGAAATGAATCTTGAGATATGAAAAGAGTCTTTCGAAAAGAGGTTGCTTAAAGCATCTTTCAGGCGAATTCTATTGTCAAGATCTACAACTTCAACTTGCTTGTAATAGGACAATTGGTCTTCAATTGCATCAACATTGACATGGTGCTTAACTGTATTCATCGACAGCAGGCTGATCTCTGCACCTAAGCTACTCAATGCTTTGGCCATGTAAGTGACAGCAATAGCTTCGCCATCTTTGAGGGGAAAAGGAAATTTCTTACACAATTGCAAAATCCGCATAGTATTCTTTTGAAGCGACAAAAGCTTGCTGAGAGGCAATCCATGCTTCTGAGTCGGCAAAGGTAATCATTAGAGTTTGTCTCTGATTTGCCACCGGCCGCTTTGGTTGCTTCTATTGAAAATGTTCTTGTCTAATCTTTTCAATTTGGCGCCGATGGCGCAATATGTGTACGATCGCGTGTTCGGTGATTTGCTCTATATCGTAC
>JBDSUZ010000021.1:0-5869 GCA_039927395.1 Saprospiraceae bacterium | reverse complement strand
ACAAATATGGCGCCCTAGTGATGGTGGACGAATGTCACGCATCAGGCTTCATAGGCAAGACAGGTCGCGGCACGCATGAATACCGCAACGTGATGGGTCGCATTGACATCATCACCGGAACCTACGGGAAAGCGCTTGGAGGGGCTTCAGGAGGTTTCACAGCGGCGAGCAAGGAAATCGTGGATATGCTACGCCAAAAATCCCGGCCTTATCTGTTTTCCAATGCCTTAGCTCCTGCTATTGTTGGAGCATCAATTGCCGTGCTAGACCTTTTGTCAAGTTCAACGGAATTGCGCGATAAGTTGGAGCGAAATACAAAATATTTCAGGTCCGCTATGACCGCTGCAGGATTTGATATTGTGCCTGGGGAACATCCCATTACACCCGTCATGTTGTATGACGCAAAATTGTCGCAAACATTCGCCAATGAATTGCTCAAGGAAGGCATTTATGTGATTGGATTCTTCTTTCCGGTCGTTCCAAAAGACAAAGCGAGAATACGGGTGCAAATCAGCGCCGGCCATGAGCAGGAACATTTGGAAAAAGCAGTTGCGGCATTTACCAAAGTCGGCAAACAACTGGGCGTGATTTCATAAAAATCATACAAGTACAAAATAACAAGCAAGCGTAATCAGGATCAGAGCCAATACATTCAAGACGGCTCCCGCTCGAATCATATCACTGACTTTCAGGTAGCCAGATCCAAATACCACGGCGTTTGGCCCCGTCCCTGCTGGCATCATGAATCCCCAGGAGGACGCAAGTGTTGCCGCCCATAATAAGGGAAGCAAAGGTTGATCAATCGCTTTGGATAATGAGTCCAGAATAGGGACCATCAGGCTGATCGTCGCCATGTTGGAAGCAAATTCTGTTGTTAGAATCGATAGTCCTACGACAGTGGCCAATATCAAAAGGATCGGTGTGTGTTCCATGACGGACAATTGTTCGCCCAGCCAATCCGCTATCCCGGTCGTTTTGCAAGATTCAGCTATTGCAAATCCAGCCCCAAAGAGCAACACGACACTCCAGGGCATTTTACTGGTCGTATGCCAATTCATCATAGGTGCTGAACCTTTGCCAGCCGAGGGAATTATAAATAAGGCAAGTGCACCCAGCATGGCTATGACTGTATCATCCAAACCTGGAATGAATGCATCCAACCAAAAGGTATGTGTAATCCACAGCAGGCAAACACAGATAAAAATTATCAAAACTCTTTTTTCAGCCGTAGTCATTGGACCAATAGCCTTCAATTCATCATCGATCAGGTGCTTATTCCCTTCAAATGCAAGCTTTGGCAATTTAAACATGACATGAACCATGAAAAACCATCCCAGAAACAACATCCCAACAGCTAATGGAACACCAATTTTTGCCCAGGTGATGAAATCTATCTTAAACCCATATAATTCTTTCATCGCGCCTACCATGATCATATTCGTAGGCGTTCCGATCAATGTTCCGATTCCCCCGATGGAGGCGGCGTAAGCAATTCCCAGCATGATGACTTTTGCAAATTGCTGGCGGTTCAATTCATCTGTCTGAGGCCAAGCTGCGATCAAACTCATACCGATCGGAAACATCATGACGGCTGTCGCTGTGTTTGAAATCCACATAGATAAGAATCCCGTAAAAAGCATAATGCTCAGGACTACTTTCCTGCTTTCAAGCCCAATCGCTTTGATAAAATGCAATGCCAATCGCTTGTGTAAACCACATTGCTCAATAGCTAAAGCAACCATAAAACCACCTATAAAGAGGAAGATCACAGGATTGCCATAAGACTGTGCAACCATTTTCATGTCCAAGGCACCCGAAAGCGGAAATAGGATCAAGGGCAATAAAGAGGTCATTCCAATCGGAATCGCTTCGGTCACCCACCAGATACTGATCCATGCGATGCAGGCGATGGCGGCGACCGCTTCCAAACTCAAACCCTCAGGTCTCAGGAAAAGATAGATCAGTGTAAAAGCCAAGGGGCCTAAAATCAGTGGAATCCAGTTGGGGGTATAGGTAGAACTCGTCTGCAAGCGGGGTGATTTAGTACTCGCAAGATACAAACAGGAGCTGGAAAGTTTGCGAGTTTGCAAGTTTGCAAATTTGCGAGCTCGTAGTTTGTGGGAATCAGCAAATGGCAAATGACCGTAGGCCAAGGGAAACAGCCAAAATCAAAATCGGCTTTGGGCCTTAGGCTTTGGGCGTTGGGTGTTCGGAAACAGCCAAATTCCTTCTCATCGACTTGACACTTTTACGGAGTCAGTCTTACACGACAGCGGCCGCAATGAGTCAACAGGCTTCGACTCCGCTCAGCCACCGGACCAATTTATTCATTTTAGAAGCGCGTGGAAAATCAATTGATTTTCCACGCGCTTTCTCTTTTAGAGATTAAAACGGTCCCTGAGCGGAGTCGAAGGGTCTGCGTTGAAGTTGGATGTCCAAATTTACTTGACATAACAAATCGGAGCGCAGCGACTTTCATCAAATCAACAAATACACAAATCATCAAATCATCGCATCATCAAATCATCGGAGCGCAGCAATTGATTCGGCAAAAAAACGGCAAGTGGTGTTACGCCTTTCAAATTGAACTTGGTCTACTCTGCCCTTTCAAATTGTAAAGGCTTTAGGCAATGAACTGACTGAGGTACGAGATAATAAGTACCTACTGCCAATTTTCTTATATCAATTTCGTAGGGCTGTTTTGTTTCCGGTTCAAATGTTCCCTTGGATACAACCTGGCCCAAAACATTCACAACAGAATATGGCAAAGCAACAGTTATCGAACGATCCAAATCCACGAACAAAGTCGATTTTGAAGGATTTGGAAATATTGTCATTTCAAGACATTGTTCCAATTCTTCCTCAACAGGCTTATTTATACCCAAAGTATCGCAAGGGCTATCGGGTAGATCATATAATTTAAAGTTGGGATAACTCGGTAAGAAAATACCTACATAACCTTCAAGTTCAAGACTTCTTTGTTCAAATTTACAATCAAATTTGTCAGGTTCTTGAATGATATGTAAAAAGTGTGTGCCGTTGGTACTACTAACATAGATCTTACCATCTGGAGCTAGACATGCCCGAAAAAAGTCCACCGGAAAGGGATCAACAAAACCATCATATAATCCAACTAGCTGACGAGAAGAGAGAATGTCAGGATTTTGCAAATCAAACTGAAAAAGACTATCTGTGGAGGGTATATAGAGATATTTGCTATTAGCTGAAATCGCAGCACCAGAAAATGAAGCTCCCCGAGAAAAATAAAAACTACTACGAAATTCAAGTTCTCCAGTACACCTATCGAAGTCCATCAATTGACATGTAAGGCTGCCAACTCGCACATATGTTTTTCCATCGGGAGTAAAAAGGGTAGCACCAGTGGTTACTAGCTTATTCCATTTTTTGCCAACAGCTTGTGAGTCAATTTCTATTTGTCCCCCGAATGAATATTTTATCTTATAATAAATATCAGAGCCCAATTTCGGGCATATTATCCACCAATCTCTTCCATTTCCATGTTGAATTACCGCCATATTGTCATAGAACAATCTCTTTAAAATGATAGAATCCTTAATTAGCACCTTGCCCTCTCCATGATTGAAATAAGGATCAATGAGATTATATCGCAAATCTTCCTGGGGATATGTCCCTGACGTATATGAAAAAAAAGCAAATAGGGAATCACTCCCCGGTTGAGGTAACAATTGAAACCCATTTAGCAGTGTGTATCCGATACCCATACTTTTCCATATCTGGTTGTAATTGATCGAATCTCCATTTACCATCACTTGATTAGAAGTATTGTAAATATTACAACCATTTGTATAAAAAGCCAATTTACCATTCTTGTCAGAAATTGCTTGCGCGAAGGCCATACCTCCAAGTCTAGGTCTGTAACTCAAATTACGATGAGTATTGTCGAAATTGAATTGAATACTCTCAAATGGTATTGTCCCTGTGTATCCAAATATCCAATTATTGTCTTGACGCTGGCAATAAGCAGGTTGTTGTCCAATACAAATAAAAAGTAATAGAAAAAAAAATGGCTTCATAAAATTACAATTATTCCATAATTTTTAAAATACACAAGGTCTGAAATATATTTGAATTCGAAGAATCTTCAATATAGACAAAATAAATTCCATCAGGTTTATTAGTTAAATCAATTTCCGTGCTTCCTTGCCAGCCCGGCTGCATTAGAACTACATTCCCAAGAATATCTACGATCTTGATTAATCCAGTATCACTTGTATTACTCAAGTGAAAAATGCCGCCATTTGGATTTGGGAAAACCAAACTCTCAAAATTAGAAACTAAACTGCGACTGCCTCTATTTTCAAATTCCTCTTGTGATTCATCTGAAATCAAGTCAAATGTAGCGTTTTCCTCAATTTTCAGCAATCGTCTTGCCCACCAGACTGGGAAACCGTCCACATCAATATCACCGACCATGCCTAATTCTCGCAGCATACTTTCTTCAAAGGCAAATGAAGATCCAGCCGATACTTGAATTAGGTATTTACAATACAACTTGATATTAGCTTCAATGGGCGAAACTGTTAAAAGCCCTTGATTCTCACTCAATACATTCATTAATCTCTCAACCCGATTCTCATTCACATTTGAAATAATATCATTCAAATTATTAGACAAAAGGTTTAATTCACTAATACTATCAAATAATAGACTATACCTTTGAGCCACCGTAAGTGATGTATCATTCCAAATTAAAGATGCATTTTTCAACTTTTGATGAATAGAACCTTGAAGAAAGTTCATTTGCACGCATTCTCCACTACTAAAAGATTTGGCTTTTCGAATATGGTAATAATGCTCGGCAAAATAAGCAGAGTTATCCGTTGTTTCAGGAACAAAACCGTCATTTTGCACAAAACCTTTGAAATTATTAACAAAATTTATGTGCCACAAATTATTTTGTGACAATTCACCAGAATAGACATTTGTCGAATTTCCGGTAGCCTCCTCTTCAAAAGCTGCTGTTTCAACACATGGAGTAACCTGACAACTTGGATTTGCAACAAAAAACGAAATTGGCGAAATCCAAGAGGGATTAGTCAAAGCTGGATAGTATTGAGCAGCGATAACTACTTCAAAGTAAGATCCAACAGGATTTAAAGAGGAAGCAGCCCTAGATGCATAAGCTGAGGGGTTTGTGGACCAACTATTGGACCTGCAAAATTGGTTGCCAATAGGGAAAAAGGATGCATGATGAAGCCCTATATTAAAGTTGTCGCCAATTTGGGAATTCCTAATATCCTGACCACTACAGTTGTTAAGAAAGTGAAACCCATTGCTTCCATAGGTCATGGTATCTTCACAATAATAAATATTTTTGGCATTATCAAGGTGAATAGAGCAGAAGTACGGAAGGTTGGTACCAGTGCCAATGATACTATTATGATCAATAGAATGATCGAAACCATCAAGCATATTGCAATAAATACCCCAGGATCCTTGATTGCCGAAAATGCTAGCGTTATCAAAATGAATCTCATTATCATGAATTGCGTATGCATCAGAAAAACCACCAACTAGGGAAATCCCTCTATGGTAGGCATCATAATTGTTTCTTATCGTGATAATATTTTGGCTCACGTTACAAATATCAGTAGAGGAGGAATTTGTTCCATCAATATGAATTCCTTCCCTCAGAGTACCCTTACCGTCGATAACAATAATATTGTTTGAAATGTCGACCAAACCTGATCCGAATCCACCTCCATCGGGGCGTTCAAGGTTAATACCTACCGCTGCACTGATTGGCTGAGGAACGTATGGTGCTGCAACAATATTCAGTTCGTTGTTGTGGATATCAATTGTCTCACTATTAAGATTATTTCTACTA
>JBDSUZ010000020.1:0-8012 GCA_039927395.1 Saprospiraceae bacterium | reverse complement strand
AGCTAGAGCTGATCCATTAAATTCTTCGATCACAGATCCATCATGATCCAGCGTAAAGAATGAATCGTGTTTTTCTGCCGTACGGCCTGTAAGTGGCTGAAACCAATGCGCGTAGTGCGTCGCGTTTTTGTCCATCGCCCAGTTTTTCATCGCTTCAGCGACAATATTTGCCACATCACGAGTCAGTTTAGAGCCGGACTGAATTGCCGCTTTGACACTGAGGTACGCCTGTTCAGGAAGATATTGCTTCATGGAGGCATCGTTGAATACGTTGCTACCAAATATTGAAGAAATTCTCTCAGAAGGAGTGTCGACAAAATCGAGATCGAAGTCTGCACGATTTAAGATCGTATCAATGGCGTTGAACCTGGAAATACTCATAGTATGCTGCGGGATTATGAATGAGTTATGGCAATTGGGAAATGTACTTGCGCACAAAATTAATGATTTTACTTTTGACAATTAACTTTCAATCTGTGCTGATTGCATTATTTTCAATAATTTACACATTGACTTCCTTAGTATTTGACATTTACATGATCAGGAGCCGGATATTCAATTTATTACTAGGTGTTTTTCTTGTGACTCAGCTTCAAGCTCAGTCTGATACCACTTATTTAACTGATTACCTCGAGTCTTATCTCGAAGGCGGCGATTCAGATGGCAGTTTTGACTTCAATACCTTGTTTGAAGACTTAGCCTATTATCGCAAGAATCCCATAGATATCAACAAATGTCAGGCGGAGGAATTGGAGATTCTAGGGCTATTGACTGACTTACAAATTCAGTCCTTTTTCAGCTATCGGACTTATGCGGGCAAATTTATCGCCATACAGGAAATTCAAGCAATTCCAAATTGGGATCTCAAGACCATCCGAACTGTAATACCATTTCTTGACTTAAGAAATACTGCTAGTGGAGAGAATATCTCATTGGGGCAAAGGATCAAGAATAGCGATCATGAAATATTCCTTCGTTGGAGCCGCGAGATCCAAGACAAGAAAGGATTTATAGAAGATGATGATGGGGAAAGGAAATATTTAGGCTCAAAAGACCAGATTTATGTAAGGTACAGGATGCGTTTTGACCGATTTTGGAGTGCTGGTTTTACTGCCGAAAAAGATGCAGGTGAGACATTCTTCAAAGATCCCAACAAAGCAGGCTTTGACTACTATTCAGTGCATGCCTTTGCAAGAAATCTTAATCCTTGGCTCAAAGCAGTTGCACTCGGTGACTATAGCGTCAGCATGGGTCAGGGTCTGATCTTGCACTCCGGTTTTGGTGGAGGAAAGTCTTCCCTAGTCACCCAAATTAAAAAGAATGGAATTCTGTTGAGGCCATACACTTCAGTTTCTGAATCAAATTATCGTCGAGGAGCAGCCGCAGAATTAGCCTTTGGCAATAATTGGACTTTGATGGCTTTTGGCTCCTATCTGAGCAGGGACGCCAATCTATCGCAGATCGATACTCTGTTTGGTGAGGATGAAATTCAGACATTTAGCAGCTTGCAGACTTCCGGTTTACATCGGACTGAGAGCGAGATAGCTGACAAGCACGCCATCAAACAAACGTCAATTGGTACAACTCTAAGGTATAGAAAGGATGCTTTGCAGGTCAGTGTCAATGGAGTATACGACCATTTTGACAAACCATTGCTAAAGGATCAGCAACTGTACAACCAATTTCAATTCAACGGAAATACCTTGGCCGCAGGCAGCATAGATTATTCCTACGGTTGGCGAAATATCCATTTCTTTGGAGAAACAGCTATGTCAGACAACAAAAAGATGGCCACGCTCAATGGCGCCATTATCGCAGTAGATCGCAAAGTTGATGTAGCCCTAGTTTACCGCAATTTCTCAGCCAAATACCAATCCATACTTTCAAATCCATTTTCCGAAGGAGGATCCGCTAGCAACGAAGAAGGGATCTACGCCGGAATAGTTGTCCGTCCATCACGACCATGGGAGATCAATGTATTCTATGACCAATGGCGACATCCATGGCTGAAGTATCAGGTCGATGCCCCCTCCCAAGGTCGGGAAATATTCTGCAGAACTAGCTTTTCCATTCGACGTAAATTGACAACTTACCTGCAGTACAGGATAGAAACGAAAGATAAAAATGATCCCTTCAATGATGGCCCGATTGCATCACTGATCCCGCATACCAGGCAATATATCAGATGGCAGATGAATTACACCCTAATGCCTGGAATTGAGCTACGCACTCGCATTGAACATTCGCAATACAAAACCGGTGAGTCAAAGAGCAGTGGTTGGTTGATCTATCAGGATTTAGTGGCAAAACCTTTGGGAAAGCGATACTCGATGTCGACCAGAGTTGCCTTGTTCGATACCGAAGACTACAACAGCAGATTCTACACCTTCGAAAATGACTTAATCAACGACTATTCTGTCCCGGCACTCTACGGCAAAGGCGTAAGATTTTACCTCAACCTCCGGTACCAAGGGATACGCAATCTAAGTATTGAAGCTAGATATTCCCTGACTAGATTTAGCAATCAGGAGGAGATCGGTTCAGGCAATGATTTGATAGCTGGACCACTACGATCCGAACTCAAAGCACAGATGATCTATAGGTTCTAGACCGTAAATTCCCATTAGTTTGCCCTATATTGCATGCATATCCTGCACTCCCCCTTCGAGTAACCCATCAAATAGGTTGGTTTAAATAATTATAAATCAAACACTTATGCTCTCAAGGCTTGCTGAAACTCTCATACCTTCTGAAATCATAAAGCTCGCTGCCGAGGTAAAAGAAAAAGCAGCGCTGGGCCAAAAAATCTACAATTTCACGATTGGTGATTTTGATCCACTCATTTTCCCGATACCGGACAAGTTTGAGCAATTGATCATAGAAGCTTATCAAAACAAAAAGACAAACTACCCTGCTGCTAATGGTATTCCTGAATTGCGCAAAGCAATCTCAGCATATATCAACCGATACGAGCATCTAGATTACAATCCTGCAGAGGTGCTTATCTCAGGTGGAGGCAGACCTTTGATCTATGCAGCATACCGAGCTATTGTTGATCAAGGTGATAAAGTAATATTCCCGATACCAAGTTGGAACAATAATCATTACACGCATTTCATGGATGGCAACGCTTGTGTGATCGAGACAAGCCCCGAAAATGACTTTCTTCCTACAGCGCAGGATCTTGCACCACATATACACGGCACGACTTTGATCGCCTTGTGTTCTCCCCTCAATCCTACGGGGACTGTATTCAAAAGGGCTCAACTTGAAGCCATTTGCGATCTCGTAGTAGAAGAAAACAAGAGACGAGGACCCAATGAGAAGAAACTTCACATACTGTTTGACCAGATCTATTGGACATTGACATTTGGCGACAACGCCCATTACAACCCAGTAAGCATTCGCCCCCAGTTGAAGGAATGTACCATCATGGTCGATGGAATGAGCAAGGCATTTGCCGCAACTGGAGTTCGCGTGGGCTGGGCCTTAGGACCTGAGCGCTTGCTAAACAAAATGAGGGGATTGTTGTCACATATTGGCTCCTGGTGCCCAATGGCGGAGCAAGTTGCTGCAGCGAAATTCCTTACGGATTATGATGCAATCGATGCTTTCATGCTTCATTTCAAGAAGGAAATCGAGATTAGACTTGTAGGGATATATGAGGGATTCATGTCTCTTAAGAATGAGGGATTCTCAATTGACTGCATCAAGCCGCAGGCTTCAATCTATCTAACGGTACGATTTGATCTCAAGGGTAAGATACTACCTAATGGAGAGCTAATAACCCAGACGCAACAGATCACTTCCTTCCTGCTCGATGAATGCAGCTTAGCATTAGTTCCTTTCTTCGCATTTGGCTCAGATCACGAGTCCAATTGGTTTCGACTGTCAATAGGCACCTGCGTGACAGCCGAAATCCCTGATATGATCGCAAAGTTGAGAGAGGGCTTACAAAAACTGAGTTGATCTTTAGTGAAAGTCCTTGTACAATAGATACTTCTTGCGAGTAAGTTGAAATTGCTTGAGTCCCGGCTGCCAGGAGTCAGATATTTGTCGCGATGTCTTGCCAGCTTCGATATCCATACGGAGCTGCTTGTCGCCTGCGAGCTTGTCAAAGAATCCATTTTCAAGAAAATATCGCCCCTTGGTTGTATTCTTGTAAAATAAGATCAGATACTCCAAGTCCAAATGTCGACGATTGAACAATTCCTCAACATTGCTCCTGCTAAGATCATATCCCTTACATTGAAGACCTTTAAAGGGAGGATTTTTTGCACCAGCAGTGGGCATAGGAGTGAATGTAAATTCTCCTCTTTCGTACCCAGGCATGCCAATCACCTGAAATGGCCACTCTGTACCTCTCCCCAAGCTCACATTGGTCCCCTCAAAAAGACAAATCGAGGGATAGAGCAAGATTGCGGTGATATTCGGCAGATTAGGTGAAGGCTTTATTTTCGGCGCATAAAAGGTATTGTGATCGTAATTTTTGCATTTTATGACCTGCAAATTGCATTGTTTACCGTCTTTCAACCAATTTTCACCATTTATCATTCTCGCATACTCGCCGATCGTCATTCCATGTACTATCGGCACACGATGCATACCGACAAATGATTCAAATCCTGCCTCCAACACTGGACCATCGATATAGTTTCCATTTGGATTAGGACGATCCAATATGAGGAGTGGCTTATCTGATTCCGCACAAGACTCCATGATGTAATGAAGAGTGGAAATATAGGTGTAGAATCGTGCTCCCACATCCTGAATATCAAATATCAATATATCCACACCTGCAAGGTCCTCGCCTGTAGGCTTTTTCCTTTGTCCATAGAGAGAAATAACGGGGACACCAGTCAATGAATCAACCCAGTCTTTGAATTCTTGTCCCGCATCCTGATCACCTCTAAATCCATGCTCTGGTGCAAAGATCTTGACCACCTCAACCCCCTGCTTAATCAAATAATCGACCAAGGAACTATCACCTACCTGTGCAGTTTGATTTACCACCAATGCTACCTTCTCCCCTTTCAGCAGATCCTTGTACAGATTCCACCTATCAGCTCCACACTGAACCTGAGCTTCAGCTTGCTGCGCAAAAATTATGCAGGCACAAATGAACAATGCGTGCAATACTGCATTTGAGAATCTATATATTCGTGAGGTATTTTTCATTCAGTTTTCTATTGTGAACCCACTTTTTGCAATTATTGACATAGAGACCACAGGCGGCTCTCCAAAGCTGGATAAAATTACTGAAATAGCAATTGTCATTCACAATGGCAGTCAAATTGTTGAGCAATATAGCACATTGATCAATCCTGAAAGGTCCATTCCCTGGCATATCACGAGGATAACGGGAATTGACGACGAAATGGTGCAGGATGCTCCAAAGTTTTATGAAGTTGCTAAGAGGGTTGTAGAAATGACTGAAAAGACCATTTTTGTCGCGCACAATGTCCGCTTTGACTATGGATTCATACGTGAGGAATTTTCCAAACTTGGATTTTCTTATTCCAAGCAACAACTATGCACCGTCAGACTCTCAAGGCAGGCATTTCCAGGTTTAGCTTCTTATAGTTTGGGCAATCTGATACAGGCCTTCCAAATTCCTGTGATCAACCGACATAGGGCACTTGATGATGCGCTTGCTACAAGCAAGCTCTTTGAATATATCATGACTCAGCAGGGTCATGAAAAGGTGCAACACCAGATTCTCAATCAAAGCATACGTGAGAGCAGATATCCAAAAGACCTAAATCAAGAAAAGATTGATGCTCTGTCCGATGGTTGTGGCGTCTACTATATGTATAGCCGTTCAGGAGAACTGATTTACATCGGCAAGAGTATTCATATCAAACAGCGGATTAAGGAGCATTTCACTGACCAGACAAGCAAAGCTGCAAAGCTGCAATCGATGGTGGCGGATATTCAAGTAGAAATCACTGGTAGTGAACTCATTTCGATCATCAAGGAAGATATAGAGATTCGCAAGTTAAAACCGGAGATCAACAAGGCTCAAAGGAGTCATAAATTCCCATTTGCAATAGCTGTAAATAGATCTAATCCTGAATTTCCAAAACTAGAAATCACTGAGATAACAGCGAAAAGCAAACTCAAACCTGAGCTACTTTGTCATTTCGCCACGCTGAGCAAAGCTCAAAATAGACTGAGGTCGATATATCGCAAATTTGAAATTTGCCCTTGCCTACAGGATTCTGGCGAGAGGAAAGAAGCTTGTCTTCAACGAAAATTTGGCATTTGCCTGAGCACTTTGGAAAGTATAAGTCCTGAAATAATGGAAACTGCAATTTCACAGCTTAGGAAGACATTTGAGGGTAGTTTTTATATCATCGAGACAGGAAGAAATGAAGAAGAATTGGGTGTCATTACTATCCAAGAGGGTAGATTGAGTGCCTATGGATATATCGGCATCGAATCCATGGACGGATTAGACTGGATGCAATACGATACATTTCAGATACAGAATCCAAGTGGCGAGTTAGAAAAAATTGTGGCTTATTACCTAGATAAATTCGCTTATAGAATCAAGATGATCCCTATTGGTACTATTTCATCTTCTGAAGATGTCGATCCATTTGAATTTGAATAGCTTTGGCTTCATTGCGGGCCGCCTGCGCAAAATCTCGTCCGTTAGCGGCATAAAGTATTGATCTTGAGGCATTAATCAATATACCGACATCGTCAATCATCCCATATCGACATATTGCATCAAGATCACCACCTTGAGCTCCGACGCCTGGCACCAATAGAAAATTTGTCGGTAGATATTTTCTCACCAATCCAAACATCTCAGGATGTGTTGCTCCAATGACAAACATTAGATTTTCATCAGTTCCCCAAGTAGCGGCAATTTCAAGAACTGATTCGAATACGTCGCGACCATCAGCCAATTTTTGTAGCTGAAAATCAGCAGAGCCCGAATTGGAAGTCAATCCCAAAACTATCGACCATTTATTTTTAAAATTCAAAAAAGGTTTGACTGAATCTTCGCCCATATACGGAGCGATCGTAATGGCATCGAATGGATATGTCTCAAAAAATGTCTTGGCGTACATAGCCGCTGTATTGCCAATATCACCTCGTTTGGCATCAGCTATACTAAGACAATCCTTGGGAATCAGCTCTAAAGTAGCACCAAGTATGTCCCAACCTCTATTACCGAGCGATTCGTAAAATGCAATATTGGGTTTATATGCGACACAGTATTCAGCAGTAGCGTCAATAATGGCCCTGTTGAAAGCCAATATTGGCTCTTTCTCCTGAGATAGCGAAGTTGGAATTTTATGAGGATCGGGATCAAGTCCTACGCATAAGAAGGAGGACTTGCTTTTGATCTGAGAGATTAATTCACTGCGAAGCACAAATGATAATATTCTTAGTTAATTGCCTCTACACCAAGTATCTCCGGCATCTTGCCCCGAAGACTTTGTTCGATTCCAGCTCTGAGTGTCATAGTCGACATGTTACAGTTATGACAATTGCCAAGCCATTTGACCTGAACAATCATATCGTCGGTGATATCTACCACCTGCACATCGCCCCCATCAGCAGCCAAATGTGGCCTCACATCAGCTAAGGCAGCATCAACTCTTTGGATCAACAATTCTTTATCAATTATACTCATGGGGAATTTTTCTATTGCAAAATTACGTATTTACCTGCACTATTTGCGTTGGTGCTTGGTTTTGATTGCGAGTAGTAACCAATTCCATAGTTCTACGAGCGATTTCGACAAATGTCGCAGTATCTGGCCCCTGGTCGTCCATGACTGATGGCTGACCACTATCTCCGCCTTCTCTGATCGACATTCTCAAGGGAACCTTTCCCAGCAGTTCTGACAATGACATTTTGGCTAATTTCTCGCCACCACCTGATCCAAAGATCAAATACTTACTGTCAGGAAGCTCCTCTGGTGTAAACCACGACATATTTTCAACAACGCCGAGGATCGGAACATTGATTTGCGGCAATAGGAACATATTCAT
>JBDSUZ010000019.1:0-4366 GCA_039927395.1 Saprospiraceae bacterium | reverse complement strand
TGCACTTGAATTTCAAGTGCACTTTCTAAAATATTCGATCTCAATAATCTATTCCTGAATGCCAGACACCTCTTCGATCACTTTATGAATCTTGAGCCCATCTTGGGTTTCGTTCAATACAGCTTCGAATACACTTCCTTCTCCAGGATTTTCCGCCAGGATAAATTCTGCCAAAGGATCTTCAATGTATTTTTGAATCGCTCTATGCAAAGGTCTTGCTCCAAATTGAGGGTCAAAGCCCTTTTCAGCAACAAGCTTCTTAGCTTCTTCAGTCAAGGTTAGTGTATAACCCATCGTTAGCAAGCGATTAAATAGGTCTTTGAGCGAAATATCAATGATTTTGAATATTTCCTCTTGACCTAAGGCATTGAAGATCACTACATCATCAATCCTGTTTAGGAACTCTGGGCTAAAAGTTCTTTTCAAAGCATTTTGGATAACTACTTTCGAATTGTCCTCCGCTGCTTCGACACGGGTCTGCGTTGCAAATCCGACTCCTTGACCAAAATCTTTTAATTGGCGTACACCAATATTAGAGGTCATGATGATCAAACTATTCTTGAAATCGACTTTGCGACCAAGTCCGTCAGTCAATTGACCATCGTCCAGCACCTGCAATAGTATATTATATACATCAGGGTGGGCTTTTTCGATCTCATCAAGTAGTATGACACTGTATGGTTTGCGGCGTACTTTTTCGGTCAATTGTCCACCTTCCTCGTATCCAACGTATCCCGGAGGGGCTCCAATTAATCGACTCACAGAGAATTTTTCCATGTACTCACTCATATCAATGCGCACCAAAGCGTCATTGGAATCGAATAAATATCTGGCAAGCGCCTTAGCTAGCTCAGTCTTACCAACACCCGTAGGTCCTAGGAAAATGAATGAACCGATCGGTTTGCTTGGATCCTTCAGTCCAATCCGATTTCTCTGTATAGATCGGACAACTCTATCTATTGCTTCATTCTGACCAATGATCACTTTTTGCAAATCAGTAGTCATATTGACCAACTTATTGCTTTCTGACTGAGCAACCCTTTTGACCGGGATTCCTGTCATCATTGACACAACTTCAGCTATATCGTCTTCATCGACAGGGAATCGCTTGGATTTGGATTCTTCTTCCCATTCGTTCTTAGCTTCCTCCAATTGGCGGATCAGTTTAGATTCCTGATCTCTCAAATCAGCAGCTTTTTCATACTGTTGATTCTTGACGGCCATATTTTTGGATTCCTTCAGATCTTCGATTGCCTTTTCAAGACTTTCAATATGCTTAGGAACATGGATGTTTTTCAAGTGGACACGTGCTCCAACTTCATCCAATACATCAATTGCTTTGTCAGGTAGGAATCGATCACTAACATATCTGTCGCTTAACATCACGCAAGCTTTTATAGCCTCGTCAGTGTAATTGACATTGTGAAATTCCTCGTATTTGGATTTGATATTGTGCAGGATATGCACAGTTTCCTCGGCACTTGGTGGATCGACCACAACTTTTTGGAATCTTCTGTCTAGTGCGCCATCTTTTTCTATGTATTGACGGTACTCATCGAGAGTTGACGCACCAATGCATTGCAGTTCACCTCTAGCCAATGCTGGTTTGAAAATGTTACTTGCATCCAAAGATCCAGTAGCACCACCTGCTCCAACAATAGTGTGTATCTCATCGATAAACAATATTACATCGCGATTCTTTTCAAGTTCATTCATGATGGCCTTGATACGCTCTTCAAACTGACCTCTGTATTTAGTACCGGCCACTAGTGCAGCAAGATCTAGCATCACTATTCGCTTGTTGAATAGCGTTCGCGACACTTTCTTTTTAATTATGCGCAATGCAAGCCCTTCAACTATTGCGGTCTTTCCAACTCCTGGTTCACCGATTAGGATTGGGTTGTTTTTTTTGCGACGACTCAATATCTGAGATACGCGCTCGATTTCACTTTCACGACCAATTATTGGATCGAGTTTGCCCTCTTCAGCCAATTTGGTGATATCGCGTCCGAAATTATCAAGAACAGGTGTTCTGGATTTGCTACCACTTTTTCTAGCATAGCGTTCCGGCGAATCCTCTTCAAATGGCATATCTGACTCCGAAGAAGCTTGAGGTAGAAAATCTCTACCAGATAGATGTTCCTCATCTTGTGACAGAAAATCAAGTTCTGATTTATATCCGTCGTAGTCAACTTCATATTTGTCAAGAATGCGTGCTCCTAGGTTGTCTTTATGCTTTAATATAGACAACATTAAGTGCTCGGGACTCACTTCATCGTTTTTGAACACTTTAGCTTCGAGGAAGGTAACCTTAAGTACCTTTTCGGCGTGCTTGTCCAAAGGCAGACTGCCAACATTCAATGTTGTATTGCCGGCTCTGGTCTTGTTGATCGATGACTCAATAGATACTTTTAGTTCTTCAAGGTCCACCTGAAGCGCTCTTAAAACTTTTGCGGCAACGCTCTCTTGATCTTGGATTATACCAAGGAGTAGGTGCTCGGTTCCAATAAAATCATGACCCAGCCGAATGGCTTCATCCCTGCTAATGGATATGATCTTTTTGACTTCCGGAGAGAATTTTTTATTCATGGACACTTTTCCTTTCTTTTGTACAGACTCAATAGATTAAGTAAATTTACAATATGTTATTGAAATCTGCAATGATAACTCACATACTGAAAATATGGTGCCAATCCATCATCCCTGCAAATTTGGCGCATTTTATCTCAATTGATTGAAATTTAACTCAATCTGTCAAAACATTAACAAATTATACCCTACAAATGATTTGATTTTTGCGAATGCTTTCTTAATGTCAAGGTTGTTTATAAGCGGAATTGCTGTAAATTCGTTTTTTCCAACAGGTTATATTATGAAATTTACAGTAGATAAGCAAGTACAATACGCAGTTATTACACTGGAAGAAGAGAATTTGAATTCTCTGATCGCACCCGATCTTAAGTCCGAATTTGTAATATTTCACAACGAGGGGATCCGAAACATCATCCTAGACCTATGTAAAGTGAAGTATGTCGATTCGTCAGGTTTAAGCGCCATTCTGACTGGAAACCGCCTTTGGAAGAATCACGGTAGTTTTCTCTTGACCGGCATAGTTGATCTAAACGTCAAGAAACTATTCGAAATTTCTCGTCTAGACACCATTTTGGTGATGATTCCTACTCTTGCAGAATCTGTGGATTACGTCATAATGGAAGAAGTAGAGAGAGAATTGAGCAACGAATAGGCTCATTTACGCAATTTCATGTTATTTACTGTTAGAATTCTTGGCAACAGTGCAGCTTTACCCGCGCAGGGAAGGCACCCTAGTGCGCAGGTATTGCAGATCGACAATGATTTGTTTCTAATTGATTGCGGGGAAGGTACGCAGATGCGCATGAGTGATTTCAAAGTCAAGCGCAGCAAAATCAACCATATATTCATATCTCATTTGCATGGTGACCATGTATTTGGCTTGCCAGGCCTTATCACGTCATTTGTACTCAATGGCAGAAAGGATCCACTTACTGTATACGGTCCCAGTCCGATCCAGCATATGTTGACAACGGTGCTTGAAAGCTCTCAAGTCAGGCTTAATTTTGAGCTCAATTTTGTTGAACTGGAAATAAGAGAGCAGGAAATATATTCACACAGGGGATTGACGATTACGGCTTTTCCTCTTGAACATAGAATCCCAACTGTCGGTTACCATTTTTCAAAAGTCGGCAAGGGAAATCACTTTGATCGAGAGAAATTGCGGGCACTTGAAATATCGCCTGATGGCGTCAAGAGTCTGTTGGACAAAGGATCCTGGGAAAACGCCGTTGGAAAGGTCATAAAGTTGGAAGATGTGACAGATGAGAGGATTTTGAAAGCTTCTTATGCTTATTGCAGTGATACCCGGTATTTTCCAGCGATTTTGCCAATAATTGAGAGTGTAGATCTGCTCTATCATGAATCCACCTATGGTGATGAAATGGAGCATGAAGCACATGCGAGATTTCACTCGACTTCACGACAAGCAGCCCTTATTGCAGTGCAGGCTAAAGTGGGCAGATTGATGCTTGGACATTTTTCCTCGCGTTACAGCAATCTTGATCAATTGCTTGAGCAGGCAAGAACTGAATTTCAAAATACTTTTTTGAGTGTTGAGGGGGAGGTTTATACCATTGAGGCTCAATGATATCGACAAGTATAGCTTGTAATTAGAAAATTATTAATCATATTTGAAAGTAGGAATGGCTTGAATTTGAAGGTTAATATTATCTTTGCACCGCGATTCTAATAAAATAGTTTGCAAGACTCTGTAGCTCAGCTGGTAGAGCATTACACTTTTAATGTAGGGGTCCTGGGTTCGAATCCCAGCGGG
>JBDSUZ010000018.1:0-9476 GCA_039927395.1 Saprospiraceae bacterium | reverse complement strand
AGGTAAGGAACAGTTGTTATCAGGTATATATGACTTTGGTGCGCGGATGTATGATCCGGTATTGGGTAGGTGGAGTGCTGTGGATCTGATGGCGGATCACTCCCAACAAGTTCCTTGGTCGCCATATGTGTATGGTAATAACAATCCGGTTAAAATGATAGATCCGGACGGGAATTTTCCTATTATACCTGCTTTAATTGTGGGGGTGGCTCTTTTCCTAAATGCTCAACCTGTAAATGCGCCTTCAGGAAGTCATGAGGATGCGGTTGCATTTAAAGAAGCGATTGATGGCTATGGTCATAATGTTGTTTCTGCACTTATACCAGGAGGGCAACAAACAACGGGTGCAAAGGTAGCTTTGGAAGCTGTCAAGAAGGTGGTGGTTCGCTCTGCTACAAAAACAGCGACTAACATTGTATCACAGAAAGCTGGAAAGGACAAAATAAAAGAAATTAGACGAGCTACTGGTGAGCATTCAAAAATGCGGCCATCAACTCAGAACAAACATGAACAGGCAAATACTAGACGAAGTAAAGAGCAAACTGCTGCAGATAAGAAATATAGCCAAACCAAAAGTACAAAGGAGAAGAAAAGCAATAATGAAAAGAAAGCAGAAAATCGCGAGTATTATAAAAAGGGGCCCAAAGAAAACTAGAATAAACCATGACAGAGAATGTTCTAACCGACTATTACGCTTTTGTTAAAGTGGCAAATTGGGAGGCAGCGGAAGAAAAGCTAATGCAATTGATAGAAGACGGAGACAAAGGATTTTGGATTCTCTGTGAGTTAAGTGGCGTTTATTATCAGCTTAAGGATTACAAAAAAGCTTTGATTTATGCGAAAAAGGCATATCTAAAGAATCCTAACTCACCTTTGGTTCTATGGCATTATTCTATAGCCTTAATGAAGAATGAAAAAGAAAGTAGAGCTATTAAAATGTTACACAAGATTTTGAATTATAATGAGGAGGAGATTGCATTCAAAATAACAAAGGAAGGAAAAAGATGGGCTCAATCATTGCGAAATGATGTTGGTTTTTTGATTGCTGAGGCGTATTATATCCTAAGTGAGAACAATAAAGCACTTGAATATGTACAGGAGCATTTAAAAAGTAGACGTAAAGGGCTTCCAAGCACTTACACCAAGGCTCAGGTTTTAAAGCTTTTGAAGAAGATCGAATATTCAATTTCTGCACATAATTCTTGAATGAATACTTATGGGAATCGAACACAGCATAAAAGAACTTGAACTCTGTGAGCTAGAGAAAATTCTGAAGTCCGAAAGAGCCGCAAGTGAAGTTGCATTTCGAAGTATGATGAATAAATTGAAGCTGATTTTCCTGATGTCCAGCGATATAGAAATCTTGACTAAGATTGCACTGGTTTTTAATACCTTTTTGATCCATTCAAGTGTTCCATTAATTGTAAGTAAATTATTGGACAAGAAGTATCATAAAAGAGGTGGCACATTGGCGTATGCTCTTTTGGGCTTGAAAAAGGGGGATTTTATGGAAGAATTAAAAGGCCTGAAGGATAAAAACATTAGTTATGAAATGCGGCATATGCTTGAACTAAATAATATCTAATAGGGTTGAATATTGATTTTGTTTTTAGCATTAAAAATTTGATAGTCATTTATCTTTTAATCAGCAAAGGAAATGAGCCTAAGCCTACAATGGATAATGTTAAAAAATATTTCAGACATAAAAGACCAATAAAATAATCAAATGGGAAAGAACTTTGATAATATTTCTGAGCAATTTAGAAAATACATTATCGAAATTAAATTCAATAATCAGTCCAATTTTATGCTTTGGGGTACCGATATGGTTGATGAGGATGAAATTGACAAAATTCTCAGCTTTGAAGGTTCTATTTTATTGTTTTCTAGCATAAATCAAATTCAAACTTACGTAAAATCAAATTTAAAGAGCATATTCGATAGTGAGAATTTACATCAATGGGCAAGAAAGATGCGAGTAAGGAAACCATATGCTACATATGATTTGGATCAGTTAAAATCTATAATTTCAGATGAGGATTTTACTATAAATCATTTTGACAAGAAAAAAGCTTTTGAGTTTATTGACTTTTATAATTTATTTGGAGATTATGCTCATCAAACAAAGGATGAAGAAGCACATCATTTGATGCAGGAGAAAAACACAAAATTATTTTTTGATTTTGCTTACAATTCATTTTTTTGGAAATCTAATAATCAAGAACAAGGTGCACCTGAGCTAAGGAAAATAAAGACAACGGAATTATTTGCCAATTATCAAAGGATACTGAATTATTTTATCGGTAAGTTTAAATTGGTAGATTGAACGCCACGTTGATTTTTCTATCTTTACCCCATGACCATCCTGATCCTCAACGGCCCCAATCTCAATCTGCTCGGTACGAGGGAACCAGAGATTTATGGAACTGAGAATTTTGAATCGGCAGTTGCATCCATGCAAAAGGCCTATCCGGAATTGAATTTGGTGTACATACAATCCAATCATGAGGGGGAGTTGATTGACGCATTGCAACAGTATGGTTTTTTGGCTGCAGGGATCGTATTTAACCCTGGGGGTTACACGCATACCTCAGTGGCTATTCGCGATGCTGTAGCGGCTATTAAATGCCCTGTGATCGAAGTTCATATCTCAAATACTGCTGCCAGAGAATCCTTTCGGCATCATTCGATGATCGCCCCAGTCTGTGCAGGCAGTATTATCGGTCTTGGCTTAGATGGCTATCGGCTGGGTGTCGAATGGTTGTTGCGCAATGCAGCAAATTAAGGCTTCGCAAAATCGAGATCGAGTAGCCTCAATCTGTATTTTTCTTTGAAATGAAAGGTCTTGCCGTTGTTGAGATATTTGATCAAAACACCAGTAGTAAATGCAATCACCGGGACAAAAAGCGATGACCAGCTCAGCGGCGTGCCGATGACAGTAACAGCAACTGAGAAGAAAGCCCACTGGTAAGCAAATATTTTGAGCCCCTCTCCCAGCACATTCCAGAATTTGTGGCTCGATCCCAATCGTATAGCCTGAATCTGATCGAGATCCACCAGTCGATTAGCAAATCGGATTTTGCCCTCCTCAGGATAGAGAATTACTAGTTCCTCTCTGTACCAATGGCCTTTGTCAGTCTTTAATTGATAGGAAACGATCTCACCTGGCAATATTCTGCGGGTCTTCATCGAATATTTCTTCTCTATCTGTATGAACTGTTGTCCGCTCAAATGAGTCGGGTCAATCAAGAGGAAGGCAATTTGCAGACAAATCAGGTAGAGCAGGCTTTTCATTGTTCTTTTTTTGCTTGAATTTGAACGCACAATTGAGCCAATAATTTCTCCATGCAGGCAGATACTTGCTTGTAACTCACAATTGTGTCAGAAGTGTACAAAAACATGCCCTGAAAACGACCGGGCAGGACCGTGACGCTCTCCTGAAACGCTGCTTTCTGCAATCGATAGGACTCCAACATGAGTCTTTTGACACGATTGCGATCAACAGCTTTTTTAAAGCGCTTTTTTGGAACAGAAAATCCTAATTGTGGCAATCCTGGCTCTGCCAAATGGACATGCCAGATGATCCGCAGGGGATGCACAGCGAAACTCGAGGCACCTTTGAACAACAGTCCAATGGCCTTTCGGCTCTTGAGTCTCTCGGCGGGTAAATGGCGGTGATCAGACAATTGCTCCAGGTTGAATACTTTCTTAAAGGTACTTGCTCAAGTACCAATCTGCTTATGGAGCATCAATATTTTCAGTGATAATGCAAGGGATTCTTACAAACAACAAAGCCCTTCAAATGGAAGGGCTATTGCTATGTTGTACAAAGGCTGAGATCAGCCGATGGGTCTATTTCGCCTTTTTCTCGTCTGACACTGACAATTTTTGACGGCCAGCTGAACGACGACGAGATAAAATTCTACGGCCATTCTTGGTGGACATACGTGTTCTAAAGCCATGCTTGTTGGCTCTTTTTCTCCTCGATGGTTGATATGTGCGTTTCATCGCGTTTTATTTATTCTCGTTTCTTCAAAAAGTGGGGCGAAGTTACACAAATTCCTTGTGTTCACAATATTAATCGCAGAAAGTTGCGATCCCGATCGGGATAATTTACCTGCCGTTCATGCCCCTCAAAAACTCATCATTGGTTTTGGTTCCATGCATCTGCTTGAGCAGGAATTCCATCGCCTCATCGGGCTTCATATCGGCCAGGTGATTGCGGAGGATAAACATGCGTTGCAGCATGTCTTTGTCCATCAACAACTCTTCGCGACGTGTACTGGATTTGGTAAGGTCGATAGATGGATACAGACGTTTGTTAGCAAGCGTACGATCCAACTGCAACTCCATGTTTCCTGTACCTTTGAATTCCTCAAAGATGACTCCGTCCATTTTGGATCCTGTATCGATCAAAGCTGTAGCAAGGATGGTCAATGAACCACCATTTTCGATATTACGGGCAGCTCCAAAGAATTTCTTCGGCTTGTGCAAGGCATTTGCCTCCACACCACCTGATAATACTTTACCCGAAGCTGGTGCAACAGTATTGTAGGCCCTTGCCAGACGTGTGATCGAATCCAATAGGATCACGACATCATGTCCGCATTCAACGAGGCGCTTTGCTTTTTCGAGCACCATATTGGCGACACGAACGTGATTGTCGGCAGGTTCGTCAAATGTTGATGATACAACTTCAGCATTTACGCTTCGGCGCATATCAGTAACCTCTTCCGGTCGCTCATCGACTAGTAGCACGATAAGGTAACACTCAGGGTGATTTTGTGCGATGGCATTTGCCACGTCTTTGAGCAAGTAAGTCTTACCTGTCTTAGGCTGCGCCACGATCAATCCCCTCTGTCCTTTACCGATTGGTGTGAACAGGTCGATCAAACGATTTCCTATATCTCTTCCACTTGTCGTTGTCAACAAGTTGAATTTTTCAGTTGGAAACAATGGAGTCAAATAGTCAAATGGCACCCGCTCGCGTATCGCAGCTGGTTCTAATCCATTGATCTTTGATACCTTAAGCAAGGCAAAATATTTCTCGCCTTCTTTCGGAGGCCTCACAGCGCCGATTACAGAATCGCCGGTCTTGAGGTTGAACAATTTGATTTGCGAAGGAGATACATATATATCATCTTGTGAAGTCTGATAGTTGTAATCTGCAGAGCGCAAGAATCCATATCCATCAGGCATCATCTCCAGTACGCCATCCCCTTCGATCAAGCCGTCGAGGTCGATATTGAACTTCGGTCCTTCTGGAACGATTTCTGCAGGTGGAGCTTCCACTGGTTGTCTAGGCTCTCTGAATTGTCTTGGCTCTCTTGGCTGAACTGGCCTGTTTTCAGGGTTTGTTCTATCCTGAGGATTTTGACGATTGTCCTGATTTTGTCTTTCAGGATTCTGGCGGTTTTCAGGATTCTGGCGATTGTCCTGATTTTGACGATTATCAGGGTTATTTCTATCCTGAGGGTTCTGACGATTATCAGGATTTTGCCTGTTGTCCTGTATTGGTCTTTGTTCCCTTGGGTTATTGCGATTGTCTTGCGGAACTCTCTGCTCCTGAGCTGGACGTCCATCCTGAGGATTTGTCCTCAAATTTGGATTTGGACGGCGCACCTGCGGATTTGTATTATCCGGAAGCGGTAATTCTGGATTATTTGTTCCTGTGGGATTGCGTTGCGGTGGCACCCTTCTTACGTTGGGCTCGCCTGTGGGAACAGGTCTTTGGTTGTTCCTGCGAACAACGGGCACCTGCGTTTCATCCGTATTAGTGACTACAGGTCTTGGTTTCGGTACTAGGGGCACTGCTTTAGGTGCAATTACCCGTTGAGGCTTATCTTGAGCTTCAGGATCTGCTTGATTTACTTCAGGTCGTTGACGTGGTAGTCTTGGAGGAGGAGTCGATCTATATGAACGATCTTCCTGGGCATCACGAGTTTGTGCAGTGCGTGGTATTTTGTCCTGCACCTTTTCGTCTTCTTTAGCAGTTACCTGGTTTTTACCGGCAAATGCTTGTTCATCAAGCACCTTATAGATGAGTTCTTGTTTGTTGAGCTTTTTATAGCCTTTCAACTGAAGCTGTTCAGCTACATCCCTCAATTCGGGCATAAGCATGTCATTCAGTTGGAGAATGTCGTACATCATGGAAATTATTAAAGTCTGGGTTGTTGGTTTGTATGGGAAAAAGTCGGGAATAGCTTATGCAGCCGGGACAAATGAAATAGTAAGATCTATCAAATACTTGTGAGGCGAAAAGCCTCGGAATCAATGAAAAAAGTAGAAGACAAATTAGGGTAAAATCCTGATGGATGGGCGTAAAAACCGATGGGACATCAAGCTTAGATCCTGCAGGCTGCCTGCATTTCCAAATCAAAAGTACCACTATTTTTGCGATACCAAACTTTTTGAACAATTATTTATCCAAAAAGTTGAGCTGGGCCCCTTTGCTATATTATACAAATGACAATGTATCTTTGATCTCCATTAAGGCCATTACGACCCATGTTACAAGTATCCTGGATACGCGAAAATCGCGAAAAATTAGAAATTGGTTACCAAAAACGCAATTTGAAAGCAGATGTCCTGCTATTAGTTGACGAAGCAATTCAGATCGATGACCAGCGCAAATCGCTTCAGACGATTCTGGATGCTGCGCTGGCCGGTATCAACGAGAAATCAAGAGTCATCGGTGAAATGATGAAATCTGGACAAGCTGCTGCCGCGCTTCCGCTTAAAGAGGAAGTGACCAATATCAAATCGTCGATCTCTCAATGGGAAGCTGATCTGAAGGAACATAACCTCAATCTGGAGAATATTTTGCTTTCTCTGCCCAATGTGCCGCATGAATCGGTGCCCTTCGGCAAAGAAGCGGAAGACAATGAGGTATTCAGACCTTGGCCAAATGCATTACCTGACCTTGGCCCTGATGCACTGCCGCATTGGGAACTAAGCAATAAGTATGGCATATTTGATCTTCCCCTGGGAGTCAAATTGACGGGAGCAGGCTTTCCCGTTTTCAGAGGAAAAGGAGCTCGCCTTGAACGTGCCTTGATCAATTATTTCCTTGACAGAGCGACCGCCGCCGGATTTGAAGAGATCAATCCACCTCTGTTGGTAAATAAAGAAAGCGCCCGTGGCACAGGTCAGATACCTGATAAGGACGCGCAGATGTATTATGTGGAAAGAGACGATTTTTACCTCATTCCTACCGCTGAAGTGCCAATAACTAACATCTACCGCGATGTGATCGTGGACGAAAAGCAATTTCCCATCAAAATGTGCGGCTATACGCCCTGTTTCCGAAGAGAAGCAGGATCCTACGGAGCGCATGTCAAGGGACTCAATCGCGTACATCAGTTCAATAAAGTAGAGATCGTACAGATCGAGCACCCTGACAAATCATATGATACATTGATGCAAATGTTGGAGCATGTGGCTACATTGCTCGACGAACTCGGCCTGCCATTCCGCATATTGCGTTTGTGCGGTGGTGATATCGGCAATGCAAGTGCTTTGACATTTGACTTTGAAGTCTGGTCAGCAGCTCAGCAGCGCTGGTTAGAGGTTAGTTCTGTGTCCAATTTTGAGACATATCAAGCCAATCGCATGAAATGTCGATTCCGCGATAGCAATGGTAAAATGCAATTGGTCCACACGCTCAACGGTTCCGCCCTGGCTTTGGCGCGCATCGTAGCCTGTATCATCGAAAACAATCAGACACCTGAAGGCATCAGTATGCCGGATATTTTGGTGCCCTACACAGGATTTGCCATCTTAGATTAAGCTTAAGATTGTCCTAATATTCGATCTTATTTGAACTTTCTTGAATCATTTGGGGTAATATACATCAAGTAAAATTTTTGAATAAATGGGTTATATGATTCTCGCCGGCCTGCTAACAGTAGTTGGTATGCTGGTTTCCTGGCGATTGAAAAGCAAGTTTGCGCATTACTCACAGATGCCTTTGAGAAATGGCATGAGTGGTGCTGAAGTTGCCGATACTATGTTGAAATATTACGGCATCTACGATGTTCAGATTCATCCAAGCGAAGGGATGCTATCGGATCATTACAATCCGATGAATAAGACTGTCAACCTTAGCCCTGATGTATTTAATGGACGAAATGTTGCAGCCGCTGCCGTTGCCGCCCACGAATGTGGGCACGCTGTTCAGCACGCTACATCGTACCCAATGTTGAAGCTTAGGTCTACATTGGTGCCTATCGTCAACGTTGCCAATATGTCACTGCAGTATCTTTTGATCCTTGCCTTTGTGCTTGCAAATCAATTTCCTGCACTCATGATGGTAACAATAGTTGCATTTGCAATTACGACGCTATTTGCCTTTGTGACCTTGCCTGTTGAGTTTGATGCAAGCAATAGAGCATTGGTATGGCTAGATAGTTCAGGTGTAGCTCAAGGAGCAGAACACGCAGGTGCTAAAGATGCTCTATGGTGGGCTGCGATGACCTATGTTAGTGCTGCGCTTTCTTCATTGGCGATGCTGATTTATCTGATACTCCGCATGAATTCGCGGAACTAGGAACAACTAAAGAAATATCAGGGCCTGATCTATCTTCAGGTCTTGATTTATTAGCTCTAAGCAACAAATCCTTGGCATAGGCTTGCAAAAAGCATTGCTTGTCTATATTTGTATCAAGGTATTAAAATGATAATGTTATGATGGTAGATGTAGATGCACATATTGAGAAGGCTAGAGCCGAAATGGATCACGCCTTGGAGCACCTCAGCAAGGAACTCAGCAAGATCAGGACTGGCAAGGCCAGTGGCGCTTTGTTCGAAAATCTGAAAGTAGACTACTACGGGACGCCTACTCCGCTTACTCAGATCGCCAATATCTCAACATCTGATTCACGTACGATCGTCATTCAACCTTGGGAGAAAAAATCCCTGGCAGCTATCGAAAGATCCATTTTTGAAGCCAATATGGGCATGACGCCGATGAATGATGGAGAAGTGGTGCGTCTTACTATCCCACCATTAACTGAGGAGCGTCGCAAGGAACTTGTCAAACAAGCCAAGCATCTTACTGAAGATACCAAGGTGAGTATTCGCAATTCGAGGAGAGATTGTATGGAATTCATCAAGAAAGCCACCAAAGATGGATATCCTGAAGATATGGGCAAAGTCAAAGAAAAAGATCTTCAGGAACTCACCAACCAATTTGGTGAGAAAGCGGAGAAACTAGAGCAGGCAAAAGAGAAAGATATCCTGACAGTATAGGCTGCAGTTGTGATCTTAAGTTGCGATTGGAAAGCTCTTCAGCTCCAATTGCTCTCCGTCAAATACCGCATAAGTATTCCACTGAAGCCAATCCCCTACATTGATATATCGGCTTTTTTGATTGCTGAGAAGGTAGTCAATGGCTAAATGCCTGTGTCCGAATATGAAGTAATCAACAAACTCTTGTTGTAGGACTGATTCACAATATTGCACCAACCATTCTTTGT
>JBDSUZ010000017.1:0-6984 GCA_039927395.1 Saprospiraceae bacterium | reverse complement strand
AATCTTCCATTAGCTGATTGTCGGGGCTGTTGCCGTCAGCCATCGTCATCAGATCAAGCAAGGTCGAACTATCCTCGTCATTGCCCAAGGGGGCGTCAAGAGAGGTATGTCTGCTGTTGCTCTTGAGCATATTGCTCACTTCCTTGGGCGTGATGTCCAACAATTCGGCTAATTCCTCTATTGTAGGCTCTCTTTCAAATTTCTGAATGAAGGAAATGTTTGCGTCATTGACCTTGCTGTACGACCCAACTTTATTCAAAGGGAATCTAACAATCCTTGAATACTCAACTATAGCCTGCAGTATGGATTGTCTGATCCACCAAACTGCGTATGAAATGAATTTGAATCCTCTAGTCTCATCAAATCTTTTGGCGGCTTTCATGAGACCCAGATTGCCCTCGTTGATGAGATCACTCAATGACAGGCCCTGATTTTGATATTGTTTAGCCACTGACACTACAAATCGCAGATTTGCATTAGTCATGCGATCAAGCGCCTGTTTGTCTCCTTCTCTGATTTTGCGAGCAAGTTCGGCTTCCTCGTCAGCCGTTAACAACGTAATGCGTCCAATATCATTGAGATACTTATCCAAGGCGAGGCTCTCGCGATTGGTGATCTTATTGGTTATTTTGAGTTGACGCATGCAGTTAAAGACAGCTATTGGATATAATTAAAGATATAAAAATAAACCTATGTATTCCTTTTTAGTTCCCCACTGCACACAATCCTTATATAAAAGCCTCTGTTAATCCGATGAAAATCCATTTTTAACAAAATGGAGGGAAGATGAACCGTTCTAAAAGATCTTAAAGCTCTAACTATCTTGGTCCCATTCCTCCCATCAAGCCACCAAGGTTTTTGCCATTGCTCAACTTGTGCATCATGGCACGCATTTGTTCAAACTGTTTGAGGAACATGTTGATTTCATTGAGGTCGCGGCCACAACCCTTAGAGATGCGTTTCTTGCGATTCATGTTTAGCAAATCAGGATTCAAGCGCTCATCTGGCGTCATGGATTGGATGATGGCTTCAACTTTTGAAAATGCCTTGTTGTCGATCTCGAGATCCTTGGTCATTTTGGACATTCCCGGGATCATATTGATCAGATTTTTGAGATCTCCCATCTTCTTTATCTGATTGATCTGACTCAGGAAATCATTGAAATCAAATTTATTTTTCTTGATTTTCTTCTCGATCCGTTTGGCTTCAGTCTCATCAAATTGCAACTGTGCTTTTTCAACGAAGGACACGATATCACCCATTCCGAGGATCCTTTGCGCCATCCTTTCGGGAAAGAATACATCCAAGGTATCCATCTTCTCTCCCATCGAAACGAACTTGATAGGCTTGCCGACAGTGTACTTAATAGATAAAGAGGCACCACCACGGGTATCGCCGTCCATTTTGGTAAGGACGACGCCATCGAAATTGATTTTGTCGTTGAATGCTTTTGCAGTATTCACTGCATCCTGACCTGTCATCGAATCGACTACAAATAAAGTCTCAGTGGGTTGGATGGCATTTTTGATTCGTTCGATCTCGTTCATCATTTCCTCATCCACGGCTAGACGACCTGCGGTGTCAACAATCACTACATCTATCGAATTTGCTTTGGCAAATTTGATAGCGTTCATGGCGATATCAGCCGGATTCTTGTTGTCAGGTTCCGAATAAATCTGAACTCCTACTTGCTCAGCAAGTACGGTCAATTGATCAATCGCTGCAGGGCGATAAACGTCGCAAGCCACCAACAAAGGCTTTTTGCTCTTGCTATTTTTGAGATAGTAGGCTAGTTTACCTGAGAATGTCGTCTTACCAGAACCTTGCAATCCACTCACTAGGATTACACCTGGATTTCCCTTGATATTGATACCTGCACTTTGGCCGCCCATTAGGTCGACGAGCTCGTCCATGACGATTTTCACCATCAATTCGCCAGGCTTGACTGATTTGAGCAGGTTTTCGGCACCCAATGCCTTATCCTTTACCTTATCGGTAAATTCTTTTGCAATCGTGTAATTGACGTCGGCGGCAACTAGTGCACGGCGTATTTCCTTGATGGAAGCTGCGATATTTAGCTCTGTCAAGCTACCATCTCCTCGCAAGCTCTTAAATGCGCCTTCTAATTTTTCACTTAAATTTTCAAACATGGATCTATTTATTGGTCGTAAGATATTGAGCAAAACGCTCCAATTCCCTCTTCGACTGTTGTTCTAATGTTTTGCGCATCAAAAATAACGCAGATTTCATAAATGCAGTCTTTCCTTCGATTTCTTCTTTTCTCTCGACAGTTGTTCCCGCTTCAGTTGATGTAAAATGAACACTTATATTATTTCTCAAGGCCTCATTTTCAAGCCTGAAATGCATGGTAGCTGGTTCTTGCATTTGTAGCAAAGTATAGTCCATCTGATAGCTTGTCTCTTGTTGATTGATGTCAAGCAGATAGATCGCTCCGGCTTGTTGATTCAAGCCCTTGATCAATCTAATACTATCTAGATCCTTCATCCAATGCTTAATAATAGCGGGATTTCTGTATGCTGAAAATGCGGTATCGATGGAAATTGTTGTTGAAACTTTAGAATTTATGCTCATGGGTGAATTGAAGTATCCAAGTGCCAAAAAGACAATCAAGGCCGCCAAGAGCAAGGTAAAAATACCAATCAACCACTTTTTCATGGGGCAAATGTAAAGCAAAAAGAATTGTTGCTTTTAGCCTTCCATCAGAATCTTGTCAAATGCGTTGATGTATCGGCATTCGATGGCAATAAAAAAGACGCTTATTACAATTAAAATAACATATAATATTTAAGGACAAATCATTATACATTACATAACATTTAATGTATATCTGAAACCTCATTTGCACTCGATAGTTCCGATCTTGGACACAAATCTTCGACGCAATATGCATACAGAGCTAGCTGCAGGCTTTCAATTGCCATTTTTTGTAAGCCTGCTCATCTTACTGGCGCTGGCAAGAGTGCTGGGTGAAATCATGGAACGATTGAGGCAACCTGCCATGATTGGTGAGATTTTCGCAGGGATTATCCTGGGGCCCTCTTTGTTTGACCTTATCCAAGTGAGTCCTGAATTATCAGTATTTGCAGAAATGGGCGTTTTTCTGTTGATCATAATGGTCGGAATGGAAATCAACATTAGCAACATCATTTCTGGTATACGAGGGCGGAATTTCTGGACAGTAGTGTTAGGCTTTAGTATTCCATTTATTGGTGGATTTGCTGTGATGTTGGGATTCTTCCAAATGAGTGTGAGTGAAACAATCTTCATCGCATTGTGTCTTTCGATTACTGCACTTCCCGTCTCTATCAGAATTTTGATGGATTTGGGAAAATTGAACACAGAAATAGGCAGCAAAATCATTGCTACTGCTATAGTCAACGACGTATTTGCCTTGATGATATTGGGCATAGCTCTGGATTCGAAGATCGAGATGCCAGCCATTGGAGAATTTGCCAAAATGCTATTGTGGACCCTGCTCAAGGTTGCCCTATTTATCCTGTTAGTCTATTTGGCATTTAAGGCGATTCAAAGGCTCAGCAATAATGAGAACATTGTGCGCGAAAAAGTCAGTCAGTTTGTAAGCTTACTCAAAAGCAAAGAATCCAACTTCGCGATCATATTTGTCTTCATTCTATTATTTGCAGGTATTGCAGAATTAATTGGGTTACATTTTATTGTTGGCGCGTTCTTCGGAGCAATGCTGCTAACTAGTGAATTGTTAGGCAAAGAAAATTACAAACAGGTCGAAGAAACAACTAGGAGCATCTCAATGGGATTCCTCGCTCCTATATTCTTTGCAACCATTGGCTTGAGAGTCAACATTACTGAACTAAGCAATCTGACTCTAATGGGGGCTATTTTGATAATAGCATTTGGCAGCAAAATTATTGGAGGTTACTTAGGTGGTAGGATTGGAGGAATGAGTCATCCGGAAGCCTATGCATTGGGAATTGGTCTCAATGGCCGAGGAATCATGGAATTAGTGGTGGCCAATATCGCGTTGACCAATGGCTTTATTACAGATTCGATTTTCTCAATTTTGGTGCTAATGGGAATTATCACCACACTATGCACGCCAATATTGCTGAAGCATGCATTTTCTAGGATCAACAAACCGGAATATCAGGATGCAGGTGAAGGGTTCAGAGTTTAGAGTTGAGAGTTCAAAAGGACTTTTTGACATCGATAAAAAGCTACTTCGTCAGTGGTTTCAAACCCTGACAAAGTTTGCAGGGTATGAAGAGATCCCACGGTGCTATTACTTTTCCAAAGTTTCAAACTTTGGAAAAGTTTATAAGCCAGACCGCTAGATACATTTGCCTTCGTAAAAAGCATCCGTTGAAACGACTAGGAAAGCATTGCTTGCCAAGTGTTTTTTCATAATGAACATTATTGTACTGTGAACAAGGGAAGGTCGCGACCTTCTCGTACCGACCACGCAATGCATTGCGAGGCTGCAGAAAGGAGCGCAGGTCTCTATACTCTAAACTCAACACACTAAACCTTCTAACAACTCATCGACTCATCAAATCATCAAATCATCTTAAAAGGCCACAACAAAAAAGCCCTCCCCCCAATTTCACCGCAGACGATTGAATTTTGACCAAATCGCCGACCTAGTTTGATGCAATCCTGCTCCGATAAATCAAGAACCCAAAATGAATATTCGGGAAGCCAATCGCCTTCATCACATACTCCCTGTCCATGGAAATACATCAAATCCATGTCATCGAGTGTGTCTATTAAAGCAAAATTTCTGTACTCGTTGGCCTGCACACTGTATCTCACGGATGCTGGATTATTTGCAGTGATGAATGCCCATCTCGATTTGCCTTTTTCGGCTATAAATGCATCAATTTCCGGATGAAGATTGCCAACGCGTATTACAAAGCTAGGATCATTGACTTCGAAGCGAGCATTTGTGTATTCCCTAATTAGGTCAGGATCTTCCCAAGGTTCCATGCTGAGTATTAATGCTGTGATAAGGTTGAAAAAACTACCTTTGCCGTGTTTTTTACCTAAATGTATTGAAATCCTGTAATTATGGATAGGAAGAGTTTGATTGGAATCGGTTTGATGTTAATGTTGTTTTTGATCTGGACTCGCCTCAACAGCCCATCACAGGAGCAGGTAGCAGCCCAAAAGAAGCATCAGGATAGTCTCAATATGGCTGGCAAGCCAGAAGATGCACCTAAAATGGCAAGCTTGCCTGATACGAGCAAAATGCCTACTAGCGCTAAGCAGGATTCGATCATACAAGAAAATCTTGCGGGCACACTTGGTGGATTTAGTGCAGCAGCTCAAGGCCAATTAGCTACGACGGTACTCGAAAACCCTAAATTTAAGATCACCTTCTCCAACAAGGGCGGTTACATCCAATCAGTCGAACTAAAGAATTATTACAAACTGTCATCCGCTGAAAAGGACGCGGCTAAGTCTCCTTTGATCCTAATGAATAACCCGGAGAACAGGTTTGAATACATATTGCCTGTATCCAATGCTGCAGGTGGAACTGTGAGTACCAAAGACTTGTATTTTCAGTCAGAAAAAACAGCAAATCAAGTACGCTTTGTCGCTCAAACTGCCGATGGCGGCTCTTTTGAGCAGTTGTATACGATACAAGCTGACGATTATAATATTGACTACGAAGTTGGTCTCAACAAGTTGGGAAACACACTTAAATCAGATGCTCGAACCATTACCCTCAACTGGGTCAATCACTTGGATAAGCTCGAATTTAATCACAAATACGAGCGAACATATTCTACAGTTTATTTCAAGAAGGTAGAAGAAAGTCCTGACTACTGCAATTGCAGAAAGGACGATAGCGAAACGATCAATAAGGAGCAAGTAAAATGGGTTTCGCATGCAAACCAGTTCTTCAACACTTCAATTATTGCTAACAAGACCTTTTCGGGGGCAGAGTTGACGACTACGATGAAGGACGAATCTGATCCATCTCTCAAGGTGCTGACGAGTCAAATACAAATTCCAATAAGTGGAAGCGGCAATGATAGAATCCAGATGCAGATGTATGCTGGACCAAATGAATTCAAGAGGTTAAGGGCTTATGGCGTGTATTTGGAAGACGTCATCCCATTTGGAAGTTCTATATTCGGTACCATCAATCGCTGGGTTATCAGACCTTTGTTTGATGTGTTGACCGATTGGATTCCTTCGGCAGGTTTAGTCATACTCTTACTAACCTTGATTGTGAAGCTTTCGCTTTCGCCCCTCACCTACAAGATGCTTTATTCGCAGGCCAAAATGGGATCACTTAAGCCTCAACTGGCTGATTTGAAGAAGAAATTCGGCGACGACCAGCAGAAGATGCAGATGGAGAGCATGAAAATGTATCGAGAATACGGAGTCAACCCTCTAGGTGGATGCTTGCCCATGATTCTCCAAATGCCGATATGGCTTGCACTATACCGATTTTTTCCCGCAGCAATCGAATTCCGACAAGCTAGTTTCCTTTGGGCGCCAGATTTGTCGTCATATGATGCTTTTTTCAAATTGGGAACCACAGTTCCATTTATTGGAGATCATATATCGCTTTTGACTATCCTATGGACGGTAACAACTTTGATCTATACCAAGTATAATGCGAAGAATGTCGACATGTCAGCGATGAATAACAATCCGATGTTCGTGTATATGCAATACGCAATGCCGGTATTGGCCATGTTTTTCTTCAACAGTTTTGCAGCTGGATTGACCTTGTATTTAGTATTTTCCAACCTCATAAATATTGGTCAAACTTTACTGATCAAGAATGTGATTATCAACAACGATAAGATCAAGATGGAGATGGATGAATTCAGGAAAAAGCCCAAGAAGACGGGAGGATTTCAAGCTAGGTTGGAGGCCGCACTTAAAGAGCAGCAGAAGAACAAGGACGCTAAGAAGAAGTAATTCCTACAAGAAATCGACGTCGGCGCTGTATGGATATCTCATAAGATA
>JBDSUZ010000016.1:0-2859 GCA_039927395.1 Saprospiraceae bacterium | reverse complement strand
GAGAGATATTCTTGAATTAGTGATTAGTCGAACTCAATCTAGTTCAAGGACATCGTCCCTTGTGTTTTCTTATAAGTCAAAATTACTACTGATATATAACATCTGAAATAGAACCATTGTTCTAAATATTTCAAGTTTTAGCAGCGACCTTCATTTTGACTCTACTGCATCTAACTGAATATCAATTACATATGAAAAGCGCAGAATTGTAAAAGGAGATTTCTCTCCATGCTTCTCAATTGCTGTTTTGATTCACATTAGCGGCTATAGTATTTATTAATGGCCCCGGTGCGACTTTGCACATGCAATTTTTCATATATTCTATGCACGTGTTGTTTTACGGTAGCTATGCTGATAAAGAGATTTGAAGCAATTTCCTTATACATGAAACCGTCAGCTAATTGATCGAGAATTTGCTTTTCCCGTTCGCTTAGCGGGTTGTTCTCCATTCCGGCCACTCTCTTCTTTTGTTGGAATGATCCAACTACTTTTCTAGCTATTTCGGTACTCATGGGAGAACCCCCTTCGTACAATTCGCGGACGGCTTCAATTAGTTTGGCTGGTGGAGTTCGCTTCAATATATAACCAGAGGCTCCGGCAGCTAAAGCGTCAAATATCTTTTCGTCATCTTCATATGACGTGAACATCATGAACTGAATATCAGGCGCTTCAGATTTGATTTGCTTGATACAATCGATACCTGACATGCCAGGTAGTTGAATATCCATCAATACGATATCGGGTTTTTCAAGCGCCAATCTCTTGATTGCTTCCTCGGCATTGCTAAATACGGAAGTACAAGCATAGCCGGGTGTGCCTCCTAAGATTAGCTGCAAGGCGTTGCGGAATTCATGGTTGTCCTCGACGATTCCAATTCTAATGTCTGCTACAGTGTCTGGCATGGGATTTTTTTTACAAAGTAAAGATGTAAATCTTTGTTATAAAATAGAACGAATGTTTATCCCTCCTTAACAATGCTGTCAAAGAGGTCGATAGGCACACGTATCAAGATCTCAGTTCCTTGTTCTGAAATCATACTAAATTGCCCACCTATATCTTCAATACGCTTGCGCATATTTGTCATTCCGTTGCCGAATTGATTGATCTTGTGCGATTCAATGCCCTTGCCATTATCAGTGATTGAGATAATTAGGACATTTTCGTGAATGCTTGCCTGAATATTTGCATTGGAAGCCTTGGAGTGTTTGACAATGTTGTGCAGGGCCTCCTTCGATGTTAGGAAAATATTTCTCCTGAGTTTACCAGGGCAGGTCATCTCCGGCATATGATCTTGGATATTCATAGTCCACTCGATATCGGTGACATCAAACAGTTTAGAGGCGAATTGGCGGATATACCTGAACAAGCTCTCAATGGTGTCATTTCTTGAATTCAAGGTCCAGATGATTTCGCCCATTTTGTCGATCAACTCATTTGAAGTCACTCCTATCTGCTTGATCGCCTCTGCTTGATCGGGGTCTTTGGCCTTGACGCTAGCGATATCACTCATTAAAGTGATCATTGATAGACCAGATCCCAAGTCATCGTGCATATCGGCAGCGATGCGAGATCGTTCGTCAGTTATCGCCTGTTGTTTTTCAAAAACTAATTTTTGCCTTTCAAGTTGCCGCTCGGTATTGGCATGAACTAATAGATAGGTTGTACCAATTAATAATAGGAAAGCAAACAATTTTACAAACCAGTAATTCCAGATCGGTGGTTTGATCGTAATAGTAAGATTGCGGGATTCAGGTGTCCACTGACCATCAGCGTTGGCAGCCTTGATCTTAAGTACATAAGTTCCAGGTTTCAGATTGCTGTAACGGACCAAACCCTCTTTCTTGGTAATCCATTCACGGTCATAGCCGTCAAGTCTTGTCCGAAACATTATTGAATTGGGATCGGCAAAATCAATCCCCGAAAAGGAAATTGCAAAAGTGGTCTGATAGGGCATCAAGGTGATCTCGCTGAGAAGATTTGGCCTTATAGGTGGGACAGTATCTCTATCATTTATCTCAATGCCTGTGATCGCAATTTTTGGTAGTTGGCCATACTCAAATAGACGTAGAGGATCGAAGGAATTAAAACCCTTTAGTCCGCCAAACAAAAAATTGCCGGATCGATCAACACTTGCAGCAAATCTACCGAATGAATTGTCTTGCAAACCATCAGAAATATTATAATTGCGGGCCTTTGACTTGGTAAGAAAATCCTCTTTTCTGACCTTAAATCTAATGATGCCTTTGTTGGTACCAAACCATAGATTGCCATAGAAATCGAGTATCATCCCATTGATGTGACTATTTTCCAAACCATCAGATTCAGCATAGGTAACAATCTGCTTTGTCTTGCCATCCAATAAGATAAGGCCATTGTCGGTACCAAGCCAATGTGATTGGAGTATCGTGTCCCAAAGCATACTATTGACCGCAGGTATGTTGAAATTGGCTACCCGAGTCCATACGCCGTTCTTCTTTTCAAATCGTCCTATTGGAGGTATGCAAATTCCCAAAAGCGAGTCTTGATAAAAAAACGAAGGCAATTGAATGTCAGCGGGAATATTGAGTATTTTTTCAAAAACTGCATTTCTATCAGGGATTTTGCGCCACACACCACCTTCGGCAAGACAAAGCAATTCGGCATTGGCATTTTGCAATAAATACTGAGGATTTCGCAATATTTTCTTGTCGATTGTTGTAGACTGCTCCCAAGTATTTGTTCCTTCCGGATGTCTCATCAGACCACCCTCCGTCGCTACCCATACTTCCTTATATTTATCGACTAAGATATGGTGTACTGATTCTGAAGGAAGTGGTCCGCCCTTTAGTTTACTGTGGTATTCTCTCAAAAATCTTCGTT
>JBDSUZ010000015.1:0-2056 GCA_039927395.1 Saprospiraceae bacterium | reverse complement strand
GGTCAATGGGGCTATGTATTTGCGATTCAGGTACTGCCCAATATTATATTCTTTGCGGCACTTTCTTCCATTCTCTATTATCTAGGTGTTCTGCAGAAGATCGTATATGTTTTTGCCTGGTTGCTTAGCAAGCTCAAAATATCTGGGTCCGAATCACTATCTACTGCTGCCAATATCTTCCTTGGTCAGACTGAAGCTCCCTTGATGGTAAAGCCCTATCTGGCGGGAATGACAAAATCGGAGATCCTCTGTATCATGGTCGGAGGTATGGCAAATACAGCTGGAAGTGTACTAGCAGCTTATGTCAGTTTTCTTGGTGGTTCCGACCCAGTCTCACAGAAATTCTATGCACTTCATATGCTTTCACAGTCGATAATGTCTGCGCCTGCAGCGATCGTTTGTGCTAAAATGTTATTTCCGCAACCCAAAGATGAGGTCATTCAGCAAGCTATTCATGTACCTAAAGAAGCCATTGGCGACAATATGTTGGACGCCATTTCGACCGGCACGACAGATGGACTCAAACTCGCGGTCAATGTGGGCGCCATGTTGGTAGTATTCACAGCAGTAATGGCGGTATTGAACTATTTCCTCTTTAAAATTGGTGATTGGACTACTCTCAACAGTCAAATCTCTTACCTGACAAATAACACTTACACTGAAGTCTCTCTACAGATGTTACTCGGCTATCTATTTGCGCCCGTAGCCTGGCTTATCGGAGTCAGTAGAGTTGATATGGTGTATATCGGTCAGCTATTGGGCGAAAAGACTATTCTAAATGAGTTCGTGGCCTATATTTCCCTTGGAAAAATGAAGACTGCCGGTTTAATTTCTGACCCTCACTCAATAGTCATTGCAACATATGCGCTCTGCGGGTTCGCAAATTTTGCATCGATTGGAATTCAAATAGGCGGGATTGGCGCTTTGGCACCTAATCAAAGGAAAAATCTTACAGAACTAGGTTTGCGCGCTTTGGTAGGCGGAACTATAGCTTGCCTCTTTACAGCTGCGATCGCTGGAATGTTGATCTAAGAGGAACTATTCGAGATCAAGCAATCCTTCGGGAATCGATACAATCAGCATGTTGTTTTTTGCATCTATTTCGCGGACAAATGCATCGACCAATGGAAGCAGTACTATTCGCTCATTTCGCGATAAGAGAGCCATTTCCTGCTGGGGAAATTCTTCTATATCAGTAATCTTTCCCAACAAGTCCCCTTCTTCTGAATAGACTTCATAACCAATTGTTGCAGCATATTTCGAGATAGGAACTGTAATCGTTCTCTTATCAGCTGGTAATAAGTCGGACTGTCGTAGAAAAATTGCCCTTGAAGCAATGCGTTTAGCGGCTTCAGGAGTATCGTAGCCCTCAAATTTGCTGATCAATAGATCTGATCTGATTTGTTCGACAAACAAGGGATTATATTGGTCTTTTTCCTGTATGAAAATGATCTCATTGGCTAGATAATCTTCGAAGTAGGCATCTTCAATGGATACCTTTATTTCCCCTTTTACCCCGTGTGTCTTCAGTATGAATCCTATTTGAATGAAATCAGACATATGTATACAAAAATGAGTTAATTGCTACTTATTCGTAGCTAATGATGGTTTGTCGCAGTATGAAGCCTTTGTCGGCCTTGTCTTCCCAGCTCATATCGATACAATCAATCGGATTGCCGCTGCACTGCGAATCGAGTATGACCTGTTCCTTGAATACAAGCCCAATTCCAAAAGCATATTTCTCGATTGAAAATCTTCTTTCAAGCAAATTGTCTTCGTCCACTTGTTCAATAGTCATCGTTCGCTCAAATGAAAAATCGCCTACTGCCTCTTGCTTGTCTAGTGACTCCACGAAATAGTGCCAATATTTATAGACTTCAAGCAATTCCTCATGTATTGAGATTTGTATATTTTCTGGAAAATATTTGTTGCCATTCCAGTCGTCATTCTTATGAAGGGGAAAGGTCATCTTGACAAAATCAAGATTTTCCTCATGTCGAATTGCTTCAGCGCCTCGCAAACTGGCCGTCCAAATTCTTACAGATTGCCAGTCAAT
>JBDSUZ010000014.1:0-12824 GCA_039927395.1 Saprospiraceae bacterium | reverse complement strand
CGTTGCATTAGGAATATTTGACCAGGATATCGGGCCTTGAAAGATTCAACTATCGAAGCGGTTTCATCAGGTGACCCATCATCGACCACTAGTACATCAAATCGCACTGGCAAAGCAATGACAGCATCCAACATCCGCGAGATGTTTTCAGCCTCTTTGTAAGTGGGAATTATGACCAGATTCTTTGCCAAATTCAGTGAGGGTATGTTCGATGATATATCCAAAAATCAAATATATGAAAAATAACCCCGCAATGATAGCACAGTATTGAACTCATGGAATTATTAATCCAAGGCATAACGAACAAAGTGAAAAAAAGATGCTTAGCGCGTAAATCTTTGTGGATCAGCCTCTCTGATCATCTTCACAACTGCCTCGTAAATATCCTCAACTTGGGGCTTTGTAAAATAATCGCCATCTGAGCCAAATGGGGTACGATGCGCATGAGCGCTTATGGTGACGGGCGCCGAATCGAGATACTGATATGCCTGCTGGCCTTCCAATATACTTTGTAATATGTAAGCGCTTGCTCCACCTGGCACATCCTCATCAAGCACCATCAAGCGATTGGTTTTCTTGATCGACTCCACTATCATCTGATCCATGTCGAATGGAAGTAAAGTCTGTGCATCGATCAACTCAACCGATATATCCAGTTCCGCAAGCAGCGTAATGGCCTCTTCAGCCACTCTCACGCAAGAACCATAAGTAACTAAAGTGAGATCGGTTCCTGTCCTAAGCAGTTCAACTTCACCTAGTGGAACACGGAATTCCGCAATATTTTCCGGCATCGCTTCGCGCAATCTGTAGCCATTGAGGCATTCGATCACGATGGCAGGATCATCGCCTTCGAGCAAAGTATTGTACATACCGGCTGCTTGGGTCATATTGCGAGGGACACAGAGGTAGATCCCACGACATGAATTGATGATCATACCAATTGGTGAACCTGCATGCCAAATACCTTCAAGTCGATGTCCGCGTGTCCTGATGATAGCTGGAGCCATTTGCATACCATTGGAGCGATAGCGCAAAGTGGCCAGATCATCCATCAGAGGTGAAATGGCATAGGGCAAATAGTCGAGATATTGAATTTCGGCGATAGTACGCAATCCACGCATCGACATACCAATAGCCTGTCCTACTATCGACCATTCTCTGATACCTGCATCGTATACACGATGTTTGCCGTATTTGTCCTGAAGACCCGCAAATCCTTGATTGACATCTCCTATCTGACCTACATCTTCTCCAAATGCAAATAGTGTGGGGATTCTTTCGAGGGCTTTGTCAAAACATGCATTTAATACCTGATAGCCAGTTGACTGGACACTGTCAGCATTAATTACTGCTTGTATAGGTGCAATATTAATGGCAGCATTTGGAGTTTCGGAGTGAAGGTTGCTGTGATAACGTTGATCTCCCAACTTGTTGATCCTGTCGATCCAGCCCTGCAAATGCTTATTGTCCTGATGGTTTTGTTCCATCACGAATTTCATCCTACGCGCCATTTTGAGGCATTCGGATAGGGCAGGCACCAATAAACTCTTGTATTCGGACTGTAGCTTTTGAACATTGGCAATTTCCCCAGGACAAGCATCAAATATTTCACCTAGTATTATATACTCTTCATCGATTGGCTTGCGAAAAGCAGCCCATGCATTGTCGCGGCAAGTCTTGGCGTAAGCTTTGGCCTCTTCCTTGATTTTGTCAATTTGTTGCTGATCGGCAATATTGACATCGATCATCCATTGGGCCATCTTAACGATACAGTCGTATTCCTTCTCCCAATTGAGCCGTTCTTTGCTTTTGTAGCGCTCATGACTTCCCGAAGTTGAATGCCCTTGAGGTTGAGTGACTTCTCTAACGTGAAATAATGCAGGAACATGAGATTTGCGAATTTTGGCGACGCCTGTCTCAAACATTTCACAAAGTGATGGATAGTCCCAACCCGAAGCAGTATAAATACGAATTCCGTTGCTTCCTTCTTCGATCAACAAGCCTTCAAGTGACTTTGAAATACTTTGTTTTGTGGTCTGCAATGCAATGGGGACAGAAATGCCGTATCCATCGTCCCAGACAGCAACTGCTAATGGAACTTGTTCTACCGCCGCTGCATTCATTGTTTCCCAAAATATTCCTTCAGATGTGCTTGCGTCACCGATAGTGACAAATGAAACTTCATTGCCTCCTTCTGAAAACTGATTGTCAGGCAATTGATCGAGTTGGCGATATTTCTTTGATGCCATGGCCAAACCCAATGCCCTTGCCATTTGACCTGCAGTACAGGATAAATCGGCAGACACATTAAACATTTCCTTATGCGTAAGCCATTCACCTTCTGCATCTACCATCGGCGTGGCAAAGTGGGCATTCATCTGACGGCCGGCGGAAAAAGGATCATTTATTGGATCTGCGAATAGCTGCGCAAAATAATCTTCGATAGTCGAGAGGCCCATGGCAAACATGAAAGTCTGATCGCGATAATATCCCGAACGGAAATCTCCACGTTGAAAGGCTTTGGCCATTGCAATCTGTGCGACCTCCTTACCGTCTCCGACGATTCCAAATTTTGCTTTACCAGTGAGTACATCTTTGCGGGCAATAATGCTGGCTTCTCTGCTGATGCATGCTATCCAGAAATCGCGCAAAACCTCCTTCGCATGATTGTCATCTTCCGTCAAATTGGAAAATTCTGGGCCGGCTATATTTGGGAATTCTATCATTTGGGACGACATTACTTAAGAATAAGGCAAAGATAATCATTCCCTAGCATCCGAAAGGAACTAGCCATTTCACACCTTATGAATAGCAATTAAGTGCTTGGGGCTTAGTTTTGAGGCTTCGTCAATTATCAGACATCATGGCTTTAACTAATTTTTAACAACGCAATAACGAAGCATTATGAGAATTTGAGAATCAGTACGCTATTTTTGTATTGCACAATCAAATTAAAAAAACACAAGATGAAAAAAGTTCTGGCTATGTTTTGCTTCCTGGGAATGTTCTCAATGGCAAATGCTCAAGAGACTGCTCCTGCAGTTCCTGCAAATCCGAATGGTCCTAAAATGAATTTTGAAAAGATGACCATGGATTATGGCACCATTGAGCAAGATTCAGACCCTTTGCGCAAGTTCATGTTTACAAACACAGGTAAAGAGCCTCTAATTGTATCTAATGCAAAAGGAAGCTGCGGCTGTACTGTTCCTGACTATCCTAAGAAGCCAATCCTTCCAGGAGAGAAAGCTAGTATCGACGTACGTTACGACACACACCGTGTAGGTCCTTTCACTAAGACTGTTACTTTGACTACCAATACAGCTGAGCAAAGCATCGTATTGACTATCAAAGGTGATGTGAAAGCAAAACCGGTTGAAGAAAGCGTGCCAGCAAGCACTAAATCTGTTTTCAACTAATATAAACTTCACAGTTTAGAGACCCCGAGCTTATTCAGCTCGGGGTTTTTTTATGCGTTGAAGGATCAAAACTGCCCGCTTAAAGATTCGATTCGCTACTTTTGGACTGAGCAGATCGTTGAATCTCCCCCATTGAGTTTCTGCTCATAAAACAGTACCCAATGTTTTGGCGCAAATTAATTGTCGTTTCGGTCCTACTTCTCAGTTTGCTGATCCTTTTCAGCATTTCTATACGTACAAAGGAGGCATCAATTCCTCCAATCGGTAGTTTTCTCAGCCCCTTCACTGGATTTTGGCAACAATCTGAATGCCCTTGGAATTTCAGAAACGACGAAATAGTTGGTGCGGCCACAAAAGAACCCATAGAAATCATATTTGACGATAGACTTGTTCCCCACGTATTTGCAAATAACAATGAAGACGTTGCTTATGCTCAAGGCTATCTGCATGCCAAATACCGTCTATTCCAAATGGACATCGCAGTCCGCTCGGCGTCTGGGAATTTATCGGAAATATTGGGCGAAAAAACGCTACAATTTGACCTAGAAACCAGAAGGAAGGGATTTGGCCTAGGAGCTGAAAATCGCCTTCAAGCATGGCAAAAAAGCAAGGATTTTGCGCTCGTTGAAGCTTACACCAAAGGTGTCAATGCATATATTGAATGCCTCAAGCCACAGCAGTATCCATTAGAATTCAAATTGCTAAACTACAGCCCAGAGCCATGGACTCCGCTGAAGACAGCATATATGGTGATGGCCATGAGCAGGACACTTTGTTCTAAGGAAACCGATATTGCATCCAGCAATACTTTGGCTAAATTGGGCAAAGACACATTCGATTTGCTATTTCCTGAATGGAATCCAAAGCAAAGTGCCATCGTTCCATCTGATCAAAGCACTTTTGTCATTCCGAAGGCAGGAAAAACCGTCGTTGATAGCAATGCTGTTGGATACTATCCATACAAGTCGCTACAAACGCCTGACGAGGGAATAGGAAGCAATAACTGGGCAGTGGCTGGCAGCAAAACTGCTAGTGGCCATCCCATCTTGTGCAATGATCCACACCTCGATTTGAGTCTACCATCAATTTGGTTTGAAGCACAATACACCACACCGGAATTCAGCACTTATGGAGTGAGTATACCTGGCATACCATTCAACTTAATTGGTTTCAATGAGTATGTTGCCTGGGGTAGCACCAATGTATCGCAGGATGTATTGGACTGGTACAAGATTAGATGGACAAATGAAGAAAAGACAGCTTACTATTTTGACCAAAAATCCGTTCCCGTGTCGTATCGCGTGGAGACAATAAAAGTTAAGGGAAGCGCCGATGTCGTTGATTCAGTCAAATACACAACCTGGGGCCCCGTGGTGTATTCACAGGCCGACAATTCATACAAGGATCTGGCAATGCATTGGTTAGCCTTAGAGGAGCCGATGCAGAATGACCTATCTACATTCTTTGATTTGAATCGGGCAAAGAATTATACAGAATACGAAGCTGCTGTTCGGGCTTATCACAGCCCAGCCCAAAATCTCGTTTTTGCTTCTAAGTCTGGGGATATCGCCTTGCGGGTGTCTGGACAATTGCCATTGAAACGCAAGGAACAAGGAAGATTTATTGAAGATGGCAGCGTTTCTAGCAACCGTTGGCAGGGTTTCATACCACAACTGGCGAATCCTGAGATAATGAATCCTCCACGTGGCTTTGTAGCTTCAGCAAATCAACATAGTACTACGCCAGATTATCCATATTACTACAATGGAGATTTTGATGATTATCGAGGAAGGATTCTTGTGCGATCGCTAACGCAAATGGGTGGTATCAAAGTCGAGGATATGATGCAATTGCAGCAAAATAATCACAGTATTGAGGCAGAAGAGGCATTGCCGGCAATGCTGATGAATCTGGATCGTACGGGCATCGATGAATCATGGGAAGCGAGGTTGGGCAAATTGCGCAAATGGAACTATTCATTTGATGCTGATATCATCGAACCCATATTATTTGACCTTTGGTATACCAAGATATACGATCTGACATGGGATGAATTGAATCCCGGCCCTGACTCTATTCCATTGCTAAAGCCTGAGTCATGGCGCACTATCGCTCTACTATATGAGCAACCAAATAGCATATTTTGGGACATTCAGAAGACCTACAAAAAGGAAGTGGCAAGTGATATCGTGTTGGAGGCATTCAGACAGGCCAATAATCAGCTAGATGGGCTATTGAAGGCCGATAAGAAGCTTAGCTGGTATAAGTATCGCAAATCCAAGATCAATCATATCGCAAGAATTCCGGCATTTTCTATTGATCAGATAGTCAATGGAGGCTACAAGAATGCACTTAATGCCATGAAGGAAAAATCTGGACCTTCATGGAGGATGGTTGTCGAGCTTGGCCCTGAGACAAATGCCTATGGCATATATCCGGGTGGACAGTCAGGAAATCCCGGAAGCAGATTTTACAGCAATATGGTCTCAGATTGGGAGAAAGGTAAATACAACAAATTGGTCATGACGAGGGATAAAGATCGACTCAGGGAGAAAGCACTATTGACGATCCTCATAAAACCTGCAAATTAAGATGAAGAAAAGAGCCTCTCTGAACCCTTTTTGGATTTCGGTAATTTTGATAGCGTTATTGGCTGGCTTGGTATCACCCTTCGGTCCCTGGTGGATATTTTCACTATTGTGTATCGTGGGTGGTTTTATTGCATGGCCCAAAGGCATTAAGCGATTTTGGCTTGGATTCCTAGCCATTTTCATCCTTTGGTTTTTGGTTGCTCTTGTTCTTGATATCGGCAACAAATCAAATCTATCATCCAAGATTGGCCAATTATTTGGAGGCTTACCTTCGATCGCTTTGCTATTGGTCAGCGCATTGATTGGGGGCATCGTTGGTGGATTATCGACCATGTTTGGATCGTATATTAAGGACTTGATGAAGCAAAAATCATGACACAATCAGGAAACAATAATCGCAGAGACGACAACTGGGATATGAAACGGGTACAAGATTCTCGTCAGTTTTTCAACAAAGTAGCAGTATGGCTATTCATGTCGGTATTCTTCGTTTATCTCAACATGCGCGGCGGTGCTGATTTTCCATGGGCCGCATTTCCCATATTCTTTTGGGGGCTCTCCCTTTTCAAAAAAGGAGCGGTGCTATTCGGCCGCGATAGCACATTTTACAAGACCTATCAAGATCATAAGAATGAAAATGAGCCGAACAGCGTATTAGATCTGCCAAATCAGGATGGATTAGATCTGTCGACGCGAGAAAAGGCACCTGCGGAAATGAAGCAGAAAGGTTGGAATGATAAAGACCTTGTGTAGATTGATTCAGGTGGCCAAATAATTTGTCACAGAATTAGTCAAATCTTTGATAACGTATTTATTTTACCAACGTTTCAGACTTCGTTAGAACCGTGAAATCCACCACAACGCAGACCCTTCGACTCCGCTCAGGGACCGTCTTAATAGTGTGATAAAAGCGCGTGTAAAATCACTGAAGTGATTTTACACGCGCTTTCCATTGACCAAGCAGATCCGGTGGCTGAGCGGAGCCGAAGCCTGTTGACTTTAACGACCTATCTAATTTCCCAGTTTAATAGCTTTTATATCTTAGAGACAAGATTAATTGCGTTTCTACATCAATCAATTCATCAAATTAAAGCGACTTCCTCAGCGGTTTCAAACCCTGACGAAGTTTGTCGGGTACGAAGCTCGCATCTCCAAATGTACACTTTGAAGGACATGCGTGACTGTGACAATCCGCATTACGTTGACCTCGCTGGGTTTATTGGTTTGTAGCGCGCGCATAAAATTTTATGCGCCTACACCTATCTGTTTAAAATCGGTAATTGGGAGAGTGTTGAATTTCGGTGAAAATCATATAATCATAGACTCATCCACAATGCGATTTTGCGTATCGTGCTTGACATTTCCCACATGCGACCCCGCTGGGGTCGAAGAAATATTTTGATTCCTATTACTACCAACATTTGACTCCCACGGAGTCAAAAATCATCGAATCATCGAATCATCAAATCATCGTCGCGCAGCGATTGATTCAGCTAAACGACTAAGCACCTAAACGACTAAACAGAGCGCAGCGACTTTCATCAAATCAACAAATACACAAATCAACGAATAATCGTTGCGCAGCGACTTCAAATTTGGTCCTCGGTGCTGGGTGTTAGGTGCTGGGAAATTGGCTTTGGGCTTTAGGCGTTGGGATCAAGGAAAGTTTGCGAGTTTGCGAGTGTGCAAGTTTGCGAGTTGGGGGCTTGTAGAACTTGCGATGAAATGAATCATCGACTAATCAGAAAATGGTCCTTGGTGCTGGAAAATACTCGCTTGTTTCAGCTAAACGACTAAGCACCTAAACAACTAAACAGAGCGCAGCGACTTTCAACAAATCAACAAATCAACGAATCATCGTCGCGAAGCGACTTCTTCGACTAAACATAGCGCAGCGACCCTCAGACTCGATAGTATTTGCAAAGACTAGGTTTTCGACATATATTACACATCGCGAGTAGGATGTGATCGTCGAGTAGTAGGGAAGTTTCATGTCTAAGTTACTTCTGTTACCGCTTTTGGATCCTGACAAGGGAATATTATTTGGCCCTACTTCTAAATAGACTTCTAAATTAAATACAATTCGAACTAAATACCACAAAACACTCTAATATGGAATCATCGAAAGTTGATATGTTTATGATGCAAAATGGCAAATTCTTTGAAAGCCATTATTTAATGCAAATAAGAGAAGATCTACTTGCTCTTGACGATAGTAAATGGGCAATGATTCAGACTTTACAATTCAAGGATCCAACAATTATTCTGATCGTTTCGCTTCTCGTCGGAAGTCTTGGTGTAGACCGCTTCATGCTTGGAGATACTGGTTTGGGCATCGGCAAATTGCTCACATGTGGAGGACTTGGCATCTGGACCATCATCGATTGGTTTTCGATCATGGGCGTTACCCGCGAAAAAAACCTGGCCAAATTTCACATAGCATTGATGTAATGTCATTGGGTCAACTTAGACTGCATCGAATCCTGGGGATAGCTTGCGTGACGGCGTACATCTGGTTGTTGTATTCTTACCAAATGCTTCAATCCGGGCAGATCAATTCTGTCGAACTCTGCATTTTTAAGAGAATTACTGGATTGCCTTGCCCATCATGTGGCTCGACGCGCTCAGTGCTTTTTATTTTGCAGGGAAACTTTGACGAGGCATTTAGCATCAATCCACTGGGATTTGCAATCATTGCATTAATGACGATATTGCCAATCTGGCTGATTGCAGATATCGTAGGCAAGAAAAAAACTCTCCAATATACTTATGGAAAGGCAGAAAGGATCTTAAGCAAGCCAATTGTTGCAATTCCATGCCTGATGCTATTGGGTGCACATTGGATTTGGGCTATATTTAACCATATATGAATCAGACAATATCGACGACATTTACCCCTTCGGAGCATGAAGCGGAAAAAGCTTCAAACAGCTATCTGATGTCCCTAATCGCTGTAATTGCAGGCTTACCTTTACCAATTCTCAATCTGATAGCAACCTTTGCATTTTACTTGGGGAATAGGAAAGGAACCTATTTTGTGCGGTGGCATTGCATTCAAGCCTTGCTGTCTCAAGCCTCATTATTGATCGTTAATTCTGTAGGATTTTGGTGGACAATATCCATCATACTTGGCAGCGAATCAATTAGCAATGATTATATCGCTTATCTGTTTGCTGCATTTATTTTCAATTTGATCGAATTTATAGCCACTATTCACACCGCAATTCAGACACGCAAAGGTAAGCACATCAGTTGGTGGCTATATGGTGATCTGACCGACTTGATTTGTAAGCCAACACTATGAAAAAGGTATTTGCACAGGCCCTCCTCCTCATTGCGTTATTTCTTGCAAGCTGGTTTGCATTTCAGCAAATTGATTGGATGAAAATATTTCATGTCGAGCAAGCAACAAAAAAGACGGAGGAAAAACTCGGCGATTTGTTTTGGGATTTGATACAAAAAACAGAAAAGGTAAATCACAATAAATTTGTTGAAAGATCACTCGATAGCCTTGTAAGTAGGATTTGTACGGCCAATGATATTGCTCGCGAAAATATCAAAATCCATGTAATTGAAAAGGACGATGTAAATGCCTTTGCATTTCCCGGAGGGCACCTAATAATTTATACCGGTCTAATACTTAGTGCCGAGAATGAAGCTGAATTATGTGGCGTCATATGCCATGAAATGGCGCATATCGAGCGAAATCATGTCATGAAAAAAATGGTCAAAGAATTGGGACTTTCTGTTCTGATATCTATGACCTCGGGCAATTCAGGATCAGAGCTGCCGCGCAAAGCGGTCAGCATGTTGTCCTCTTCAGCATTTGACCGTAAATTGGAGCATGAAGCCGATCAATTTGCCGTTGATTATTTGATCAAAGCTCAAATTCCTACAGAACCATTCGCGGAATTTCTCTACAAGTTGGCTGAAAAAGACAATGCCATCAATGGATATCTCTCCTGGATAGGCACGCACCCTGAACCAAAAGAGAGGGCGGAATTCATATTAGATTATGGCAAAGGAAAGCCAGAAAAGGCGGAGTCTATATTGAGCAAAGGCAATTGGGATAAAATTCAAGACGAACTTAAGAACGAATAAGTTGATCTTGAAGAGCAAAAATTTTCAGAAACTTGTGATGCCTATTGCATTGACCTAAATTGCATCACAAAACCTTATCAAGATTTCCTTCAAGCCGCCTAGATTATCAAAGCTAAAATCGATTCCGAAATGGATCTGGTTTCTCATTGCGGCCCTAGCGATCGCTTTTTACTTCATTTTGCCAAGACCTCTATTTGATGTTCCATATTCTGCCACTTTGGAAGATAAAGATGGGCAGTTGTTGGGTGCAAAGATCGCCGCCGACGAACAGTGGAGATTCCAAGATGATGATGAAGTCCCGACAAAATTCGCTCAGGCACTCACCACTTTTGAGGACAAAAGATTTTGGTATCATCCAGGTGTCGATCTGATCGGCATAGTTAGAGCGATGATTCAAAATATCAAGGCGGGCAAAATAGTCAGCGGAGGCAGCACGCTCAATATGCAGATTATTAGTCTTGCTAAGGGCCGGAAAGCACGTGGTATCTTAGCTAAAGTCTGGGAAAGCATCTTGGCATTGAGGCTGGAATGCGCCTATTCGAAATCCAAAATCCTGGCTCTTTACAGCGCTCATGCTCCATTTGGAGGAAATGTAGTCGGTCTGGAAGCGGCGAGTTGGAGGTATTTTGGCAAGACCAAAAAGAATCTGACATGGGCGGAGTCCGCACTTTTGGCTGTTTTGCCCAATAGTCCTGCCATGATTCATCCCGGAAAAAATAAGAAGGCCTTGCTATTGAAGCGGAATCGTTTGCTTACCAAAATGGGTAAATTGGGCATTCTCAGCGCCGAAGAAGCGATATTAGCTCAAGCAGAGTCGATTCCCGTCGCACCACAACCATTGCCACGATTAGCACCACATCTGTTAGAAACAATATGGAAGGATCCGTCTTTGCACGACCGGGGTACTTATAGATTTCGCAGCAATATTGATGGCAAACTACAAGACCTAGCCCGACAAGTCATCGGCAATCGCATGACCTTGCTCAAGGAAAATCAAATCCACAATGCTGCGGCAATCATCCTTGATATCGAACAAAACAAGGTAATCGCATATATTGGGAATGTCGCAGGGACCGGCGCAAGTCATCAGGAATCGGTAGATATTGTGCAAGCTCGCCGCAGTACAGGTAGCTTGTTAAAGCCATTTCTGTATGCTCAGATGCTGCAGGAGTCGATGATACTTCCGCAATCGATCGTGCCAGATATTCCAACATATATCAATGGATTTAGGCCGCAAAACTTCTTCAAAAGCTACGATGGTGCTGTTCCAGCCCGCAGAGCGCTGATTCGCTCACTCAATGTACCATTCACCCTGTTGTTGCAAGAATACGGTTATGACAAGTTTCATTATCGTTTGCGCCAGTTAGGGATGCAGACGCTTAACAAGGATCCCAATCATTATGGCTTATCGCTAATACTTGGAGGTGCAGAGACCACATTGTGGGATATGGCCAAATGCTACAGTTACTTCGGAAAGGTGCTAAATCACTACGGTCGAGAGTCAGGCAGATATTTCCAATCCGACCTGCTAGCAGCAGAACTTTTGCAAAAGGAACAAAAGAGAACTGTAGCTCTGAAAAATCCGCCTATAGTCGGTGCTGGAGCTATTTGGGCCACTATCGATGCCATGTATCAACTTGAGCGCCCATTATCGGAGGGCAATTGGGAAATGTTTAGTTCAGCCAGACCCTTGGCATGGAAGACCGGCACTAGCTTTGGCTTTAGGGATGCCTGGGCTGTTGGTATGAGTCCAAAATATCTCGTAGCCGTCTGGGTGGGCAATGCCGATGGTGAGGGCAGACCGGGAATAGTTGGTTATGAAGCCGCAGGACCGATTTTATTCGATCTATTTGATCTTTTACCGGCTGATGGGCGATTCCAGCCACCTTACGATGACTTGGTGCATATTGCCATATGTCCGCAGAGTGGTGACCGAGCCTCTGTCAATTGCCCTGTTGATTCTGCATGGGTTCCAAAATCAAGTCTTCAAGGTCCAGTATGTGCTTTGCACAAAATCATACACCTGCATCCAACGCTAGATTTTCAAGTCACCGAGGCCTGCATGGATCCCCTCGCTATGCGCAATGTCGCTTGGTTTGTATTATCGCCGCTAGAGGAACACTATTTTGCATTGAAAAATCCCGGATTTAAGCCATTACCTGCTTATCTACCAGGCTGCAGCGCAGAAAATCAGAACCTGCAGCAGATCCAATGGATTTACCCTAAACCTGGCACTATAATCAAGGTTCCAATTGACCTTAATGGCTTGGCTGGCAGAGTTATATTCAAAGCGACCCATCGCAATCCTAAAGCTGGCATACACTGGTATTTGGATTCAGAATATTATGGTATGACCAGGAGTTTCCATGAAATGGCACTCAATCCCCTTCCAGGCCGACATCTGCTGACATTAGTCGATCAAGAAGGGGCGCGAATCAGCCAATGGGTGGAAATATTGGGTAAATAGCTGCCCTTCTGGCGGCCAGTATCTGATTTCATTGAAAATTAGATTTGCAGATTCCAAATCTATGCTTACCTTTGCGGCGTTAAAAACCGGCCGTTCGTTTCATCGAAGTAAGCTGGTATAGTATTTCATCTGATAATTTTAACAGATAATGGCAGTAAAAATCAGGCTCCAACGCAAGGGCCGCAGAAAGTCTCCTTTCTATCACATCGTCATCGCCGATGCACGTTCACCCCGTGATGGAAAATTTAT
>JBDSUZ010000013.1:0-9641 GCA_039927395.1 Saprospiraceae bacterium | reverse complement strand
TACCACTTTAGAACCAAAATTGTTGTTGAGAGATGTAGTGACAGAAACTACATTTCCCTTTTTGTCAGCGATAGAATAGTGAGTTGTTTGTTCACTGTGTTTAGGTGCACTGATGCCGCTTGAGATTTGATCAGAAGGTGTTGCTAAATTCGGATTGATCAAAGCCGCGCGGCTCTTCAGATATTTTGGGTTGAGAAGCGCTTCCTCCGGTACGTGATAGAAATCCGGATCACCGAGATGGGTTGCTCGATCGGCAAATGCAATCTTTTCTGCTTCAGCCATGACCGTCATAGATTTGGGCTCATTCATGCCAATCTTATCAAGTCCAAATGCATCGATCATGCCCAATACTTGCATCAGGATTATACCTCCACTCGAAGGTGGAGCCAAAGTTATGACTGTATATTCATTAAACTGACCGATCACCGGCGCTCTCCATTTTGGCTTGTAGTCAAGTAGATCCTGTAGGGTGATGATCCCTTTGCCTCTTTTCATTTCTGCGACGATTGCCTCAGCGGTAGCGCCCTTGTAAAAACCGTCAGTTCCTAAATCTCTTATGCGCTCCAGCGTTACCGCTAAATCTTTCAACACTAGCAGATCACCTTCATTCCATGCTTTAGTATTTTCGTAGGCATTGTCTTGAGTATTGTATTGTTTGAAATCAGAAAGATTGTCGTTAAGTAGTTTTGCTTCTCTTGCATCAATGGAATATCCCTTTTTTGCCAGATCAATTGATGCTTGAACTAGTTTTTTCCAAGGCAATTTGCCATATTTTTGATGCAATTCCCACATTCCTGCAACAGTGCCAGGCACGGCGGCTGAGTTGTGACCGACATAGGACTTGTCGGTGATCACTTCTCCTTTTTCATCGAGAAATGTTTTTGAATTCGCAGCGTGTGGAGCTGTTTCTCGATAATCAAGGCTCAACATACTACCATCAGCGGTTCGCAAGATCAAGAAACCACCACCGCCAATATTTCCAGCATTTGGGTATACAACAGCCAATGCAAATTGTACCGCCACGCTTGCATCAATCGCATTGCCGCCAGCTTGTAAGATGTCAAGACCAACTTGGCTTGCTAGTGAATGAGCACTTACCACCATTCCATTCTTACCAGTCGAGGTCTTGTCTATATGCGGCAGAACCGTCAACTTACTTGTGCGGCATGCAATTATTAGCGAGCTAGACAGCAATAAGGCAAGCAGAATCCATTTGTTGATCTGCAAACTTTGGTTCCTACTTACGTTTTGAATACTTTGGTTTGTTAGCATTTAGGTAAATTTGAAAAATGCGAGGGAAGTATCACAATATATGAACTATTTATATAATATATTAAATGTTGGCGTTGCGACATTCATATTATTGCTGCCAAATCATTTGCATGCTCAGGCGCCTAAGTATTCTAACGAATTTCTGAAGATTGGGGTAGGAGCTAGAGCACATGGTATGGGCGCTTCAGTGGTATCAAGTATGGACCAGGTGGAGTCGACATTTTGGAATCCAGCGGGATTGAGCCAAGTACAAGGACCACTTGAAATCGCAGCCATGCATAGCGAGTGGTTTGCAGGCATCGCACAGTATGACTATATCGGAATTGCCAAGACGCTCAATACGCAAAATCATTCGGTGTTGGGAATCTCGTTGATACGTATGGGAATTGATAATATTCCATACACGATCAATTTGATCGAGCCCGATGGCAGTTTTAACTACGACAATGTGTCTAGTTTTTCGGCCGCAGACTATGGAATTTTCGGCTCCTATGCCCAGGGCCTAAGGATTCCGAACTTATTCGTTGGTGGATCTTTGAAAATCGTACATCGATCTGTGGGAAGTTTTGGCAGTGCATGGGGCTTTGGTGCAGATCTCGGTGTACAGTATAGGCCAGGCAATTGGAGATTTGGATTGATGGCCAGAGATTTGACGACGACATTCAATTCATGGTCTTTCAATCTTACAAATACGGAAAAAGAAGTCTTTCTGCTGACTGGCAACGAGATACCAACAGGAAGTACTGAGATCACCCTTCCATCATTCATTCTCGGTAGCGCTTACAATTGGCAATTGGGAAAGAGTTTGGACCTACTGCTTGAGTTCGATGCTGAGATCACAACTGATGGTCAAAGAAATACGCTGATCTCAAGCTCTGCTCTCAATGTCGATCCACGACTAGGGCTCGAACTCGGATACAACAACAATGTGTTCCTCCGCGCTGGACTCAACAATGTCCAAAGACAGAATTTCGACGATGATCCAAGTTGGAGTGTTCAACCAAATTTTGGATTAGGACTCCGATTTGGCCGATTTACAGTTGATTATGCACTGAGTAGGTTATCAGTGCAAGATGAGGCCATATTTTCCCATATTATAAGCGCTTCCCTTCGATTTAAGAGTAGGAAGAAGCCAGTCGAATAGTATAGTAATCAGCTTTAGTTCAAACTACTTGTTAAATAATTGTTATTAAATAGCAAGCGATCGTGGAAAATGCTAACTTAGTACATCGTTAGGAGTTGACGCCAGAAATGATAGAAATTTAATTGAGGGAGTACTAAGATTCATTAAGTAGGGAGATATATCAGGATAATAATTTTGATTTCGCTTTGATTCACACCCACTTAGTTACTATTAATTTCAATCGTTGCTTCAGACGCAATATAGTTTTTGAACGCCCTTTTTTATATAAACAAAATTAGTATTTAATGGAAGCTAGGACCCAAACGAGGTTGACTAGAGTTGGGGTATTTTACGATGGCAATTATTTGTTGCACGTTAGTAATTACTACAACTATGTACACACTCGCCGCAGTAGGATCAGTATTAATGGATTGCATGAATTCATTTGTCACACGATCGCGGCCGAAGAGAATACCGATGCCAAAGTGTGCAAGATTGTCGATGCGCATTATTTCAGAGGTCGCTTAAGTGCCCAAGAGGCAAGCCAGCGCGGAAACCAGATGTATTACGATCGGGTATTTGACGATATCCTGATGTCAGAGGGTGTGGTGACGCATTATCTGCCAATCAAGACATTTTCAGGATACAAATTGGAAAAAGGAATTGAAGTCAGCATGTCGCTTGAAGCATTCGAGCTAGCACTTCACAAACAATTTGATGTAGTCGTACTAATCGCCAGTGATGGAGATTACACGACACTTGTCAAGAAGTTGAATGCACTTGGCATTCGCTTGATGGTATTGAGTTGGGAATTTGAATATACTAACGACGAAGGTATCAAAGTGACTACCAAGACATCGCAAGATTTGATGGAAATGGTTTCTTATCCTGTCCTGATGCATCAGTTGATTGATGCAGAAGAGCGTGCTGATGATCCATTAGTCAACAACCTATTTGTCAAGCCGGTGCTCTCAAGGCCTATCTTTGAGCCTGGCGACTATGAAGGAGTTGAAATAGATGGTGAATATAGATCAAGTCAGGTCCAGGCTCTAAAAAATGGATATGGCTTTATTAAATTTCCACCTAACAATCTATTCTTTCACTACACCAGTTTGATTGAAACTGATTTTAATGATTTGATGGAAGGCGACTACGTCGAATTTACCATTGAAACAAACGAAATCGGTGAACCAATCGCTAAGAACGTAAGATTGATGGGACAAGATGAATTTGTTCCCGCAGCAGAAACAGTTGAGGAATAATTGCAATTGCAATTAAATATGAAAAAGCCCCGATTTCTTAAATTGAAATCGGGGCTTTTTTATTTGAAATTAATGCTCTTTATTCTGCCTTAAGAAATTTCAAATATTCCGTCGCTCCTGATTTATAGCGAATTGCAAGGATATACATCCCATCTTGCAATGGAGCAGTATTTAATTTACCTTCATGATATTCGGCATTCACTATTTGCCCCGAAATATTGCTAATTAACACATTGTCAATTGCAATAGAACTTTCAATTGTCAAAAAATCGCTGACAGGATTGGGAAATATTTTGGAATAATTTCCATCAGGACTCTTAGTTGCTAGTTGAAAACATGAGCTGTACTGTGGATTGATGTAAACTAATTCGTCATTATTGTGGTAACAAAGCATGGAGAAGTATTCTCCATCCTGAATGGAGCAATTTCCTCCCCACAGCATTAATTCGATATCACCCATTCCCTCAATCCAGTGATTGTCAAAATTCTCCGTATCACAATGAATGGTATAATACTTGCGCAAGCTGCCATCTTCCATCGCAATAGTATCTATCTTGGTGACTGTCTGATGACCTTGATATATATTTATTTCTCTCCATAAAGTATCTCCTACTTCAAGATCAAAATCATACAATATTGTTCCAGGATGAATAATCGTATTAGTTGTCTTATAATTTTGATAAACTTTATTTCCCTCCTGGCGATAGCAATATCCCAGTGGGTAGATTGTGTCAGGATCATCAAAGTAATGGTACTGAAGTCGGCGGTAATATCCATCATCCAAGAAGATAGAATCACTGCTGAAACTAAATACCAGTATATCATGCTTAAGCAGAAAGTTTAGATGAGAAATGACAAATTTATTGTCCTCACTAACAACAGGATAGATAACGTACTGGCTTTTGGCTTGAGATAGGCTGAGCAGGAAACAAAAGGCGAATAGAATTTTCTTCATTTTAAAGATATTAGGTAATTAAATTTTGGTAGTGGTCGTACTAATTTAAGCAATCTTCCGGGTTTTCCTATTGCAGATTCCCATATTACCTGAAAACGACTTGCCCCGAGCTAGGTAAACCTTGTTTTTTTGGCCGCTCTAAACATTCAGTAGCTCCATGAATTTGAAATTTGTTTCGTAAATTACGAGCTCCCAAAATCAGCAAAAATATGCGTCTTAGTAATCTCAGTTCCAAAGTCGGACTCTACTTTCTATCCATCTGTCTACTGACGGTTTTTTCGATTTCCTGCAAGAAGAAATCCACCGAAGGTCCACTACAGCAAGCCGAGAATCCCTATGTATTCTCTCATACTTCAGGTGTCCTTTCGAGAGGATCAACGGTGCAAGTAACTTTGATCGATCCAGCGATCGACAAAAACCTCATAGGCACTGATGCTAGCGCTATATTGAGTTTGGATCCAAGTGTTAAGGGTAAAGCAATTTGGCTGGACGAAAGAACCATCAGTTTCAAATCTGATGATCTATTGCCGGTCAATAGTCGTTTCCGAGTCGAAGTTGATATGGCAGCTATTAAGAAAGATGCCCCAAGCGAGTTCCAGGATTTTTGGTTCGATATTCAGACAAGGCCAGCTTATCTGGATTATAGATTTGATCGCTTGCAGAGCATTGCAGGTGACCCAAATGGGAAGCAGGAGTTTTCTGCGCAGATCATTAGTTCTGATATCATACCATCAGCAGAACTTGAAGCGGCGATCGCTTTTCAGCAAAATGGAAATGTGGTAAAGCTAAAATGGATGCATGAGCCAGGAGGTACTATCCATCGATTAGTCGCTGAACTGCCGAGAGGAGCTGATGCTTCAACTATTAAGATTGATATCGATAGCAAATCAGTAGGAGGCAAAGACAGCAAGACTGAGAGTATGACTATTCCAGGCACGGGAGTGTTTGAGGTCGTATTTGCCAGAGCTGAAAATGAACCTGAGAGCTTTGCGCAATTCAATTTCTCCGAGCCACTTGATGCTACTCAAGAATTTGAAGGGCTTGTAAGTATAGATGATTGGAAAGGCAGCCTCAGATATTTGGTCGATGGCAATTTGCTTAGAGTTTATCCTGGAGAACGCCAAGTAGGTAAGCGCACATTCCACCTGTCAGAAAATATAAAAACTAACACAGGCAAAACCTTAGGCAAAGAAGGCATTTGGAAATTGGAATTCGTAGACATCAAGCCTCAGGTGGAGATGTTAGGTAAAGGAGTAATTCTACCGTCTACTAGCGGATTGATATTTCCTTTCAGAGCGATCAATCTGCATGCCGTCGATATCGAGATCGTCAAGATCTATAGCAATAATATGGTCCAATTCCTGCAGGAAAATGAACTCGACGGAGGTAGTTCACTCAATCGAGTTGGAAGAATTGTATTTCAGCAAAAGCTAGTGCTCCAAGAACTCAATCCAAAGGCTCTGCCAAAAGAATGGAACAGATATGCTTTGGACCTGAGTGATTTCATCAAAACTGATCCTGAGGCAATGTATCAGGTTCGCATAGGTTTCAGGCCTGATTATACCGATTATACATGCAGTGTTCAAGCTCCAGATTATGTCAACGAATTTCCGATGGGCGTCAAAGATGATGCAGGTAATTACCTAAGTTTCTACGATGGCAACTACGAGGGGATGGCGGGATACTACGATGGTTATGAGTGGGAACATCAATCCGATCCTTGTTTTCCCGAATATTACCAGAGAGGCAGATTTGTTTCGCGTAATGTGTTTGCATCCAATCTGGGCATATTAGCCAAAGCGGGAACTGATGGATCTTATTTTGTAGTTACAACCGATTTGCGCACAGCCCAACCGTGGTCAGGAGTTAATCTGACATTTATGGATTATCAAAATCAGAAAGTCGGCGAAGCAACTACCGATGGTCAAGGATTTGCAAAAGTCAGTAAACTGAGCGGAGTGCCATTTCTTATTATTGCAAATATTCAGAAGGAAAAGGGATACCTCAAAATATTTGAAGGCTCCTCACTTTCAATGAGTCGTTTTGACATTTCGGGCCTTGCGCCACAGAAGGGACTGAAGGGCTTTGTCTACGGAGAAAGGGGAGTTTGGCGACCAGGCGATTCGATTTACATGCATTTGATCATGGAAAATCGACAAGGTGAGATTCCTAAAGATCTGCCAGTGAGCTATGAATTCAAAAATCCCAAAGGACAGATCCTGCAACGCGGTATTGTCATCAATCCCGTTGGTACTATTTACCCGATAAGACTCTATACATCCGATGAGGCCCTGACGGGAAATTGGAGCCTCGAATTGAAGGCTGGAGGAGCATTCTTCCAGAAAACCGTCCAGATCGAAGCTATCAAACCTAATCGTTTGAAGATCAAACTGGACTTGCCAAAACGTATCAATGTCAACAATGCCAAAACTGCAATTCCACTTTCGGCAAATTGGCTGACAGGATCAGTGGCTGCAGGTCTAAGGGCTGAAACAGAACTATTGTTGAGCCCAATTCCAACAACATTTACCAGCTATCCAAAATATGCTTTTGACGATCCTGCCAGGGATATTACTCCTGAGCCGATATTACTGTTTGATCAAGATCTTGATGCAGAAGGCAAGGGCTCATTTCTAATTCCACTATTGAGCGATAAGCAAGTTTCCGGAAGGTTATTGGCAACACTCAAAACCAGAGTTTTTGAGGCTGGGGGTGATGCTAGCATAGATCAAACCACAGTTGAGATTGACCCATACCGCCAATTTGCAGGCATTTCAATGCCAAAGGATGAGAATGATCAGAACAGATTGGAATTGGGCAAAACCGGTACTCTAGCAGTCGTCGTCGTCGATGTCAATGGTAAACCAATCAAAAATCAAAAAGTATCGGTTGGACTATATCGCTCCGAATGGAGATGGTGGTGGGACAACAGCTATGATTACGTATCTCGATTCAACAGCAGCGATCATCAGGAAGCAATTGATCGGATCGATTTAGTTACAAATGATGTAGGTGAAGCGAAATGGAATTTGAAAATTACTCAGTGGGGACGATATATGGTGAGAGCTTGCACTGAGACCGGCCATTGTAGTGGCGATTTTTTCTACGTTGGATATCCATGGGACGGTGAATCTGACCAAGCATATGAAGAATCCAATATGTTGACTCTCAAGGGCGACAAGGAGAAATATGTGGTTGGAGAACAAATCAAGATATCAGTACCAAGTGCAGAAAATAGCCGTTTACTGGTGACTATTGAAAATGGAGTGGGTGTAATCGAATCATTCTGGCAGGATGGTACCAAAGGCAATACCTTGCTCAACCTCAAGGTCAAACCCGAATGGGCTCCCTCGGCCTATGTGCATATTACTTTGTTGCAGGCTCACAGTCAGACCAACAACGATCTGCCTATCAGAATGTATGGTGTAGTGCCCATAATGGTTGAAAATCCTGCGGCCAAATTGTCGCCTATCATACAGACCAAAGCAGAATTCAAGCCTGAAACTGAAGAGACAATTCAAGTATCAGAATCGGGTGGGAAGGCAATGGCCTACAATATTGCTGTCGTAGACGAAGGCTTGCTTGATATCACCAGATTTAAGACACCCGATCCCTATGGAGCATTCAATGCTAAAGAAGCATTGGGTGTGCATACATGGGATCTATTTGACCAGGTCATGGGTGGCTACGGTGGAGCTATTGAGAAACTATTTGCAATAGGAGGGGATGGAGCTGCTAATAAAATACAAGGAACTCCAAAGGCCAATCGTTTTCCACCTATGGTTCGGGTAATTGGACCATTTCAGCTTGATGCAGGCAAGACAAATTCTCATAAAATCAAGATTCCCAATTATATCGGTTCAGTCAGAATCATGGTTGTTGCTGCCGCAGCTCATCAATTTGGCTCTTCAGAGAAGACTATAGCCGTCAAAAAGGACTTGATGACTTTAGCAACATTGCCGAGAGTACTGACTCCTGGTGATCAGATCGCATTTCCAGTGACGGTGTTTGCAAATGCTGCAAAGATCAAGTCAGCAGTCATTCAAGTGGCAGAATTGGGAGGGATGGTCAAATGGACTGAGGGCACCGAAAAGACAGTAACATTCAATGGACCCTCTGAACAATTGGTTCAATTTCCAGGACAGATATTATCAAAAACCGGGGTTGCAAAATTTGTGATTACTTCCACTGCAAATGGAGAAAAAAGCAAACAACAAATTGAAATTCAAGTCCGTAATCCAAATCCGTACGAAATCAACGAAAAAGAGCTGGAGCTCAAAGGTAAAATGACGGAAAGCATAACCGTCACTGCACCAGGTGTGCCGGGTACAAATAGCTCCTATCTCGAAGTGTCGTCTATTCCTGCAATTGACCTTACTAGGCACCTGAGCTATTTGCTTGAGTATCCCTACGGATGTCTTGAACAAACAGTTTCTGGAGCATTACCTCAATTGTACCTTAGTCAATTTAGCAAGCTCGATAGCTTTCAGATGAAGCTGGCAAATTATCAGGTAAGAGAAGCACTCTACAAAGTCAAAATGTTTGCCAATGCCAATGGTGGCTTCAATTATTGGCCGGGCTCTCATGATGCGAATTCATGGGGTACCTCATACGTAGGTCATTTTATGCTTTTAGCCCAGCAAAAAGGATATAGCATAGACCAAGATATACTCAAAGGATGGAAAAATTACCAAGGTATGATGGCCAAGAAATGGGTTCCGGTAATGAAGGATTTCTATTACTATAGCGGCGTAGAACAAGCGTATCGGCTCTATACGCTGGCCCTTGCCGGATCGCCAGAAATGGGTGCAATGAACCAGCTAAAGGAATTGAAAGGCCTCGACATTCAATCTCAATGGCGACTAGCTGCAGCATATGCACTGGCGGGAAGACCAGAGATCGCGACACGAATGACTCAAAATCTAAATACCAACATCAATCCTTACCGATCGATGGACGATTCCTATGGTTCAGACCTTCGAGACAATGCCATGATACTTGAAACCATGGTACTGATTAAGGACAAACG
>JBDSUZ010000012.1:0-7270 GCA_039927395.1 Saprospiraceae bacterium | reverse complement strand
GTAAAAAGAGGAACGTCCAAAGTAAATTGGATGATACTATCACAACCTTGCGCGGACTTAAATTTGACGGGAAAAGTACCCGGAGCATTGAATGTGTTATTTGAGTTTGGCGGGGGTGCACCAACATATTTGAAAGGTAGTTTTTCCTTACAAACCGTGGTATCGACCGGCACGGTCACAATTTTCTTTAAGGTAATGATCTTACAAAGTTCATTGTTAGTGGTGTCACATCCATTGTAACCATATACACATACTGTGTAATCACCTTCAGGAAGATTGGCGGGAAATGTCAAAGAAACGGAAGGGTCGATCCCAACTGGAGGCTGAACTGTGATCTTTTTTATACTTGCTACTTCCTTAACATACCAGTAGTACTTATATGCATTTGGATCCGACCAATCTACACTAAATAAGGCCGTACCTCCGGGACAGATTGTATCCGGTCCCGCAACCGCTCCAAACATATCAGGAATACTTGGCGGTTCTTCTACGCCCGTAATGTCATTGAACAGGTATTCGCATACTGCTCCACTAAATCCATCAATCAGAAAAAGATAAGTCTGACCGACAACCAAACCTCCTACTGTCACAATACCTGGACCAGCAAGTCCATTAAAGCAAGTCAATACATTTCCCGCCGTCCAGTCAGTACATGGATCTGGTGGATCTATGATTGCCAATTGTAACCCAGAGCCAGAGTTACAAGTCACCGTAATATTAAAAACAACAGTGGTCGCACTTGCAATAAATTGAAAATATTGCGGATTTTGCAAACCTGTTCCGGGTCCACAAAAATCAGTGCCTCCACCAGAAGTAGAACCACCAGTTGAGAAACATGTACCTTCCAAACATGGAGAAGGAGCACCAGTACAAAAAGGCTCGGAGGGTAACTGAGAGGGCGGATCGCACTGTGCCAAGACTTGATTGGAAAGGAGTCCAAATGCAAGGAAAGAAATAATTGAAAGTAAAGTTCTTCTCATCTACCAGAATATTAGCAATAGGTTGAAAATACATCGCAAAGAAATAAGAAAAACGAAATAAAAATTTCCTTTTTTCTCAAGTCAGCAATAAAAATAGTGAAAGATTGGACAAAGTTGAAATTCCTTTTGTAGAATGTTCACTTTCCCGTTTAAGAATCTATTGGAAGAGGTAGTGCAAATATACGACAAATCACTGATATCTTAACAAATAAATATCTAAAACTTTACTCCAAGGCCTTTATTAATCTCGCTTCTGTAGATAATTACCATCAAAAATTGGTCGTTCATGGGAAGTAGCCAATTCAAAATCTAAATCTAACGAATGAGTATGAAATCTCCATATCGTTGGAACAAGTCACCGTTGCTGAACTCACATACCAAAATGTAGGTAAACACTGCGTCATTCATCGGCCTGCCTTTCAATGTCCCATCCCATCCATATACAGGATCATTTGGCAAACCATTTTCAATAGCAAATACAAGATCTCCCCAACGGTCAAAAATGTACCATTGCTTGATACTAACAAGATCTGGATGGGCATTGACAAACAACAGATCATTGAAACCATCTCCATTGGGGCTAAATCCATCAGGCACGAATATCGGCACTTCCTGATTGACAAATATTCTGATTGAAGCCCAAGCTACACAACCTGACTTGCTCGTAATCTTAACTTGATACACCGTTGTTTTCTCTGGGCTGATATCCAAATCCACACAAATATTGCAAATCAGCTTATCCTCCTGATACCATTCGACTACTTGAATTGAATCCTGGGGCAAATTGCTTTCAAAATGTAATACCCCTGGTTCTCCTCTTTTTAGATAAATTTCGCCTTCAATTTTTACTACAAAACCAGCGCTGGAATTAATTTCAAAGGAGTCAAGGAAATCACAGAATTTGCTATCCCTTACTGCGATATAATTCAGCCCCACATGGAGATTTTGAAAAACTGATCCAGCCATAAAAGGACCTTGATCAATAGAAAACTGATAAGGGCCAATACCACCTTCAACGGAATCTATGATGAGTAAGGATTGACTCGAAAGGGAGCAATTTGGAGTGACTAAATGATATACCAAATCCGTTATCGCATTGCTATTGGACTGTACTTCCAATGTATCCACGCCAATACATCCGTCAGAATTAACTCCAGTCACTATATAAGATCCCGATTGGCTTACTTGCAATTCAGAACCCGTAGCCAATTCAACGGCAGAAATATCAAACCACTTGACATTAAACAAGGGATCTGCACTAAGTGCAGTTAATAGAATAGACGAGCCATCACAATTGAGTAAGGAGTCGCCATCGATCTGCAAGTCCACTGCAGGCAAAATATCAAGACGAAATTGACTTGTATCGGGCTTGCAGATCGATTGTGCTGCATCAACAATATAATAGAAAATGTAAGCCCCTTCGATTGCCATTGAAATCATTGCAGAATCAGCAATAAGTAGACTTTTTGGATTTGAAGCACTTTCAGCCCAAATCCCATTTAGATCCTCTCCAGACAAATAATCTGATAATGAAATAATGCTGTCTATACCTACACAAAGCTTAAGGTCCGAAGTCATTCCTGCATTGGGCGAATCAAATAAATGGAGATTGCGTAGCACCGAATCTCTGCAGCCCAGAGGTAATGGATTATCTGGTCGCCACTTCAAGATATAATCCCCTGCCAATTTGCCCTTGTAGAAAAGTTCAGCTCCAATAATTACCGGTGGATCGGTAATTGGTCCTCCTACAATTTGCCAGGCTCCAGATAATATCCCTGAGGATGGATCCTCCAAATCTAAAATCGAATCCGCGTTGCATAAATCCAAGTCAGCAAAATCCAATAAGATTGGACAAGCGCAGGATTTGACGTAGACAGTAAAGAAATAGGTCGAATCCTGACAAGGTGCTTGCGCCAAACTGGTTGTGTATGAAAAATCATACGGTCCAACCGGTTTACCCGTAAAGTTTGCGTTTGCTGGAAATCCCGGAATTGGATTGCCGCTGAGATTGGCAAATGCTCCATTGTTATCCCCACTTAGAACAAGATCAAAAAAATTGAGCTGATTGTCCAAGGTATCCTGGCTATCTGCACAAATCGTAACATTTTGAAAAATTTGAGCAGTTGCAGGTATCCCGATTGTCAACCACAAAGAATCAGCATTGAATGTTTTGCAGAATCCCGAGCCGGAAAAGGCAATTGAGTCAACGATAACCCAGGTACTTTGCAGCGGCAATATCGTCCAACTGGTATCAGAGATCAACTGCGTAAACATCTTCAACGTATTGTTGCCAGACAACCAAAGGTCAAATGCAGCTCCTAGGGGCAAATCAATATTGATAATGATGCTACTTCCTAAGCACGCTGAGTCGATCGCCGTCAATTGCACTTCCAGTTGCTCTATAAATTTGATGGCAATCGTGTCACTCAGTGCGCAATTTACCTCGGCGACCCATTCAATAAGGTAGGATCCAGCAACAGGCACAAGTACTGTGGTTTGAGGATCATTTATGTCATCAAATATTACTCCCGCATCAGAGCTATACCAATGTCCTATGCCAAGGGCATTGAGGCTCATACTCAATCCACAAACTGTGCTATCATTTCCTGCAAATACAGGGGCAGCGGATGCAACAAATACAAGCTTGCAAGTAATTACAGTATCACAATCAGAAAAGACAGAAACACAAAGCATTTGATTGGCAATGCTATTCCATAAGACCAATACAGAATCGCTTGATTCACTAATAATCTGACCGCTTCCAGGGTCCCAAAGAAGGGAAAACTCTAAAGGTTTTGGAACGCTAAACCAATAGGTTTGATTTAGACAGACTGTATCGGGGCCTAAAATTGTGAATGTGTCCAGCATTGACGGAAACTCAAGGAGCAACACGCTATCCAGATGCACGCAGAAAGTGTTTCCCAATTGCTGCGTCCACTCTCCATAATACCAACCTGGATTCGCGACGGACAAGGGCACTTGTGTATCAATCGAATCTCTATTACTATCCAACCATTTCCAATTAATACTTGCCGTCGGCGGGAAATTGGACAACATGATGGTATCCAACAGGACAGAATTGAGTCCACAACCTAATGTGTCAGGAATTACTATTGCAATATTCGATTGCAGGACTTGCAGATTTAATTGAATGATGCTGTCGCAACCCGATGTAGACTGCACAGTATCCCTATAAAGTCCGCTAACGTTAAGAAAATTCCCATCAAATAGTACGGAATCAGAATCGCAGATAATTGCTTGCAGATCTGTAATTGGTAATGGGGCTCGGACAGTAACTTGGGTACATTGATCACTTAAATCACCGCAAAATCTAGGGTCTTGGCTTTGCAAATCCTGATTCAAAATAAAAAGCAAATCTCCAGGAACGGGCAAAGAATCAATCCCATCTATGCGATAGGAAAGACCGCAAATCAAATAATCTCCAGGTGCTAAAACAAAATTCACCATTGCCGAAGTATCTAGAATTGTTCCATTTTGGCTCAATAAGTATTGATAACTGTATTCCGCGGGATCTGGAAATGTGCTCCCGTATTGAGGCACAAAATCAAGAGAATCCAGCACTCCATTGTCGCATATCAATACTGAATCTTTCGGAAATTCACCTGCTGCAGCTTCGCAGACTACACAATCTAAGCCAGCAGGGTCACAGAAAATTAATGTAAAGCCATAAAGAGTCCCTGAATAGAAAGGATTATTGCAAACAATATGCAGTGTCCAATTGCCATTAACCGGTCCCGAATTAAAGTCTTCAAGGCAACCAATGTTAGGGTAATAATTTCCAGAATAAGAACTAAAAATTCCCCAAGGGTCCAAATTTGTCCATTGTGGGTTAAAGCCGGGATCGGGTATGGCGGTAGAACCGCAAGGCAAAAAACCTACATCCCAGTTGGAAAAATTGGTCAAAGCTGATCCAAAGGCAGGTCCCACAAGCGTTATGACTTGTCCAGAAGGGCTTATCAACTCAATAGTAAGTGATCCAATTTGTTGATGGTCAAAATCCAATAATACGCCACAAATCCCTTGATTGGGATCAGCTAGATCGTCGTTGAGGATGCCAGTAATCTCTAGCGGTACATAGTAAGACTGAAGGGGAGCTAATGTCAACTCATTGCTGTATGTACATTGAGCTAGCAATCCGGATTGCAAACAAGGTAGAATACAGAGAAGGCCCAAAAGATGCCGGAAAATTGGTGGCATGGGCATGAATTGCTGATTAGGATAAGTTCCCTGCGAAAATACGGGATTTTGCTCGTTAATAAGAGGAAAGAGCGGCGAAAAATCTGCTCTTTCCTCTTAAAGTCCTATTTCCTACTTATTGTAGTTTGTGATAGTAACATCGCCAGAAATTTCTTGTTTGGTATTGTCCTTAAATACGATTTCGGCCATGTATACATAGACTCCCTGACCCATTTTCTTTCCCTTGAATGTTCCATCCCATCCAAAGGAAGGTTCATTGACTGGGAAATCATTTGCTTCAAACAACAATTCACCCCAGCGGCTAAATACTCTGAAGACTGATACTTTTTCAATGATTCTATCATTTCCAAAAATGGTAAATACATCATTATTACCGTCGTCATTTGGAGAGAAACCCGTTGGAACGAATATATCTTTCTTCTTAATCACCTTGACCGTGCGTTTGTCGATTGCCTTGCAACCAAACAAATCTGTAACTATAACTGTGTATGTTGTCGTTGAGTTGGGTGACATCACTAAAGTATAGCAGTCACTTAGATCGCAGATTACTCCGCTTTGGTCTGAAATCTCAACATTTCCGATATCGCCTTGTGGAATTGAGATCCAGGGGAATAATTGAACAGTATCACCCCATTCAATTTGAGTGTCTTCGCCCAAATCTGTTGAAACCAACGGTGGTTGAACTAAAGGGTAGTTTAGGTCAAATGCACAACCATTGGCATCACGAATCTTCAATGCATAATCTCCTTCGCACAAGTTTGTAAAATTGGCAGTGCTACTGTAACCAGCATTATTAAGGTCAAACTCAAACGGAGCTGTTCCGCCTGTGATTTGACTTTCGGTCAATGAAATAAAGCCATTGCAATCACCAAAGCATTTAGGGTCTTGCACTGTAGCAATTACTTTAGTAATGAGATCATCATTGCTACTTACAAGCACTGTATCCGTGTATTCGCAGCCAGTCTGGGTATTTTTGACCAATAGGACATACGTTCCCTGGAATTTGGCTATTAAGTTAATAACAGAAGGGTCGGTAATGACAGTACCATTAGCTATTTCAGTCCAATTGTAACTAAATTCCGGACCAGTACTTGTGCCTAATCCTCCAATTTGAGCCTGAGTATTAGCACAGGTCAACAATTGATCTACTCCCGCATCAACAGTAGGCAGGTCATCTATTTTGACACTCACCACAACATCATCACCAGGACATAGAGCCGTAGCATTAAGATGGTAGTTAAAAGTGTAAGTGCCTGCACTCAGTTTGAGCGTACTCAGTGTGCCATAGACAGCGTTAAACGCTCCATTTGGCGAAGGTGGTGCTGTTGTTTCTGACCATTGCCCTCCTATATCTGCACCATTTAACAAATCACTCAAAGTAATGATTGAAGATTTGCCTTGACAAACACTCGGAGTGCTAGCTACATTTCCTGCATTAGGAGGAGTTTCCTCCGTGACAGAAACTTGATCTGTACCTGTGCAACCACTAGCATCAGTGACCGTAACAGTATATGTACCAGGTTGATTAATGATCACCGTTTGACCAGAGCCGATACTTGTATTATTTTGATTTACCCAAGAGAAGCCTGTGTATGCTCCAGCATTCAAAGTAGTTGATAATCCAGTACAGAATTTGAGTCCTCCCGCGATATCTGGCATCAAACTAGTAGTTTGATTGATGGCAAAACTTGCTGTACCTGTGCAACCTTCAGCATCCGTAACCGTCAGTTGATAATTGCCACCATCAGTGATATTAATCTGCTGATTCATACTAGAGAATGCATTTGGCCCAGCCCATGTATAATTGACATAGCCCGCATCACCTTGTAATTGTGCAGTTGTATTGATACAGAAACTATTAGGACCTGTGATCCCTGGAGAAAAAATCGGAAGCTCCGTCACAACAATCGAACCTGTACCTGTGCAGCCGGCTGCATCTGTCACAGTCACAACATAGTTGCCTGCCACGGAAGCTGTGATCGGATTACCTGTAAGCGTTCCTGCACCTGGGATCTGCCATGTGTAACTTGAATATCCGTTATCAGCATTCAATGAAGTGCTGGTTTTGTTGC
>JBDSUZ010000011.1:0-4035 GCA_039927395.1 Saprospiraceae bacterium | reverse complement strand
AGTTGAAACTAAGCTAAATCAAAGACCCAGAAAACGATTTGATTTTAGATCACCAATTGAGGAATTTAATTTATCAACCAAAGTTGCATTTGCGGCTTGAATTCAGGCTGACAGCAATGTAAATTTTGTGAAGGTCTTAAAGAACCAGTCTTCTGATACTTTAGGTCCTACTTCTAACAACTTTAATGCACTTTATTTCAAGCAAGATATAAAGTACGCAAAGTCGAATCTTAAACTTAATCTAAAAAATGTAAGTAATCTTAAACCTGGCGAGGTTTTATCCCTTGATTCGAATTTCCTAGCATACAAACTGAAGAATAATACAGTTGCAGTAGGTATTTTGCCAGTTGAGATTGCCAACCAAGGATTTTGGGATCATGTACCTGAAAGAATTCCTGTAAGTATTTATTTCCTTGATGATAATAGCCAGATAATTAGCTCATTTGATATCCAGGCTTCCAATATTTATTTGAGCAAATTTGGAAGCAGAATTCACTATCTAAATTATTTTGAGGAAAACTGGGATGGTGCTGAGATTTCAAATGACAAAGAAGTCTATTGTTATTCAGTTTCGACCTCAATTTTGAGGATCGATGACAGGAACAATACCTATATTACTTATAGTGCTTATGGACTTAATCGAGGCAATGACTTAGTTGAGATAGAGAGCAGTATTTTAGTTTTGGACTCTAATGGGGAAGTTGTCCTGCAAAGGAATGACGTTAACGATATCATTTTCAGTGCAGCAATAAGCAGTGATCGCAATTTTTTGGCAGTAAGTTTTGGAAATTATTTTATCAATAATTCTGTGCAGCATCCATTTACTTTAGAAATTTTGGACTTAAGGAGTGGGACTATAGTTCTTGAAGAATCGTTTGAGGATGTAAATGATAGATTGCTTGGGGTAATAGAAATTTTGCCCAATTTTTTCCAGGTTACGGTGGACCCTTATCAGAATGGGAGAGAAGAGATATTTATCGATTTAGGAAAAAGGGCCCTCTATCGTGGTAAGATTGACGAAATTGATATTGGCAAATTCTATAGTTGGAACTATGAGGGAATTACTTTGAAGGTAGAGGGAAGACTAGAATTCCATCCATATTCCTCATTTCTAAGAAAGCATTTTTTCTAAATTTAGTGATATATGAAAAAGCTATTTGTTTTAATAATAACCTCAGTAATTGCTTATTATTCTAATGCGCAAGGTCCTGTTCCAAAATTTAGGAGGTGTGTGACCTGCACAAGCGCAGCAAATGTTCATTTGGAGGGCAATGGCCCATTTAACTATGATGCAGCTCAAAATTTCCCTCCAATAAAAGTGGGCGATGACTATGGTGCTCGTTTTAATTGGAGTGAGCCTAAGGTCTAAGTTTTGGTCGGTTTACAGTAAGCCTAATTTTAGCTTGATATTAGTTGTAGTTAATGATAAGGACCTTAGTGCACGCCTTTAGGCAATGCAACGGTTTTTGTACCGTTGTACTTCTTGAGGATATTGAAGTTTTTTTTGACAGTAAGGGATAAATGCTCTAATTTTACTGAAGGAATAAGAGATCGATTTCATGATTGACATTTCATCGGTGGGGCTTCTTGCAGCCTTTTTAAGGGTAAGCACCGGTAGTTATATTTTCCAAATTGATTAATTTCCCTGTTACTATGGACAAGAATTTACTTAAGATAAATCAATTGTTAGTAGAGTTACGAGCTTTCATGCCAATGAATCCTGCGGACCAACAACGATTGGACAAAAAATTCAGGCTGGAATTTAGCTATAATTCAAATCATTTGGAGGGCAACACGCTAACCTTTAGTGACACTCAAAAACTTCTCCTACAGGACTATGCAGTAAAAGACCATTCTTTGAGGGAGTTGGAAGAAATGAAGGGGCACGATATTGCATACAGTATGATTAGGCTTTGGGCTAAGGATAAGGAGAGGCCCCTAACGGAATTGGCGCTAAAGGAATTGAACCAACTAATACTTGTGCGCCCCTTTTGGAAAGATGCAATTACACCCGACGGTCAGAAAACGCGACGACTGATTAAGGTAGGCGACTATAAAGAATCGCCAAATTCTGTGAGATTGGAGAATGGTGAAATATTTGATTATTCAGCTGTAATTGACACGCCTATTGAAATGAGGGGTTTAATGCAGTGGTATAGGGAGGAAGGTCTCTCACTACATCCTTGCAAATTGGCCGCGATGCTGCATTACAAATTTGTGCGAATACATCCATTTGATGATGGAAATGGCCGAGTATCAAGACTGCTTATGAATTATGTCTTGCTAAATAATGATCTACCGCCAATAATAATCAAATCCACTGACAAGAGGAGATATTTGGCTTACTTGCGCCTTGCAGATATTGGAGAAATCGACCCTTTTATCGATTATATCTCTGACCAACTAATATGGTCATTAGAAAAATCAATACTTGCCGCAAAAGGTTTAGAAATTGAAGATCCTGATGACCTGGATAAGGAATTGGACTTATTGAACCGGGAATTAGATTTTATTTCCTTTGATGCAGTAAAGGCGAGCCCGAAGGTGATTGCAGATACCATTGAAAGTACTATTTTGCCTTTATTTCAGATGATTGAAAGTAAGTGTAGTAAGCTTGTCGATAAGTTTTTTGGTGTTGAGCGGGAAATGATGTATGAGAGTTCCAATCTTGTTGGTAGGAGGACCTTAGGATCTAAGGATAGTGTTTGGCGTAATATAAGAGAAAATTGGTTAGATAAGCAGGTAAGGATGAAGAGAATTAAAATTGAAACTTTTTATTATAAATACACTTTAAAAGGCTACAAGAACATTCAAGAACCATCATTTCACATTCCAATTGTGATCAAGTTCAGTGCCTATAACTATTCTATTGAATTGCAAGATGAGCCACCACATATTTTTATGTATGGAAGAACATTATCGGACGAAGAAATTCAAATGATTTTTGCCCCAAGAGTTAGAAGTATAATTAAGAGCATTAGGGAGCTAAATGGAACCGAATTCCCGTAGTGGCTTTTTGCCTGTTGGTGAATTTTAGCCTTTTTAATATTTGCTTTTTTTATGCCAAATGGCTTACTTGATATTGCCAGCGATTTGTTGTTGTCGATGGTTTTGGCATGGTTGTCAATACACATGTTTCGCTACCTATTCGGCTAGTGTTTAATATGTTTTATCGGAAGAATGCTTTCAAATGTAGCTGATTCATCTAACGTATCCCAAGGACTTTTTATGACTTGTAGTTATTTTTACTTCAGCCACGCGAAGCCTTCGTTGTTAGAGATTTATAGAATGGGGTGATGCAGAATTTAGTATACTTTTTGTACATGACCTATGATAGCGATGACAATCTTGTTTGTTACTCCAGCACCTCCAAAGTACTATCCATCAAGCTGTAAAACACTCCCACCATTTTTAGTTCGCCCTTGTTCTCCATTTCTTTTATGATTGGACTGTTTTCTCTTATTTGACCTAGGGTGTGTATGACATTGTTTTCGCATACGTGTTTTACGTAGGCCTCGTTCATTGAATTCTTATCGCCTTTGAAATCCTGGCTCATTGAAACTGCTGGTTTTATTTTGGAAAGCATAGCGGTGATGTTGCCCAATTTGACGTCGTCAATAGCACCTTTTACAGCCCCGCAGTGTTGATGACCCATTACTACTATTAATTTAGCCCCTGTTACTTTGCAAGCAAATTCCATGCTCCCCAGCATATCTTCGTTGACAAAATTACCTGCAACTCTGCCGACAAAGATGTCGCCCAATCCCTGGTCAAAAACATCTTCGACCGGGACACGGCTATCAACGCAACTTAGGACAAAGGCTTTTGGAAATTGTGTTGGCGCAGATTTTCTAGTTTTCGCGCTGTGATCTCTATGGGTGGTAACACCTGCCTGAAAGCGTCTATTTCCTTCCAAAAATTGTTGCCAAATTGAATCAGGTGTTAGTGCCGCTTGTTCTTCTTGAGTCATCTCTTGTGATATTTCTTGTTTAGGTTCCTCTTTTAGTCGACATGAGTCGCAGGTGCTTTTTGTTA
>JBDSUZ010000010.1:0-9306 GCA_039927395.1 Saprospiraceae bacterium | reverse complement strand
AATATTACTGATTACGGGGTAATGGTCGGAGTATTTCTCCTTCAAAATTCGATGATCCAAAATATCCAAGCTTGGATCTGTCAATATATAATCGATTTTGAGACCCGGAATTATTCCTCCATATGTCGTGCCTATTCCTGATCCTGCTACTTCAAATGCGTCCGATAATCCTTTGGAAATGATCCCATATGCATAGGACTGCGGCGGATCGTTGAAATCGCCACAGACAATGACTTTATGTGGGCTTGCTTGTATCATTTTTTCAATTTCGCGAGCCTGTAAAGACCTTTTGCGTGCGGCATTGCGATAGCGGCGAAACATGAATTTGAATCCTGAAAGTAGAGACTGCCTAACATCATCAGGTGTCATCAGATCTTGTGCCTTCTGGCTGACACGATTGGATTCTAAATGAATATTAAAGACCCTGTAAGTTTCTTTCTCAAACTCAATATCTGCCCATATGCCGCTGCTGGAGGAACTACCCAAATTAATCTCTCCGGATTTCCTTATCGGCAGTTTTGAAAATATCGTATTGAAAATGGCTCCATTATTGGAGGCTGTATATTGGTAGTCGAGCGATTTGCGGAGAAATTCACTGGCTTTTTGGTGCGATTCTTGGGCACAAAGGATCGATGGAGGGCCCTGCTCCTTAAGGAATGGAACGATGCTTTCTTTGGTTTCCTGATAATTGCGGGCCGAATAGGCACCCAAACCTTGCAGGTAATGCACATTGTATGACATCACGCTAAAACTTGAAGCATCGGATATGTCTTGTGTAGAATTTAGATTTACAAAACATTGGATGAGCGGCCAGCCGATGATCCACACGGCAACAGATATCAAGCTATACCATTTGCGGAGATAGATCCAGTACACAAAAAACACAATTTGCAAGAGAAGTAACCAAGGCATGAACAAACCGATGATCGACAAAGGCCAAAACTTGATTGGGTCTACACTGGGGGTCAGGTAGGCCAATAGTGTCGTGGCTGTGAGCAACACATGGGCAAGTAAAAGGCTCTTTTTGAACAGGCTCATGCGACCAGATATGGGTTCATGGGTCAAAGAAAATAGAAACTGCCTGAAATTAAAGGATTCCTCTAGACTAGGCTTATTTTTTGCTCGCTTCCTGCAAAAAATCTTTCTCCTTTTGATTCAGACTCTCGTATCCACTGGCCTTGATCTTGTCAAGAATAATGTCGAGTTGCCCTTCAAAATCTGCTTCTTCAGCTTCGGATTCGTACCATCTTTCATCCGTTTTGCCCATGGTTTTTTTGTAAACCAATCGGGGCATTGGCCTTGCCTTTTCCTGCTTTCGCGCGGATAGGCCAGTTCTTAGTGATAGGTATAAGCTGGTAAATGGCTTTGCAAGATCCCTACCTTGTCGAAGATTCCACACATACAACCATCCAAGTATGGCTCCTCCCAAATGTCCGAAATGTCCTCCTGTATTTTGATCATTTGCAATGCCGACAAAATCTAGAACTAGCAATGCAAGGACAATATATTTGAGTTTGACCGGTCCCAGAATCAACAATCGCATGGAATAATCCGGTGATATCGTGCCAGCGGCAGTGACCATGGCCATGACTGCAGCACTAGCGCCATACGCAATGACAGTTCCACCTGAAGCAAATGGCAAAACCTGCGAGGAGGCAAAAAACAATAAGGCACCGGCAAATCCACCGAGGAAGTAAAGTGGCAAAATGCGGTGGTTGCCGATAAAATCTCCTACTATTCTGCCAAACCAATACAAGTTGAGCATGTTGAAAAGTAAGTGCCAAAATCCGATGTGTATGAAATGAGCTGTGACTAGCACCCATGGGTGGGTCAGCAGAAATTTCCAATCAGATGACAAGCTTAGGAAGGACAGTATTTCATGAAATGAGGCAGAAAGAATGCCTCCATTGCTGGCCATCAATATCAGACGGAGCAATTGCAAAGAGAGGAAAATAGCGACATTGACAATGACCAGACGGGTTATCATGTTGCCGTATTGGTACTCACGGCGGAGGTCATTAAAAATCGCGCTTAACATACAATCATCATCTATTCTTCGAATTCAGCACATCAAAAGGTGGTCCTAATATATCAAACGACAAAAACACGAGGTAGTATCCTGAGGGTACTAAACTTCTCTTCGACTCTTCCAATAAAAAACCAACAAAAAGCCGATAATCGCACCTCCAACATGAGCAAAATGCGCCACGCCGCTTTGTGAATGACTGATCCCTGAAAATAATTCAATTAGGCCATAAATTATCACAAAATATTTGGCTTTCAAGGGGATAGGTGGAAAAAGCAGCATGATACGATTGTCAGGAAACATAGTGCCATAACCTGCTAGCAAACCAAATACTGCGCCTGAGGCCCCCAATACTCTGGCTGGTTGAGTCAGGAAGTAGGCATATTCAACGGGATCCAACTGATTGACTTCCCAGTACCAAACACCCAAGTGAAGCGCGATAGCTCCAAATCCACAGAGAAAATAAAAGATTAGGAAGCGCTTAGTGCCCCAATACATTTCGAGGGCTGATCCAAACATATACAAGCCAAACATATTGAAGAACAAATGCGACAAATTGGCGTGCATAAACATGTGCGTTACCAATTGGAATGGCTGAAAGTATGCGGAAGCTGGATAGTATAGCGCAAGTTGATCTCCGTATTGTGGCAGCAAGTTAGATCCGAGGAAGAAGATCGCATTGATGAGAATTAATTGCTTGACGGCAGCAGAAACAGGAGGCATAGAGATTTCAATTTTATGATGCAGCGTCTGAAAACGCTAGGGCAAAGAAAGTGCTTTTACTGGTTTTGTTTAGAATCCTTTTGCGAACCGACTTTGGAGTTCTTCGCTACTGAGTACGACGAAACAGCGTTGACCATTGGGGCTCCACAAGGGTTCGTTGCATGCAAAAAGCTTATCAATCAGTTCCTGCATCTGATCTGCATGGAGTGTCACTCCTTTTTTCAAGGAGGTGGAGCGAGCAAGAGATCTGGCGATTTTCTCCTGAATACCAGATTTGAGGTGTTGATCATTGCGATATTGATCAAGTAGCTGGTGAAACACTACTTCAGGGTCAATGCCCTGCGGCAAATGTCCGGGAATGCCTTGCAATACGAAAGTATTGCCCCCAAAATCCTGCAAATCAAATCCCATCCCTTGTACAAATGGCAAAAGACTACGGAGTATGATGGCTTCTTGCGTAGAAAATTCAAAGCTGCGGGGAAATAATTCCTGTTGAATTAGGGCATCTTGACCACTAAGCTGAAGCAAATACTCTTCAAACAAGATCCGTTCATGAGCAGCCTGCTGATCTATCACTAGGATTCCATCTTTGCGTTCGGTGATCAGATAACTCTGCAGATATTGCACAGGGGCTTTATGACCAACTTCCGGCTGCCATTGTTCTTGAGGCAGATGCTCGGGCTCTGCTGTCGACCATTTGCTTTCAACAACCAAAGTATCAGGCTTGCTTTGATCAAAATCTTTGATTCCTTCATACAATTGCTGCCAGCGTGCAGATTGTGAGCGGTTTTGATTTGGATCTCGCACATTGTTCCAATTGGTATATGGAGTACTTTCTGATTGCCTATTTGCCGGAGGGCTCGCATTCAGTGCCGGAGCAAATGAACCCTCCACTTCAAAGTCGATCATTGGGGTCAAACTGAACTGACCTAGTGCGTGTTTGACAGCTACGGTTAGGAATTGATAGACCAGCTTTTCGTCTTCAAATTTAATCTCCTGCTTAGTTGGATGGACATTGATATCAATGGCTGCGGGGTCAATTTCGAGAAATATGGCGTAAAGGGGATAGGAATCAGGCTTCAGCAAGTTGTCGTAAGCATGCATGATGGCATGATTGAGATAAGGGCTCTTGATGAATCGATTATTGACAAACAGAAACTGTTCGTTGCGGCTGCGGCGGGCAAATTCCGGCTTACCTATAAAGCCACTGATCACTAAAATATCGGAATCTGTTTCGACAGGAATCAATTTCTGATTGCAGTTTGCCCCTAACAATCCTACTAGTCGCTGGCGCAAATTGCCAGCTTGTAACTGGTACATTTCAGCGTCGTGATTGAACAATTGGAAGCCTACGGCCGGATTGGCCAAGGCTATGCGCTGAAATTCATCAAGGATATGCTTTAGTTCAGTCTCATTGCCTTTGAGGAAATTACGACGTGCAGGGATATTGTAAAATAAATTTTTGACCGAGATGCTGGTGCCTTTGGGAGTTGCAACTGGGCCTTGAGAGATCACCCTCGAACCTTCGATTCGCAACTCGACGCCCACCTCACGGCCTTCTTGGCGAGTCTTCATTTCGACTTGTGCCACGGCGGCAATTGACGCTAACGCCTCTCCTCTGAATCCCATCGTCTTGATCAAGAACAGGTCCTCGGCACTGCGAATCTTGGAGGTAGCATGCCTTTCGAAGCTCATGCGGGCATCAGTCTCCGACATACCTTTGCCATCATCCAATACCTGAATTAGCGTTTTGCCTCCATCTTTTATGATGATCTGAATCCTACCGGCACCGGCATCGATGGCATTTTCCAGCAATTCCTTTAATGCCGATGCAGGCCTTTGGATAACCTCCCCTGCTGCGATCTGATTTGCTATTGCATCAGGCAATAACTGGATAATATCTCCCATACCCTTCATAACACAAAGTTAGCTATTTCCCGTTCCCAAGTTTCCCCATTTCCTCCCAATCACTGCCACAGACCGACAAAATATGGCAGCAAATTTGAAATTATAGCTGAAAACCAAACAAATGAAGCGCTAAGAGAACCTGATTAGCTTTTGGTTTGTTTGCAATTCTTTATCTTTGCAGCAGTTTTCCAATTCCCACATGAGCGATCAAATCAAACACGAATGCGGCATTGCTGTTATTCGACTGCTAAAGCCACTTTCCTTCTATCAAGAGAAATACGGCACAGCATTTTACGGCCTCTTGAAGTTGCAATGGCTGATGCAAAAACAGCGCAACCGAGGCCAGGATGGAGCCGGACTGGCAACCATCAAGATAGATCCGATCCCTGGTGAACGATATATAAGCAGGAGGAGGAGCAATTCTTCCAATTATCTGCAGGATCTCTTTGAAGGCGTTTACAGCCATTTCAGCGATTGTACTCCTGAGCAATTACTGGACAGCGAATGGCTGAAAGACCATAAGCCCTACACTGGCGAATTGCTTCTTGGGCATTTGCGTTATGGCACACATGGGCTCAACACCATCGAGACCTGTCACCCATTCCTTCGCCAAAATAACTGGATCAGCCGCAATCTCGTGATGGCGGGCAATTTCAATTTGACCAATGTCGACGAGCTATTTGAGGAGCTGATCGAATTGGGACAGTTTCCCAAAGAGCATTCTGATACAGTGACGGTGATGGAAAAGATTGGCCACTTTCTTGATCAGGAAGTACAAAGCCTTTTTGACCAATTCAAGGGCAATTACGACAATATCGAAATCAACCGCCTGATCTTTGAAAATCTCGACGTGCAAAAGATCTTGGCCAAAGCGAGCAGAAAATTTGACGGAGGGTACGCGATCGCTGGATTGATTGGACATGGCGATGCATTTGTGATGCGCGATCCAAATGGGATTCGCCCAGTATTCTGGTATGCCGACGATGAAATTGCGGTTGTGGCGAGTGAGAAGCCTGCTATACAGACCGTTTTCAACACCCATTTCAGAGAGGTAAAAGAGATTCAGCCCGGACATGCGCTGATTATCAAACGCAGTGGTCAGATTCTTGAAGTTCCATTCACAGAGCCAAAAGAAAAAACATCTTGTTCCTTTGAACGCATTTACTTTTCGAGGGGCAATGACCGTGAAATTTACGAGGAGCGCAAGAGCTTGGGCAGTCAATTAGCCCGGCCAATATTGGAATCTGTAGAGTACGATTTTGATAATACAGTCTTTTCATTCCTGCCAAATACTGCTGAGTCTGCCTATTTCGGACTGATGCAAGGTCTTGAAGATGAGTTGAATGCGGTGAAACTTACCAAAATTCAGGCACTAGGTCCAAACCCTGACGAGACAGCACTGAAGAAAATTTTGGGCCTTAGGGCTCGCTCCGAAAAACTTGTCGTCAAGGACGAAAAACAGAGAACATTTATCACTGATGATGCTGCAAGAGGCGGACTCGTTTCGCATGTGTATGATGTAACTTGGGGATTGGTGCGCGATCAGATCGACACCTTAGTAGTGATAGATGACTCGATTGTCAGAGGAACTACATTGAGGGATTCGATCATCAAGATTTTGGCTCGCCTAAAACCAAAAAAAATCATCATTGTATCTTCTGCGCCACAGATCAGGTATCCGGATTGCTATGGAATCGATATGTCCAAAATGTCAAGCTTTGTGGCATTCCAGGCTTTGGTTGCGCTGCTAAGAGAGACTGATCAAATGGACTTGTTGGAACGGACATATGAACGATGCAAAGCGCAGGAAGATTGGCCTAAGGAAGAAATCAAAAATGAATTGATTGCACTGTACGACACCTTTCCTTACGAGATGATCACTCAGAAAATCGCTGAGATTGTCACACCTGTAAACATTCAACCGGAGGTCGAACTAATCTATCAGACGCTTGAGGGCCTGCATAAATCTTGTCCAAATCATACGGGCGACTGGTATTTCAGCGGCAAATATCCTACGCCGGGGGGAAATAAAGTCGTCAATCGCGCCTTTATCAATTATATGGAGAAGCGGGATGTGAGGGCGTATTAGGAGTTTAGGGTTTAGAGTTGAGGGTTCAGGGTTTGGAGATGCGTAAGGAATTTGAACGTTTTTATTTAAACGCATTAATACTTGAAGTTTAGATCATTTTCGGCTAAATTCTTTAAATGTTAGATAGCCACAAGTAATTTTATTTATTTATTAAAATTACTTGAATAGAAAGGCTCTTATTTATTGTTGTTTTATTTTGGTCAGACTCAATTGATATTTGTGCGGTACAAACGCAAACTACATCTGCACAAGGTCGGCGATCGATCTAATCAGCCTTTAGCTGCAGGGAAATATCAGAAACATTTTAATTGCTTTCAATAATATAATAAGATTGGCCATCATAACAGTCAAAATTACCAAAGAAATTTTCATTTTTCAGGAAGGAAATATCCTGGAATTGCAGGATCATTTGCTAGAAGAGAATGGCATGAGCGGCTATTATTTACCAGATATTGGAGACGGAATATCAGGTATGTTGCCATTGGAAAATGCGGAAATATTCGAAGCTGGAATTGAAGAGGCAGAAGTTCATTTTGGAAAATGCATACTTACGCTTGTTTCAAATTACTCCAGCGAACCTACATTGGATGCAGCGAATGCTGAAAAGGAAATCGGGGTTGTACTGCAGCGTCAGGTTCAAATGATTCACTATCCCGATTGTCAACAATTGGTATTTCACATGCCAAAATTCGCTTGGGATGCTGGAGATATCTGGCTGGAGGAAAGGGTGATAGGCCGGGAAATCTTTCGTTCCAAGGTATCGGAGAGGCTCAGTGGCAGCACGATGATCGTTTTAGACACCTTGCCACTTCGTCCGGGCTTCTACACCCTGATGGCTGACTGGCCAGGAGGCTGGACCCATCAATTGAAATTCATTAAGATGATTCCTGGCTTTCCTAAGGACAAAGAATATGTTCATCCACCCGGAAATCTTATTGTGGTTCAAAATGATCAGGAATATAAAGTCTATGACTCCAACAAAGTTGAAATCATAGAAGAAGTCGACCAAAATCGGAAAACGGTACTAAAGGATTTGTTCAAAGACTTGACACGACGAGTAGAATACCATCAAGATGGTCGAGGGGGCACTATAGATTATTTGGACGGCGACATCAAGATCACCCTTGATTGGGAATTTGCTGGGGGACGAGGGGTGGTTATCATTTTTGTGCCGGAGCCAAAATATTGGGAAATGCAAACCAAGACACCAATAGAGCAAAGAATTCCCATTTTGCATTTTATAGCCGCTGCCGTAATTCGCGACCAAGCGCCAAATTGCAGTTTTGAACTGACGGATGGGTTTTTGACGATATTGAGGTAGTGTTAATCTACACTAATTCCTGAAATAAATATTTCTCTTCGAACGATATCTCCTGATATTTTAATTCTTCAATATACTCTTCCTTGAATGTTTGCGATTTATGATGCTGTTTTTGGTTTTCTACGTATTTATAGACACGATTAAGGCTTCTTTTTGAAAATGAAAAGGTAGCAAATCCATTCTGCCATTGAAACTTTTGAGGAGTGAAATGATGGTCATTAATATATTTGGATGATTTTGATTTCACCACGCGCATTAGATCAGACACGCTAATTTTGGGTCTTAAGGCAATTAGGCAATGCAAATGATCTTCTACCCCATTTATGATTATGCTTTTACATTCGCATTCATTGATCAGCTTGCTCATTACACTGTAGAGCAATTTTTCCCATTCAGGTTTGATTGCCGCATTTCTGTATTTGACTGCAAAGATTACATGCAGGTATATTTGATAATATGTGTTGGACATGATATATCTAAAATTTGATTTTTTTAAAGATTTTCGCCGAGCCGATGGCTCTCCAATTTGGGGTGACCTTATAGCCCCGGACAAAAGTCCAGGGCTATAAAATCGATCGAGGCTACGCCTCTACAATTATGACAGAAGAGCCATAGGCTCCACCCAGATTGCGGTTCAGTGGTTCAGCTAGAATCCGGGGCTATGATTTCCATCTCTGATATGCCTCTACAATTTTGGTTTAAGGAATTCATTTTCTAATTAGTGGTAGTCAATTACAAACGGCAATTCATTGACAATTTTGGTTTAAGGAATTCATATTCCAATTAGTGCTTGTTAATTTCGAGAGCTATTTTTCTTTGCTTATAGATGATTTTTACTCCTCTTGAGCAGCATTTTAATAGGATAATATGAGAGCCATCGGCTCGTTTCAAATTGTTGCCCAGGGATTTATTCCTGGGGCGCTAATCCCCTAGCTAGATATGTCGCCAAAAAATGGATCAATCGCCATCGGTTCCTTCCAAATTCTTGCCCGGGGTCATGGCCCTTTGGCGCTAGTCCCCCTTCCGGTATTTGCCGCCAACTGTTAGATCAATCGTCATCGGTGCGCTCCAAATTGTTGCCCAAGGATTATCAAAAGCCCATGGCATGATTTTTTTCAATGCTATGTATGTGCAATTTTGGTTTAAGGAATTCATATTCCAATTAGTGCTTGTTAATTTCGAGAGCTATTTTTCTTTGCTTATAGATGATTTTTACTCCTCTTGAGCAGCATTTTAATA
>JBDSUZ010000009.1:0-9622 GCA_039927395.1 Saprospiraceae bacterium | reverse complement strand
GGTGATCGGTCAGTTTAATGAATATACAGTCATAACTCTGGCTCCGCCTTCAAGTGGGGGGATAATCCTGATGCAAGTATTGGGTATGATCAATACCTTTAGGCTTGATAAGATAGGCATGAATGAGCCTAAATCGATGACAATCATGGCAGAGGCAGAAAAGATTGCATTTGCTGATCGAGCAACACATTTCGGTGATCCGGATTTTTATCACGTGCCAGAGGAGGCGCTTCTCAGTCCAAAATATCTGAAGAGTCGCGCGGCATTGATTAATCCGAATTTAGCAACACCTTCTGAACGAATCTCAAGCGGCATCAGTGCACCTAAACAGAGTGAACAAACAACTCACTATTCTATCGCTGACAAAAAGGGAAATGTAGTTTCTGTCACTACATCTCTCAACAACAATTTTGGTTCTAAAGTGGTAGTTGGCGGTGCCGGTTTCTTCCTCAATAGCACCATGGATGATTTTAGTGTCAAACCAGGCATACCCAACATGTTTGGTCTTACTGGTTCTATTGCAAATAAAGTAGAGCCGGGCAAAAGAATGCTAAGCTCAATGACTCCAACTATTGTACTAAAAAACTACAAGCCTTTCCTGGCCCTAGGATCACCTGGTGGACCCATGATTTGCACCACGGTCTTTCAAGTCATTGCAAATCGCATAATATTTGGCAAGACGCTTGAACAAGCAGTTGCTGCTCCCCGCTTTCATCATCAATGGAAACCTGATGAACTATATATCGAAAAAGATAAATTTTCGCACGAAGTATTGGAAGCATTGAGAGCTGCTGGATATAAACTGAATGAAAGGACGGCAATCGGAGCTGTCGATGCCATCGAAATATTACCTGACGGTTCGTTTATTGGAGTGGCAGACCCAAGGGGTAATGATAGTGCGGCTGGTTATTGATTTCAGTCCATTTCAAATTCAAAAATTGCAGGTCTTTTGGCCGCCAATTGTGGAGCGTTTAAGATCCTGAAGATCATTTCCTTATATAGCTCTGAGTCATCAACTTTTGAGCCCATCATTCCTTTAGCCTTTAGATCAAATTCTGCTAGCGTTGATAGAATGTATTCTAGTTCTGCAATACTGTAGAGGCGAAATGCCTGTTTGATGTCGCGCAGGAAATATGGATTCCCCAATCCCAATATCTTAGTTACATCGGCATCTTCTTGATTGCGAAGGAAATGCATTTGGTATAGTCTATTAAAATGCGTGTACAATACCGCAACAGACATGATTATTGGGTTGGTCTTGGTCTGGGTGCCTAAGAATACACCGATACGACTTGCGTTGACTTTTTTTTCCTTCGCAACTTTGGACTCTCCCTTCGCCTCTAGTTTTTGTTCAGTAAAGGCTTTCTGCAGGTCAAAGATTGTATACTCTTTGCTTCTCCCAATTTGTGATTGGATCATATCGGTGGTCAGCACACGATGTTCGCCCATCACCATTTTGACTTTGTCAAGCGCTTTGAACAAGGTCGATATATCGTTGCCGATGTATTCGGAGAGCAAGGCCTGTGCTTCCCCATCGGCTCTAATATTTTGCTGCTTTAGGAATTCACTCAGCCAAGCTGCGAAATGATAGTCGCGAATTGATTCGGAAACAAAAACGAGCGCTTCTGATGATATTTTCTTGAAAAGTTTGGCCGCAGATTTGTACTTATGGCAAATGACCAAGATCGAAGTTTCCGAAGGCTTTTGAGCATAAGTCGATAACTCTTCAAACTCCTCAGGTGGCAAGTCCTGTGCTTCACGTAGAATCACGACATTATAGGGTGCCATCATTGGGAAGCGGCGCAGCGTATCCACTATTTGCCTTGCTTTGGAATCCTTGCCGTAAAACACGGTGAAATTGAAAGATTTCTCAGCTTCAGTGAGCACTTTGCTTTCCAATTCTTCAGCAATGGCATCGATAAAATATGGTTCCTCCCCATGAAGTAAATAGACAGGGTGATAATGCCCAATCTGTATACTGCGCAAAATCTCCTGAAATCCTACTCCTGCCTTTGCCTTTGCCATACTATTTAATTACTCCTAGCACAAAGCTACTTTCTCGTGCAAGAACATTTGTGTTCTTAGTCATGATTGAAGCATTTTGGCCACAATATTTGCCCAATTATCTGAATCATTGAGGCTTTCAACCAAATCCATTTTTTCGCCACCTAGCGATATAAACTCATTCCGGTATTCATCTTCAATCTCAATCGTAGTCTCTAAGCAATCCGAGGTAAAAGCTGGACAAAAAACCAATACTTTCTTGACACCAACCTTAGCCAGGTCCTTGATCACATCCACTGTATAAGGTTGCATCCAGGGATCTCTACCTAGGCGCGATTGGAAGGAAATAGTGTACTTGTTTTTTGGAATTCCTAACTTCTCAGCCAAAGCAAATGCGGTGCTATGCGATTGAGCCGAATAGCAAAACTGATTCTTGACAGTAATCGTCTGGCAGCAATCCGCTGTTTGAAGACAATGATTGCAATCATCCGCTTTGATCATTTGCCGTTGCGGAATACCGTGAAAACTGAACAAAATATGGTCGTAATCTGCCAGATCATATTTCCGTGCATTTTCGACATAGGCGTCGATCATCTCTGGATGATCATGATAAGATTGTACGAACTGTAAGGCAGGAATCGCTTGCCACTTGCTCAAAATGCGCATCACTTCTTCAAAGAATGAGCCTGTAGATGCTGAAGCATACTGGGGGAAAAGTGGAAAGATTACAATTTTAGAAACGTGTTCAGCTCTTAGTTCCATCAATGCCTTCTCAATACTCGGATTTTGATAGCGCATAGCTAATCGCACAACGAACTCATTGCCAAGTATCTGCTGCACTTTAGCACTTAGGCTCATGCCGTAGATTTTCAACGGTGAGCCAGCGGGTAGCCATAGTTTTTTGTACAATTTAGCGGAGCTACCTGATCTAAACGGAGCGATGATTCCTCTTACCAATAAATTCCGTTGCAACCACGGAATATCGATCACTCGGTAGTCTGTGAGAAATTGCTTCAAATACGTGTACACGTCCTTTCTTTCCGGGCTATCAGGCGTTCCAAGATTGACGATCAAAATTCCTGTTTTTCCAGGCAAGGGCATAGTAGACTAACTTTAAGAAGGGCGAAGTTGCATAATTTTTTAGGTCAAATGGACTTTTCCATTAACTTCTTGTAGGTGATTGGTCAATATGCCAGCTTCGGTAAATGGAATTTGACAATAGGTTCTTTGCCGCGACCATTATCAATTTCCTACATTTGCGCCATGGTAAAACCTTTGATATTAATTACTAACGACGATGGCATTCTGGCTCCTGGAATCCGCGCACTTGTCGAAGCTGTGCTTCCATTCGCAACTCCTGTGGTCGTAGCTCCAGATTCGCCTCAATCAGGGCAAGGGCATGCTATCACCATACATGCGCCCATACGATTACATCCAGTTGATGCTTATGATGGCATTGAAGCTTATGAATGTAGTGGTACACCAGTTGACTGCGTCAAATTGGCAAAACATGTAGTACTCAACGGACGAGTGCCAGCACTCTGTCTATCGGGGATCAATCACGGCTCCAATGCGGCGATCAATATCATCTATTCTGGAACCATGTCTGCGGCGATGGAAGCTTCTCTTGAGGGAATTCCTTCCATTGGATTTTCGATGCTTGACTATTCGTTCAAGGCTGATTTTAGCGCATCAAAAATTCTTATTGGCCGACTTGTCCAACATATTCTCGTGCACGGCATGCATGGAGCCAAATTGCTCAATGTCAATATTCCCAAAGGTGCTATTGAAGATATTAAGGGATTTAAAGTTTGCCGTCAGGCAGATGCGCGGTGGGTCGAATCATTTACTGATGCAACGGATCCCAGAGGTCAGAAATATTACTGGCTCAAAGGCGAATTTGTCAACGGTGATCCAGGAGAAGATACCGACGTGTGGGCTTTGGAAAATGGTTATGCAAGCATAGTCCCTTCTATGCACGACTTAACGCATTACCCAGCCATTGAGGCTAATCGATTGCTCGAGACTCTATAATCAAGAAACAAAATGGGAAAAAGAGATAATTTTTACCTTGGTTTAATACTCGGATTTGCTGTGCCATTTGTAGGTTATGCGCTATTTCTAAGTATTTATGACGGTTTGGAATCAGCAGGAATTATCACCGATCTTGGTAGGGTAAGCACCTTTCGCAATCGCACTTCCGCAATTCTTGCCATCTGTCTCGATGCCGTGCTGCTTCAAGTATTGCGCAAACGCAAAGAATTCAACACGATGCGAGGAGTCGTCCTGCCTAGTTTTCTCCTTATGATCTTGTGGTTTTTTGTATTTGGGTTGAAATTGCTCGCAGCCGAATAATCAGGTATGGCCAGCTATTTCATAATCGTCGGTGAAGCCTCAGGAGATCTACACGGATCCAATCTTGTCAAAGCAATTCTCAGGAAGGACCCTAAAGCGATCATCCAAGCTTGGGGCGGTGATTTGATGAAGGCAGCAGGTGCAAATATTTCTAAACACTATTCTGAGCTTGCATTCATGGGCTTTGTGGAAGTGATCAAACATCTTGGCACGATCATGAAAAATCTTGATAGGGCCAAAGCAGAAATTGTAGCATTTCAACCTGATACATTGATACTGATTGACTATCCCGGATTCAATCTGAGAATTGCACGATGGGCGAGAATGAAGGGATTGAAGATCGTCTACTATATTTCACCACAATTGTGGGCCTGGAAAGAAGGAAGAGTCAAACAGATCAGAGCATTTGTCGACCTCCTATTGGTGATACTTCCCTTCGAAACTGCATTTTATGCAAAACATGGCATTGTCGCTCATTATGTAGGTCATCCCTTGCTCGATGTAATTCCAAAATATCCGATTGAGCCAAACTTCCGAACTCAAAATCAGCTCGACGAAAGGCCAATAATCGCTCTTCTTCCGGGTAGTAGAAAACAGGAAATACAAGCTATGCTTCGAGTAATGCTGCAGATGGCCCCAAGGTTTCCGTCGCATCAGTTCGTCATAGCTGGGGCTCCTTCCCAATCTCTAAGCTTGTATCAAGACATCATAGATAAGTCAGGAATTTCTACCAAGATCGCTGTGGTTGAAAATCAGACCTATCATTTACTTCAGCATGCGGAGGCCGCCTTGGTCACTTCCGGAACAGCCACTTTGGAAACCGCTCTATTCGAAGTGCCAGAAATCGTTTGCTACAGAGGAAATGCAATTTCTTATTGGATTGCAAAGAAGCTGATCAAGATCAAATATATTTCATTGGTCAACCTGATACTGGATGCTCCGTTGGTGACAGAATTGATTCAGCATGATTTCAACGAATCCAGGCTCGAAGCTGAACTAAATGATATTCTCCACAACCCAGTTCGAATAGCAGCTCTCCAATCGGGCTATCGCGAATTGAAAGCATTGTTGGGAGAAAGTGGAGCTTTGGAGAGAGCGGCGGAGTTGATTGTCAATGGATAAAGGATAATTACTCAGGGCTAGGTCAGGAGCATCCCATTTTTGTACAGACGTAGCATGCTAAGTCTCTACAAATTCCCGATTCCTTACCCATTACCCAATAGAATGTTAATTTTTCATAATATTCGGTATTTCATTTGGAATGTTCAGTTAGATTCAATATCTTGATTACTTGACGAATAATTTATTTTATCTTTTAAATCTTTACCAATGAAAAATTTCGATTTTCTCAAAACATTTTTAAGGGGTGGGGGGCATTTTTCTTTGCCTCATGTTAGTGACTACAGATATTAATGCTGCCCTATGCACCATTAAGGGTTATCTGAGAGACGATTGCTGGAACTCTCCCATTGCAGGAGCAGAATTAACCATTTATGTTACCGGAGTTGGAACAGAAAATGTGGTCACGGATGCCAATGGTTATTTTGAAATTGATGCCAATTTTTTGTGCAACACCTACTTTACAGCCCTGTGGAAAGGTCATAATGTAGGAAGTGGAGTAGCTAATTCAGGTATTAATTACCTTGAAGTGAGACCAAGATCCTATTTCACAATTAATGGCTATAGTCATTACTTGCAGGAGTCTAACTGGGCAAATGCATTAAAGATTTGTGAAACAAGCGAAGACGTCATCCTTAACAACATTTCGTTGACTGATGTCAATGAATACCGATTAAACATTTATGAAGATGTGTATGGAGCTCATGGTTCCCTTCTATATTCATCTGGTTGGACAGGGAATAAGACCTCCCCTTGTTTAGCAAAGGCCGATTATTTACCAGATAACCTTGATATTACCGCTGAACTAGCTGCTCTAGGATCAGGGAAATATTATGTAGATCTCAAGGTGCGTGACTGCTGTAGCAATGAGTCATCAACTGAATGGGCCCGAGTAGAAACAACTGTCCAACAGGTATTAGATATTGACTTCAACTATGGAGCAAGTACCGCCTTAGAAGCGGCAGTATCAGATGGGAATTCTTCAGATTTATTGAGGATTAGAACAATAAATATCGGAACTCCAACGGTGGCTGGTGCAAATTCAATATCTCTTAAAGGTATTGAATTTACAAATAATTCCATTCAAAATTACCAGGTGAAAATCTCAGAAGTTGATTGTTCGACACCCTCGGTGTCCCCGTCTGTTTTATATACCTCTTCAGTACTGAGTGCCAGTGGAGGTCAGATGCCGGATTTTGACTTGGATGCTGAGTTTCTATATCTTCCGACAAACAGAGGATGGTTCCAAGCGGCTACATTGGGTGAAATATCGGGTGTAACTACTGCTGGAAAATGCTACGAGGCTAGAATTACCGTAACAAACCTCTGTGATGATCCAAAATTTGAATATGGATATTTTACAATTTACCAAGGCAATCCCAATGCCCGAAAAGCAAATGGTGGCGATCCATCTTTTGAACTTGACTATGTCAAGATGGAACTTGAGGATTATGACAGTGAAAACCAAGAATTAAGGATTTTTCCAAACCCAGCGAAGGATCTTTTACAAATTTCGGGTATCCAATCTGGTTCCAGATTACAAATTGTGGATCTAAACGGGCAGGTTTTCTATAGTGCTAGAAGTGATATGAATCAAAACAAAATCAATTTAGCTGACTTTCCTCCCAGATGCTACTACCTAAAGGTGGTCACTGATACTAGTTCAAAAGTCATTCCATTTATTAAATTGTAGCAACTCACATATACCTGGAGGTCCTAGTGACCTCCAGGTATATTAATTTTGTATCCATGAAATCACTATTGGTTTTATTTATATTTATTTATTTTAATCCAAATACTACAAATGGTCAGGATACAATACCAAAGCCTTTCTTTGTTAACTTAAATCCAGATAATCTTTGCGTAAATGCTACTTATTCTTTGTCCACAATCTACGATCCAGATACAATGGCTAATTATATAGATTCCGTTGAAGTGAAGAATATATACTTATTTGGAGACAAGTGGATCAACTTGACTAATCCAATTGATTATTTTGTAAAAGACACAATATTTGATGTTGAAATTCTTACTGGAACTTCGTATAGGGTTTATTTCAAGGATTTGATACCCAAAGTTTTTAAGATTTCGACTCCGTCTTCTCCAGTAATCTTCAATTGTCATTTAGGCGATCTCAGTCTAACCATTGCCGATACAATTTGTAAAGACAGATTAGTGGACATTGATTTCTTACTTCCAAAGATCGAGGATCAATATGACGGAAGCAAAAACGGCACACCAAGAAATTGGCAATGGAAATTACCGGGCACGGATGTAGGATATTCCAATTTACCTGATCCAGGGCCTCTGCAGTTTTTAAGTGCAGGGACCTACACGATGTCATTGACTGTGAGCAATCAAGTGGATACTGTGACTGCTACAAAGGATATCACAGTACTGGACGCACCAATAGTGAATCGACCGGATTATGAGGAGATCATATTACGTGCTGGCGAAGATGCCATCTTGCAGCCTTGCGGTTCTGCTGCCATATATCGATGGCCCGACATCACCCAATTGAGCTGCTTCGATTGTCCCAGTCCGATTTTGAGAACTGATGAACCAATGGAGCTCGAATTGCTCTTAAGTGGTGGCAATGCATTGTGCGATACAACGTGTAGATACCAAATTCGGATCGACAGAGAAGACCGAGTATTCATTCCAAATGCTTTTTCGCCAAATGACGATGGCAACAATGATACATGGAGTGCATTCACGCCTGACCTTGAACTCATCTCATATGAGATCTACGATCGTTGGGGCGGCTTGATTTGGAGTGATCAGAGCCCTTCTGCGGCTTGGGACGGATACGCTAAGGGAAAGAAGGCAGAAAAGGGAGTATACGTGTATTCAATCCGCTATCAACGCAAACTTAACGGACAAATGGGATATCTGACAGGTTCACTTACATTGGTGAGATGAACTATGCTATAGAAAAAGGCTCTCTCCACTGGATCGTAAAAAATTAGAGACGTAGCAATCTACGCCTCTACAAATGCAGATTTTCTAACCTTTCTTAGGCGGTGCTTTTTTTGCTGGCGCCTTTTTAGCGGCTGGTTTCTTTGCAGCAGGTTTCTTCGCTGCAGGTTTCTTTTCCTTAAATGCGTCGGGATATTCTACCTCAATCATCGCTTTGACATCGTCAAGGCTTAAGTTGATGCAGTGCTCCGGCAACATTTTGCCACCATCGGGCAGTTTAGGTAGTTTGATCATCAACTTGCCAAAGCGGATGAAGGGACCCCAACGGCCATTTTCGACAGAGATTTTTTCTTTCTCCCAAAGCTGAATGTATTTGTTGGCTTCTTTGTCCAATTTGGCTTCAATCAGCTCAGCAGCTTGCGACATGGTTAGTGTATCGAAAGAATAGGCTCTTGGGATATTGACAAATAGATTGCTCCATTTGACGAAAGGGCCAAATCGACCTTTGCCTTTAGTGACTGGTAGCTCTTTGAATATTCCAATTGGTGCATCTGCCGCCTCTTTGGCCTCAATGAGCTCCAATGCGCGTTCTAAAGTCATTTCCGCCACATCTTCCTTTGGAGGAAGATTGACATAGGCATCACCCAATTTGATATAGGGACCAAATCGGCCGGAACTCACCTGAATGTCCTGCCCTTTGTATTGACCAAGTACGGAAGGCAACTTGAACAATTCCATCGCGTCTTCGTAATTGATGGTCTCAAGACTTTGGCCAATTTTGAGGTTGGCAAATCTCGGCTTTTCTCCTTCTGCTATTTCATCCATCTTGCCAATCATGATGATCGGCTTGCCATATCGTGATATTCTCGCGACCACTGTATGACCGCTATCAGGATCTTTGCCCAATACTCGTTCACCCGTCGCCCTAGTTGCCTCTTCTAATGTCTTCTCGACATCTGCGTGAAATGGTCCGTAAAATGCTGAAAGCATTTTTGGCCATTCTAGGTCACCATCCGCTATTTTGTCAAATCGCTTTTCGATATCCGCAGTGAATCCGTAGTTCATTACATCATCAAAATGCGTGTGCAAAAAGTCGGTGACCAACATTCCGATATCAGATGGATAGAGTCTATTTTTGGTAGTGCCTGTTATCTCAGTAGCGGTCCTGGTGATAATTTGGCTCTTGTCCAACTGCAATACTTGATACTTTCTTTCGAGACCATCG
>JBDSUZ010000008.1:0-8669 GCA_039927395.1 Saprospiraceae bacterium | reverse complement strand
GCCAGTACATTTTACGCCTAGAAGATGCAAATTCGCCATATTGTCAGAGTTTGGGTGTATACGACCCTTCGGCAAATCTTGGTGATCTATTAGTAGTTCCAAATCCAGCGGCAGATCAAGTAAATATCAATTTCAATATGGACCAGCCTGGTCCTATTCGTTGTAAAATAATTAGCAGTAGCGGAAGCATCGTGCAAGAAGCAATTTCCATGGCTACTGGAGGCAAAAATCAAATTACTTCTGATGTAAGTACTTTGCCGATTGGCATCTACTATGTGCAAATCATTAGGAAAGATGGAGTCCAGCACGCCTCATTTCAAGTAAGAAAATAAGAAAAAAAAGCAGCCTGAAAATCAAAATCAGGCTGCTTCATAATATTTGGCAATTGTACTTTATTCCTCTTCTTCATCTTGGAATATAGGATCAATCATGTGCAAGTTGATCAACTTGGCTTCCTTGGCAGAAATACTTCCAAAGCCCATAAATCCTCCACTTGAACGAGCGACGTGCTTAGCAAAGCTGCGCAAGTCCTTATAAATACGAGCGGCGAAATCTGGGTGCAGTCGAGGCAAAATCTCATTAAGATCATCAAGACGCTCCGAAATCTCATGCTTGCGTTGCTCAGTGTCAGTTGGCAATTCTTTCATCAGGGCCTGTAGGCGCTCTTCAAACACCATTCCTACATGTTCGTAGTAATCACCAAGTGATGCATGATTGGCATAGCTTCTGATCTTTGTAATCTTTGCTGCCCATTCAGTCTCCTGCAAATTATATTGACCATCAGCGCCAGCAATTAACAAAGTTATCAGCGGTACAGCTTCAACTAATTTATAATATTGCTCCGGTTTGAGCTTTTCAAATTGGTTGCCGTTGTGATGAAAATGTTGAGTCATGCTTCGTAAATTTTTAAATCTGCACCAAAAATAGAAAAATCAGCGGGAGAAATGATCATGGGATTAAAATTGGGAACTAAAAGGGGGGAATGGGAATTGATATAGGGAAAGGATATATATTTGAGGGGGAAATATAAGGGCTTACATTCAACATTTCACAGTATTTTTTTTTGGCCAGGCAAGCAATCGATAGGGAGGACAAAAGCAATGATAGCGTCGGACATGCATCAGCTACCGTCATTACACCCTTGATGCGACAATACAACCAAATTAAGGCCAAGTACCCAGATGCTTTACTCTTGTTCAGAGTTGGTGATTTCTACGAAACCTTTGGAGAAGATGCAATCAAGACAGCACGCACACTTGGCATTGTATTGACCAAGCGCAATAACGGAGGCGTGGACGTCGAACTGGCTGGATTCCCCTACCATTCTCTTGACAACTATCTGTCCAAATTGGTAAAAGGTGGCTATAGAGTTGCCATCTGCGAGCAACTCGAAAAGCCAAGCAAAGAAAAAAAGATCGTGCTACGAGGAGTGACGGAGATAATTACACCTGGAGTCGTAGTCGATGACAAACTGCTCGATCATAGGATAAATAATTATCTAGGCAGTCTCTTTTTCCTCGACAAAGATCATATTGGACTAGCTTTTTTGGATTTATCCACAGGTGAGTTTCTAGTCACTGAAGGCAATCTTTCGCATACCGAAAAGATGTTCCAGACTTTTCAACCAACTGAAATAATCTTCGGCAAGCAATTTCGCAACGAGTTTCAAAAGCATTTTGGATCAAGTTGGAATACATACCCTTGCGATGATTGGCTTTTCCAGTCCGAATTCTCCAATGAGCAACTACTGCGACATTTCAAGGTTAGTAGTATGAAGGGATTTGGAATCGAAGATCTAATCGCTGGACAAACCGCAGCAGGTGGGATTCTGCATTATCTCGAATCTACTGAAAACCGCCGAGTAGCGCATATCCACCGCATCCAACGTATACATGCCAATCAATCGGTTTGGCTGGACCCATTCACGATCCAAAACCTCGAGCTCGTTCAGGCCTCCAATGCTGGCGGCACTTCTCTGCTGCAGGTTATCGACGGCACTGTGTCACCCATGGGAGCGCGACTGCTAAGAAGGTGGCTCCTGATGCCACTAACTGATCTGGTAGGTATTGAACATCGTCAGGCGATTGTGCAATGGATGATCTCCAATAAAGATGTTAGCCAACAATATCAGCAAGAAATCAAAATCATTGGCGACCTCGAGCGACAATGCGCCAAAATCGCCCTATGCAAGACAAATCCACGTGATCTGCGGCAAATTGCGATTGCGCTAGCTAGCATTCAAGAAATACAGAAAATAGCCCTTCAATCAGCGGATCCATCTTTTCAAAATATCATTGAAAACTTGAATCCTTGCCTCGATCTGCAACAAAAACTTCTGCAAACACTTATAGCTGATGCCCCCGTGAATACTTCAAAGGGTGGTTTTGTTCAAAAGGGAATCAATGAAGAATTAGATGAATTGAAGAGCCTGGTTTTCAACAGCAAAGAGGTCTTGTTGAGTATTCAACAAAGAGAGGCCGAAAAGTCAGGTATTCCAAATCTTAAGATTGGATACAATGCTGTATTTGGATACTACCTCGAAGTCACAGCAAGATTCAAGGATGCCGTAGGTATACCACCAGATTGGATTCGCAAACAAACATTGACCAGTGGCGAGCGATATATCACCGAAGAGCTTAAGATACTGGAGAGTAAAATCCTTGGCGCGGAAGAGAAAATGATCACTCTGGAAACTGATATTTTTCAAGACTTGCTTAGATTTTCGGGCGATTTCATACCTCGATTGCAAGCAAATAGTCAATTAATCGCCCAATTAGATTGTCTTATTGGCTTTGCCATGATTGCCCAAAAATATCGATACTGCAAGCCGGAGATGAATGATGGCCTCAAAATTGAACTCTCGCAGTCACGTCACCCTGTGATCGAATACGGAATGCCAGCCGGCCAGTCATATATACCAAACGACATCATCCTCGACCCCGAGGATACACAGATGATGGTCATCACAGGACCAAATATGTCAGGTAAATCTGCACTACTACGTCAAACCGCATTGATATCGATCTTGGCGCAAATAGGAAGCTACGTTCCCGCTGACTCCGCCAAAATTGGTATAGTTGATAAGGTATTTACAAGAGTCGGAGCCTCAGACAACTTGTCAAGTGGGGAGTCGACATTTATGGTTGAAATGAATGAGACTGCTTCCATTTTAAATAATATATCGACAAGGAGCCTAATCATTTTGGATGAAATTGGCAGGGGTACTAGCACCTATGATGGTATTTCACTTGCCTGGTCGATCGCTGAGTTCTTGCATGATAATCCTGTAGCAAAGCCAAAAACTCTCTTTGCTACGCATTACCATGAGCTAAATGAACTAGCAGAAAAACATCCAAGAATAAAGAATTATCATGTTGCTGTGCTCGAAACAAAGGACCAAATCATATTCCTTAGAAAACTAGAGGCTGGAGGATCCCAACACAGCTTTGGTATCCATGTCGCAAAAATGGCCGGCATGCCCAAATTGGTAGTTGATAGGGCACGACAAATCCTCTCCCACCTCGAAACTCAATCCATCGATAACGATAAGATCAAGAATAAGGCCGACACAAAATCACTCGGCAAACAACAATATCAGTTGAGTATTTTCGAAAGCGCCGATCCCATCGCTGCTCAATTGAAGCAAACACTCGAGCAATTGGACGTAAACACCCTCAGTCCGATGGATGCACTACTACTATTGCACGATCTAAGCAATCAATCCAAATCCGAAGCGCTCAGCACCATAAATTAAGAGCCATCAAAATCAAAACTTTTGAAATGCTGCAGTTGATACCTTCCCTGATCTCACATCGATCAACTGAATGTAAAAATGACCTTCAGGCAGGTCTTTAATTGAAATAGCGGGATCACCCTGCACATTTTGCATCAAACCTTGCTGAAACAATTGTCTTTGCAATCCAAATACTTTGTATTGGTAGGTACCTGCAATCAAAGTTGCAGATGAAAGGTAAATTTCCTCTTGTGCGGGATTCGGGAATAGTTGAATATTGGTTGCAGTCGAGAGATTATCAGTCGCTGAAATTGGTTGCGGGCCTTTAGCGAGCGCATACTGCCCCGGCAATAATTCATCAATCTTAAGAAATCCATTTCCATCTGTAGGGCTAAATTTCCACTGCACATAGTGAGCATACACCGACCACTCAGCGCTAGCATCAGGTCTGTACATAAGCAACAAGGAATCTTCATTTACAAGCAACAATTCATTGTCAAGCTCATTTCCCTTTGAATAATTAATATTGGCCTTAACGAGTGAACCTTCGTGAATGATTCCTACGACATTCCAATAACTAGTAGAGGATAGTTGGATATTTTGAGGATTTACAAGCATCGGATCTGGTGCTGTCCAGTGATGCTCCACATATAGCAAAGAAGTATCAACTAATTTGTTGAAATCCAATGAGATGCGTGTATTTCCTGAACTAAAGGTTTTCCCTGTATAGATCTTCCCACCATCGACGAAGGAAGCAATATTGAGGTGATTGTCAGGGTTGATACTTGCGGCAACTGGTTGAAATGGAATTGTAACATCAAATTCACTGAATTCCTCATCAGCAACAAACCTGCGATCTTCATATTGCAGCTCAGATCCGATAAATCTTACCCACACTGGGTCCTGTTTATGTATTTGACTGGTTCCTCTTAGCTTTTGCTGCACAAAAGTCTGGACTTGCCAGTCTCCACCCGATTGGGTGCTACGTAGACTGTCTATTTCATAATCAGCCCATCCTGGATTGAATACCCAGTTATTGAAATAATCCGTCATATCTACTCCCGTAGCAAGACTCATTTGCTCTTGATAGGTATGTGCATTTAAGTTGGCATACAGATTGTCTTCAAGCATTTTCCTTTGGCCACTGGCAAATAGTGAATCCTGCAAGAACGCACGCATATTGTGAATCATAGCAGCACCTTTATTGTATGTGGTTGTTCCATAAGTTTGCTCTTGCGGCATCGGCGATAGTGCCTTGTAACCATCATCATCAAGATGTGCAGTCTTAATGGTCTTAAGGTTATTTGCCTTAACCTCTTGTGCAAATGCATCAGTACCTTCTGTATATTCCACAAATAGATGAGCTCCATACTCTGCATTTCCCTCTTTTATCCACATATCTGCCTGTGTTTCAGGGCTCAACATATTGCCCCACCAGTGGTGACACAGTTCATGCGACATCAGACGGTTACTTGGTTTGCCATTGTCCACGGAACTCGCCGGATAGGCAATGCTTGTAGAATGCTCCATCGCACCACGTGTAGTCAATACATAACCAACGTGACTCCAGATATAAGGGCCATACCATTTTTCAAATACATCAATGGCATCACCCAACTGTTGGAATGACTCCTTGAAATTATTCATCTGAGCAGGCTTGCCGACTAAGCGCACAGGAATAGGACCATCGAGAGCATCGTAGACAAATTCATACGAGGTATAGGTACTGACCGCAATACCCGTCAGGTAAGTTGGCAGTAATTGGTTCATTCGATAACGGCGAATATTGCGGTTGTCAAGGTCTACCGTTTCGTCAATAAATTCGCCAATGGCATAGCCTTTCATACCCGGAGGAGCGATAATCGTAAAGTCATAAGTGGCTCGCTCTACGAAATTGTCGAAACAAGGATACCAAGCGCGGCCATAGTTATGCGGCGAATCATTCAATCCGATACCCAAATTGTAGGCAATATTGTCTTCAAAATAGAATCCGCCAAAACCACTAGAACTTGTAATAGGAGTACCGCGGTAGTATATATCCAGCGACACTGTATCTCCAATGCTGATCGTCTGATTCAAGTTTACTTTGAGGAAAGGGCTTGCAATGTCAAAACTGATGGGTAAGCCATCTTGTAATACAGAGTCGGTAGTCAAGGCCTCGAGGTCTAAATTGATAAAATCTAGATTGTCCATCTTTGGGGTAAATTTGACAATACAATGGCCGGAGATCCGCTTATTGGCAAAATCTGTGACATTTAATCTAATGTCATAATTTAGGATATTAAAGGTGTCGCTACGGGCCTTAGTAGCTCGTACATAGCGCTCTTGTTCCTCTGTGAGTGCCTCACAGTGTACTTTTTGTTTGGTAAAATGGCATCCAACCTGCGGCTCTTCCTGATCCTGCGACTTTAGGTTAAATGGGATAATAAGACATATTAAGAGGCAAAAGGTCAAGATGCGCTTCATACAAAAAGGGTTTCGGTTGTAACTCAAAACTACTTATAAAATAGAGGATTTCTAGTTTTATTGGAAGCAGAAATCTGCTGTCCTTGTATCAAACAAAAAAAGCGGCCCTTTTGGAGCCGCTTTTCATATTTCAAGATTTAACTTAATTCAAGGATCACTCTTCAGATGAATTTGGCTTGCGTTCAGGTCTTGGGATCAAGACCTTGGCAGACAATCTGAATTTTCCAGTCTTTTTATCTAGTTCTAGCAATTTTACTTTGATCTTATCACCAACTTTTAGCACATCTTCCACATTGTCAACTCTGTTGTGAGAGATTTCTGATACGTGCAACAGTCCACTCTTGCCTCTGAAATCAACAAAAGCACCATATGGCATGATCGAAGCCACAGTAGATTCAAATACATCTCCTACCTCTGGTGAGAATGAAATATCCGTGATACGAGCAACAGCTTTATCGATACTTTCTTTGTTGTTGGATGAAATCTGAACGATCCCTTTGCCATCAACTTCTTCGATATTGATAGTTGTTCCCGTTTCTTCTTGCATTTTCTGGATGATCGAACCTCCAGGTCCGATGACAGCTCCAATGAAGCTTTTCTCGATTACCAGTTCAACCATACGCGGAGCATGCGGTTTCAAGTCATCATTGGCTTGGCTCAAGGTTTCTGCCATTTTACCCAATATATGGATTCTTCCAGCTCTAGCTTGAATCAAGGCTCTTTCCATCACTTCGTATGGCAAGCCGTCAATTTTGATGTCCATCTGGCAACCACAGATACCATTTTCAGTACCAGTAACTTTAAAGTCCATATCGCCCAGTGCATCTTCGTCACCGAGGATATCTGATAGTATCGCATAGTTCTTGCCATCGGTGATCAAACCCATCGCGATACCTGATACAGCAGACCTGATAGGCACACCTGCATCCATTAGCGCCAATGAGCTAGAGCACACTGTAGCCATAGAAGAGGATCCATTGGACTCGAGAATATCAGATACAAGACGAATCGTGTATGGATAATCTTTAGGCATTACCATTTTGAGTGAGCGGGCAGCTAAGTTAGCATGGCCTACTTCTCTCCTTCCTGGACCTCTCTGAGGTTTTACTTCTCCTACTGAGAATCCCGGGAAATTATAGTGCAAAATGAATTTGTCAAATGATAGGGCAACCGAAGTATCGATCATCTGCTGATCGAGTTTGGTGCCTAATGTCAATGATGCAAGTGCTTGAGTCTCTCCACGATTAAATATCGCCGAGCCATGTGTACTTGGCAAATAATCTACTTCAGACCAAATTGGACGAATCTGATCTGTAGCGCGTCCATCAAGACGAACGCCAGTATCAAGTACTACCTGACGAACCGTCTTCTTCTTGATTTTGTCGAAATACATATCGACAAGAGAAGACTTCTGTCCATAATATTCTTCGCCTTGATTGGCCTTGATTTGGGCCTTAAGGCTTTCTTTAATAACTTTAAATTCAGCTTTCCTAGTTCCTTTGTCAAGTGCACTTTTGGCAACGCGGATAAATCCTTCTTTACAAAGTGATTCAACCAAAGCTTCTACATCAGCATCTTTTGGAGCTTCAGGCAATACACGTTTAACGGTCGCCTTTTCGCCTACGAGTGCTGCTAATTGAAGTTGAGCATTAATTTGAGTTTTGATCGCTTCATGACCAACCTTGATACCTTCGATCAATTCAGCTTCGGAGCATTCTTTCATTTCACCTTCTACCATAGTCACATTTTCCAAAGTAGCACCGACAATGATATCGATATCCGCTTCTTTCAATGCTGTACGTTCCGGATTGACTTGCCATTGACCATTGATTCTGGCAACGCGCACCTCAGAGATTGGACCATCCCATGGAATATTTGACACTGCTAGTGCGGCCGAAGCTGCTAATGCGGCCAAAGCGTCTGGCATAGTTTCAGGATCTGATGAGATTAGCGTCAAAATGACTTGTGTCTCATTCATGTAACCGTCAGGAAACAAAGGACGAATAGCTCTGTCGACAAGACGGCAGATCAGTATTTCATAATCGTTCAAACGAGTTTCCCTGCGAAAGAAATTTCCAGGGATTCTACCTGCTGCAGCGAATTTCTCCTGATAGTCTACTGACAGCGGGAAAAACGATTGACCATCTTTAGCTTCATAGGCAGAAACCACAGTAGCTAGGATCATAGTATTGTTAAGTCTTACAACTACAGAACCATCGGCCTGTGTTGCTAGCTTACCAGTTTCAAGGGTGACTTCTCTTCCATCAGGAAGGTTAAACGAAGTCTTTAGAGGAATTAAATTTCCCATTGTGTCTTTTAAGTTATTCGAGAGTAAATGATCTTTTGAAACTGAAACCTAGATCCTTTTGATGGATTTGTAGGCTTGGCAATCTTCTTAGATCAAATGGGGATAAATAAAAAGTGTCTCGACCGGAGCAGAGACACTTTTTTTGAAAATCTTATTTCCGTA
>JBDSUZ010000007.1:0-15493 GCA_039927395.1 Saprospiraceae bacterium | reverse complement strand
GGCACATCTGAAATCATCGCTGTTTCGGTCTTGATGCCATATTCCTTTTCAAATCGATTGGCAAATGCCATGTTGTGAATAAGCTCCTCTGGCTTCTGAATACCCGTCAACATATTTCCATACACAGCATCCAAGCCAATCCATCCTTTTTTGACAGCATCAACAAAAGCAGCCTTTTTCTCAGGACTAGCTTGCTTGAGATAACCCTCGACGGCCCACATAACTTCCACATTCCATTTTGATCGGGCACCAACGGGATAATCGGCGGTTGCTTTGGCGAGTTCAATTCCTGTTTCAAAGTTTTGCCATTGCATTTTCTCCACAGTGTCCTGCACATGTGTGAATCCAACATCGACATGCGAATGAGGAAGCAAATAAACCTCCTTCAAGGCCACCGGCTTCAATGACAATTCCTTCACATAACTAGAGATTGAACTATTGACCGTCAATTTGGCAAGCTTAGTTCTAAGCGTAGGTTCAATTTGGTATTGAAATGTGTTTTTGCCGGGAAACATCAATTCTTTATCGAGCAGAAGGCCATCGAGTTCAATTCTGCATTCTACTGGAATGCCCAAATGCACACATTCTACCTGCAAAAGCTGCTTGGGACCGGCTTCGGTCTTTAATAGCGTTGGCAAGGCAAATACATGACATTCATTGAATATGGTGTCCTGAAATGCCATCAACAAATCGCCAACCTTCGACTTGCTCTGATCAATGCGAAATCTTTGAGCCTGATTAGCTTTTAATAGTTTAGATGGCACTTTCAGCAACATGTAACCGTAATGGTCTTTGAAATTGTCCCATAATCGAGTAAACACAAAAGACAATTCAATACCGTTCTCGTTCTTCTTTGTCCAATCTCGTTTATCGTTCTCCGCTGGCGAGTCAAACTCCATGGATTTCTCTCCATTGACCGATAAAGTATAATGCGCTGCCCCACCCATGTTGCTTGGCGAAATCGACGTTGACCAGATAAATGTTACAAATTCAGGCAGCTTCACCGGAATCTTTTGCGATTTGAACTCTATGTACTCCCGGGGTTTAGAGCCATCTAGCAATAGCGCTATATTTCCAGGCCTTAGGTTTTGAAGAAAATCTTGACTCTCTCCATGGATGGAATCTATAAAACCTTGAGTCAGCAGAGCCCCGTTCTGTGGCCATACTTGAGCCTGGACAGAAAATGTCTGTAGCGTTGCAAACACAATCCCAAAGAGAAATCTGGAAAAGAATTTGATGTTTGCTTTCATAACTTATGGATAAAATTAGTTCACCTTGACACTGATAAATCTTGGCCGGCAAAGCGTCGGATCTTTGATAATGTCATTGAAGAAATCAAAGGAATTGACATTATAACTAACCAACAATTCGCCGGGTTTGGAAAGATGCGGAAATCCCTTGCTATTGTATGTGTTGTAATCCAAGTCAAGCTCCACTTCAGGACAATGCCATACTTCGCGAATTGGGAAAAAAGGTCCGACAGGTGATTTGGCTACCTGAACAGCAACTTCATTGGACATGCCCATCAAATGATGCACAACGATATACCTGTTGTTGCCGATTGGACTTACACTCAATTCGTTTGATACTGAACTTGTCAATGCTTTTACCTGATTATAGTCTTTTATCCATTCCTTACCATTCCAAAATGTCCAGGCATCAAAGTTTTCAAAATCCTTTGGCAAAACTCGTGCGCTCAACAAATCAATGGCTGGTCCACCTGAGCCATAGACATAGATATAGCCGTCGGGATTTGGAGCACCCGCACTTTTAGTATTGACCATGATACCATTGCCGAAGGTGCTCAGAGATGTTCCTTGATAAGGAAATCTGAAAGGTGTTTCGATCTGTTTGATGCTATCAAATGGCGGTGTACTGCCTTTGGGAATTGCCAGTAAGGAAACACTCACTTGTTCGAAATCGAAAAAATGTTCCACTGGATCGACATGCTTGATGCGATAAGCAAAAATGTATAGCGTACTATCGGCATCTATATTGACAAAACCATCGCCCATCCAATAGTATTCACCAGGTTTGGTATTAGGAGTATTGGGCTTAAACATGGACGTAGGTTTGCCTTCCGCATCCTTTCGCCAAATGAATTCCATGTTTTCTTTCTTGGGCTCCGAGCCCTTCAATATCGCGACCACATTGTTGACAAAACTGTATTGATCTTTACTCTTAAGTTCATCGTCCTTGTCCAGTTCGCCGATAAGCGAGTCGCTAAACAAGAAAAGTGTGCGGGTGGAATCAGTAGCTGGAACAAACTCCTTGCCATCCAAAGGAATTGCAAAAATACCATCGCCTGCAATCCACCCTTTGCGATTGTGAAGCAATTCGGTCCACGCATCCCCCGATTTTGCAATAGATGGCTTGTCCGTCAACGTTTCGACTTTGCAGTCGCGTTTATCGCCACAACTACCCAATGCAAGAAAACATACTAATAGCGGAAAGAAGAAGTATACAAGCGGTAACAAGGTTGTTGACCCACCAGCTTTATCGCATTTTAGCATGTAAGTAGATTTTTGGCGTTATAGAGTAAAGTATCTTTGATGCCTGCAAAGTAGAAAAGCAATTTCATGTCGATTTTGCAGGACTTTGCGCTCCTAAATATAATTCGTATGTTTAAACATACCAAGTTTATTTGCACGCTTACAATTTCAATCTCCAGCTTATGAAAAGCCTGCATTCCTATGGGATTCAGAATGTCGCAAATAGATTCTTATTTGCCTTCTTGCCCCTACTGCTCGTCATGAATGCAGAAGCCAAAGTCAGGCTCCCACTTTTGTTTCAGGATCATATGGTATTGCAACGCGATACCGCCGTCACAATATGGGGCTGGGCCGATCCAGGCGAAAAAATAACTGTTGCTATAGCCAATTCAACCCAAACGGCAATTACTTCCTCCAAAGGTGAATGGCAATTGTCTATGGGTCCATTTCCAGCAGGTGGCCCTCATCAGATGGTGATCAAAGGAAGCAATACGATAAATATAAAAGACATTCTATTTGGCGAAATCTGGGTTTGCGCTGGCCAGTCAAATATGCAGTTTACTATAGACATGCTTAAGATAAAGCCCACTGATGCGCTTTCGCCAAAAGCTCAAGAGATTAGATTTATCAATGTGCAGGTTGACACAGATATCCAACCCGCTACTGATATTAAAGGTGGGTACTGGGAAATCGCAGATGTCAATACCATTGGCCACCTGTCTGGAACTGCCTATTTCTTTGCCCGTCATCTCTATGACTCGCTTCAAGTGCCAATCGGGTTGATAAGTAGCAATCTGGGTGCGACATCAATCGAAACCTGGATGAGCGAAAAAGCCTTGCGTGCATTCCCACAATTTATCAGCGCCGTCAACCTGAGTACCAAAACCGGAAAATCATCAAAGCAGTTATTAACGGATCTATCTGAATATCGCAAAACTTGGGACGCTGATTATTACCTCAAATCTCCAGGAATGCAGGAAAAATGGTATATGCCGCAAATGGATGTTAGTGATTGGGTCGAATTTGAGGTTCCTAACCTATGGGAAAATGTCGGCTACAAGGATCATGATGGTGAAGCCTGGTTTAGACGAGAATTTGATCGTCCGGCTGGGGCCATAGGTGATACTTTCAATATTGCACTCAATCAAATCGATGACTACGATATTGTCTGGCTCAATGGCGTACAGATCGGTGAAGGATTTGGCAATCGCGATTTTCGCAACTATTATTTCCCAAGCAAAGTATTGAAAGAGAAGGGAAATGTGCTGGTCGTGAGGGTATTTGATATTGGAGGTAATGGTGGGATGTACACCAATGCATTTTGGGGAAATCCAATTCTGAATGGGAAATGGAAATTCAAAATCGGGCAAGCAATTGACGCCAAAACTTTTCCAAAACCAGATGTTCCCAACGGTAGCATCTTTACGCATCCTGGTCTTCTGTACAATGCCAATATCGCACCTTTGACCAAATTCAGAGTGAAGGGAGTCATTTGGTATCAGGGCGAATCAAATGATTCGCGTGGAGAGGAATATGGTACACTACTCCCAGCATTAATCGAAGATTGGCGTGACCAATGGAAGCAAAGTAAGATGCCATTCCTGGTTGTGCAGTTAGCCAATCATCACGCCATGTTGCCCGAGCCAGGTGAAAGCAGCTGGGCTGAACTGCGTGCGGGACAGATGCAAGCTTTGAAATTGCCAAATACAGCGATAGCGACTGCGATTGATATTGGAGACGCGCTGGATATACATCCACCCAATAAGGAGACTCTAGGTAAAAGGTTGGCATTGGCCGCACTAAATCTAGCTTACCGCAAGCCGGTACTATACCAGGCTCCTGTATTTGATCAATTGATAATTAGAGGTCATCAGGTGGTGGTCAGCTTTGACCTAAAAGGAACGCATTTGAAGCAAAAGAACAAATTGCAGCCTATACAAGGATTTGCCCTGGCTGGCTCAGACGGTGTATACCACTGGGCTGATGCCATACTTAAAAATGATAGGATCATACTGCTCTCAAAATCAGCTATCGATCCGATCACGGTACGATATGCTTGGTCAGACAATCCAGGAACGCTGAATTTGTATTCTACCGAAGATCTTCCCGTATTGCCGTTCCGATCCGATTCGAAGGCCTTCATTTCGGCTGGAAAAGTGTTCCAATATGAAGAAAATGGATTTTAAGATTGAATCAAATCAGCCATTTTTCAATCAATTGCCCGATTCGGCTGCTATATTTCCCAACTAAGCCTATTATTTTACACTCTAGGCTCACAAGCTGTAATTTTGTTGTTGAATTTTAATTTCTGATGCTTAGACTTTTGTTTATACTCGCTACATCCTTCTATTCGCTGACAAATCTGTCGGCCCAACAGGTCGCTTACACCGCCCATGACGGACAAATAAGCTTTGCATCCGAAGCGCCACTTGAGCTAATCCAGGCAAAATCACAGAAGCTCTCAGGCATAGTTGATATCGACAAAGGGTCCTTTGCATTTTCCGTTCCTATAAGAAGCTTGAAGGGCTTCAACTCGCCCTTGCAGCAAGAGCATTTCAATGAAAATTATATGGAAAGCGATTTGTACCCAAATGCGACTTTCAGCGGCAAATTAATAGATCCTATTGACGTCACGAAGCCAGGCTTATACCCTATCCGAGCCAAAGGCATGCTAAATGTACACGGTGTCAAAATGGAGCGCATCATCAAAGGAAGTGTGCAGGTCAAGCCAGGTTCGCTTGATCTCAAAGCAGAATTTGTCGTTCTTCTGAATGACCACCAGATTCAAATTCCAAAGATTGTATATCAAAAAATAGCTGAAGAAATTAATGTCAAGCTTCAAATTGTCCTGCTTCCAAAGCTTTAAGATCCGAATCAGCATTTGTCTGGTCGTCCTGGCGGGAGTCAATTGGACCCTTGAAGCTCAGACCCATTTTCTCAATCAACACGCCTGGAAAGAAACCTGGACTGATCTCAAGATTCAGGCGATCCACCAAGATCAGCAAGCCGTTATTTGGGTTGGCACAGATCAGGGCTTATTCAGATATGACGGATTTGACTACCATTTCTACGATTTGCCAGGCAGCTCGGGTAGCCAATCAGTCACCTCAATTTTTGAATCCAAATCAGGAAAAGTATGGATCGGCTATGCCGAGGGCGATATTGGAGAATTATCAAATAATCAATTACTCAAATGGCCAAGAAAAGGGTGGCCGAATGTTCCTATCAAAGGCTTTACCGAGGACCATGCAGGGAATCTCTGGATAGCAACTTACGGTGCGGGAATGTGGCTTGCAATGCAAGACAAAATGATCGCCTTCAGCACTAAGGATGGATTGCCATCAAATGAAATATACGCGACTATCGCTGATCAAAGGGGCAATATCTGGGCGGCAACCGACGATGGTGTTTGGTTTTGCAAGTTTCAAAACAATAAAAAATCGGTGGTCAAAGCCCCTGCCCAATCAGGGATCCCAAGCGATATCATTCAATCCCTATTGAATGACGAATCAGGCAATATCTGGATTGGGAGATATGATCAATCACCTCTTAAATATAACTCGAAGACGCTGACAGCTAAGCCGATAATGTCGACTTGGCCATATGGTGTCGTCAAAGTCATCGAACCGGCCGCCTCCGGTGAATTATGGGTAGCTACTGAAAGCAATGGACTAATCAGTTTTAATACTGAAAATGACATTTGGAAAGCAAACACTTTTGTGCCCTCACAACGCAAGACCAGAATTAGTGCTCTGCATTGCGACCAAGAATTCAATCTGTGGATTGGAAGTCCTGATCAGGGGCTACAATCCACCAATCTCCTGTTTTCTTTTCTGGAGGCTTCTGTGCCTAATGCGCAGGCAATTTATAGTCTGTTTGATGGGAGCTTTCTTGTAGGAACTGCAAAAGGATTGTTCCTTCAATCAATTACAGACGAGAATATTAGTCAAATACGAAAAATAGAGACTCCGCTACCTCTCAACATTGTAAGTATCGCACAAGATCAATACGACAATATTTGGCTAGGCACCTTTGGCAATTATGTGTTTATCTATCAGCCATCCCGCAATAAATTTCGTCAGATCGGCACTAGAGATGGCCTAAACAACGAGAGCATCCTGTCAATGTATACCAAAGGAAATTCTGTCTGGATGGCAACACTTGGAGGAGTATTTCAAATTGACCTCGATGAAGATCCCATGCTTCAAAAAAAAATTGAAATCAAAAACCTTCATGCAGAAAAGGCCATCGGGACCAGCTTCATATATCAGGTCACCGGCGATCAATTGGGCAATATATGGTTCGCAACCGATGGCAAAGGAATTGCAAGTATGCGGGATGGTAAGATTGAACAATATCCCAAAGCTTTGATCCCTAATACCAGGACCGTGTACTCTATTGCAGTCGATTCAAAGGGAAGTGTTTGGATGGGAACAGGTCGAAATGGCTTATACGAATTCAACAATAATCGCCTGATCCCGCATGGGATCGAACAAGGCCTTCGAAATACTGAAATAAGTATGTTGATCAAGGACAAGTTGGACAGAATACTAATCGTGCACCCCGAAGGAATTGATCGCTATGATCCTGCGTCCAAGCAGTTTTCATACTACGATCAGGAGTCAGGATTGAAGGGTATACAACCCAATATTAACTCTTATACAATAGACAATAACAATAACATCTGGATTGGCACACAGCAAGGCTTATTGAAATATCAGGCCTTGCAGGGCCTGAGCTATAGGCCCACTAGGCCAGGTCTGGAACTGCTAAATGTGCTAAATATGCAGGAGCCAGTACTGGGAAGGACTTCAATTGAATTCAGCCACCAGCAGAACTTTTTGACCTTTCAATTTCAGGGCTCATGGTATTCCAATCCATCACTAATACGATATCGCTATCGATTAATTGGCCAGGATAAGGAATGGAGGTATACAAGAGACATGGAAGTCAATTATTCCAATCTTAGTCCTGGCAAATATGAATTTCAACTCCAGGTCGCAACTAGCAATCAATTCCAAAATGCTCCCCAGTCTACTTACTCCTTTGTAATCAAGCCTCCATTTTACGCCAACTCTTGGTTTGCCCTCCTGTTGATTGTCTGCTTGGGAGGAGGCGTTTATGTGCTGATAAAGCAAAGAGAAACGACACTCCGACGACGAGCAACATTGCAAAAAGAACGAATTGAATTTCAATTTAACTCCTTAAAGAATCAAATAAACCCTCATTTTCTATTTAACAGTCTCAATACTTTGACGGCGCTGATTGAAGAGAATTCCTCTGCGGCAGTGAGCTATGTAGAGAATCTAAGCGATTTCTACAGGTCTATCCTACAATTTGGGGAAACAGACCTTATCTCTTTGAAAGAAGAGATGGAATTGGTGCGGAACTTCATTTTTTTGGTGGATCAACGATTTACCGGCAATCTGCACATTGATATTGGCATCGATGATGAAAGTGGAATGGTTCCTCCCTTGGCTCTTCAAATGCTTGTGGAGAATGCCATAAAACACAACATCATTTCTAAGGCTAGGCCTCTGAGCGTACGAATATTTGACAAGGATGATAAATTATGGGTTACCAATACATTACAACGAAAAGCAAAGCCCGAGAAATCATCTGGAATTGGCTTACAGAATATCCTGAGCCGATACCGATTGTTGGAAAAAGGGCAAGTTGTGGTGGAAGAAAATGAAACCCAGTTTACCGTTGGAATTCCACGGATAGTGGATTTTTCCAAAAAATAAGAACTCGATCATATGAAGGTACTAATAGTTGAAGACGAGCCTGCTGCAGCCAGAAGGTTACAAAAAATGCTTCAAGAATTGAGGCCAGAGGCTGAAGTGCTGGCAATTACTGATTCTATTGAGACCACCGTCGCATTGTTTCAGCAACAACCGAATCTGGATCTCATCCTCATGGATATCCATTTGGCTGATGGCCCCTGCTTTGACATTTTTGAACATGTGGAAGTTCTCGTCCCAGTCATTTTCACCACTGCTTATGACCAATATGCAATCCAGGCATTCAAGAGTCATGCAATAGACTATCTGCTCAAGCCCATCAAGTTGGACAGCTTGCAACAGTCCTTGGACAAATTGGACTCCTTGAGGACTTGGGCCGCCGACTTCCAATCGATCGCAGAAGGCATTGATAAGCCCCTACAACAAAATTGGCAAAAGCGATTTCTACTAAAACTTGGGCCAAATATCCAGTTAATCACTTCCGATGAAATCGCCTATTTCTATACTGAAGACAAGATCACTTTGTTGGTTACAAATGCGGGCAAGCGATTTCCTTTTGATTTTAGCCTCGAACAAGTCGAGCAAATGGTCGACCCGCTCAAATTTTTTCGCGTCAACCGTCAATTTATCGTTGAGAGAAATTCTATTAAAGAAATGCATGCTTATCCAAAATCCCGAATCAAATTGGAGCTCTCTCCATCAATTGATCAGGATATTGTGGTGCCCTTTGATCGCATTGCAAACTTCAAATATTGGATGAGCGGCAGCTGATCTAGACCTAAAGTTGTTACGGTTTGACCAACTAATTGGCATAAAATGGCGTATAGAACGCTGAGTATCCGATTGGGTATTCAAAAATCCCATTTCAACTACTAAGAACAATAGTTTAGCTTCAAAGAGCCTTAGATTTGGAGAAGAACAAATAATTGTATGCGCAACTCGGTATTGATCGCCATTTTTTCTGGACTACTTTTTTTCAGCTTCATGTTTACAGCATGTAAGCACAATCCGGCATTGCCTGATATCGTTGATCCGATTGACACGACTGGACTGGACACAACTGGACAAACAGAAGTGCTTTGCGATTCCAATGTGGTATTCTTTCAACAACAGGTTCTACCTTTATTGATCTCAAGTTGTGCGATCAGCGGATGTCATGATGCTATCACTCAGGAAAAGGGAATTATCCTGAATTCTTATGCGAATATCATTAAGGAAATAAAACCCTTTGATCTGAATGGCAGTGAGATATACGAGAAAATTACAGAAGACAAGGCCGACAAAGTGATGCCTCCTCCGCCTATGGCAAGATTGACTCCGCAACAAATTGCTATCATTGCAACGTGGATACAACAAGGAGCAAAGGATCTGTCATGTGTTCAAAGTAGCTGCGATACTAGCGCAGTGGGATTCGCCAAAGATATTCAACCCTTGATATTCAACACCTGCAAAGGCTGTCATTCAGGAGCTGGAGCATTCAATGGCATTCATCTTGACTCATATGACGGCATTAGATCTGCGGCAGTGTCCGGCAAGTTGTACAATGTTGTCATTGGAAATGGAATCTCAATGCCACCCTCACCAAGTCCTAAATTGAATAATTGTCAGATTGCTAAAATCAAAATCTGGGTCGCTGATGGCGCCCAAAATAATTAACCCACCTTATCAAGAGCACATGAAAGTTTACTTAGGAGCCGGTATTGCATTAGTTTCATTGATTTACTTCCTCTCGTTTACGGGTTGTTACAGTGACAATGAGCTAGATCTATATGGCAGTGCGTCCTGCGACACAACCAACATTAGCTACCTAAATGATGTGGTCCCCATTTTATCTGCTAATTGTTACATATGCCATAAGTCCGATGTGGCTTTGGGGGGCATCACCATGGACAATTATACGCTTGCTTCCGATTTGGCCTTAAGCGGTTCATTTCTGGGGGCGATCAAACATAAGAGTCCTTATTCACCGATGCCAAAGGGAGGCAATCAATTGATTCAATGCGATATTGACAAACTGGAAAGTTGGATTCGAGACGGTACTCCCGATAACTAGGAAACTAACGAATCACTCGATCAAATAAAAAAACAAAACCATGACCGGTAAAGTGAAATTGGGAATTTTTGGAGCTGTAGTTGTCGCAGGAGGCTTTTTGGCCTACTCGATTATCAACAAGCCTTTCAAGAAAATAGAAGATGCCGAGCCTCAATATGAAATGACGGCTACGGAATTATTTGATGCATTCGCTCAAGACGAAACCAAAGCAAATGCTCGATTTGTCCAACCAACACCGGCTTTGATATTGGTTAGTGGCGAAATTGCTGAATCAAATACCGAAAACGGTGTTACGAATGTGCTGCTCAAGACTGACAATGACATGAATTTTGTGGTCTGCGAACTAGATACTCATTCCGATCATAAAAACTTAAAATTCAATGCTGGATCTAAGGTCCGTTTTAAAGGCCTCTGTGTTGGATTGACTATGGATGTGGTGCTCAATCGCTGCGTTCAAGTCCCTTGATTATTTCCTTATCACAACAAAAACCTATCACCATGAAGACCTACATTCTGTTATTCGCATTACTATTTAGCGCTTCTGTTGCAGTGCAAGCACAACGCATGGCCTGTCGCAATGGAATTGTAACATTTACCGCTTCAACGCCACTCGAGAAGATCGAACCTTCCAATAGCAAGGTCAGCAGTGTCGTCGATACAAAAACCGGCAAGATTGAATTTGCAGTTTTGATCAATGCATTCATCTTCGATCAAAACTTGATGCAAGAACATTTCAATGAAAACTACATGGAGTCTGATAAATTCCCAAAGGCCACATTCAAAGGTCAAATCGATAATCTTTCGGCTGTGCAATGGACCAAGCCCGGCAAGTATCCAGCGGAGGTCAGTGGTAATCTTACTTTGCATGGCGTGACCAAACCAGTCAAAACTAAAGGTGAAATTACAGTCACTGCAGATGGGGCAAAGATGACGTCCAATTTTAAGATCATAATTGCTGATTACGGCATCGAAATACCATCAGTCGTAAAGGACAAGATTAGCAAAGATGCAAGCATTAAAGTAAATTGTGAGTACAAACCAATGGGCTGATAATTCAGTGTTTTTCAAGCGTCAAATGAGTCTATGTATATGAAATTTAGAATGCTTTTTATTCTCAGCTTCTTCGCCTTAAATGTAATGGCGCAGGAGGAAGATCTGCTATCCTCTCTAGGGGAAGAAGAGACGACAAACTACGCAACGGCCAGTTTCAAGACCAATCGGGTCATCAACAGTCATTCGCTCGAAAATACTGCCGCAGGGGTGATGGATTTCAAAATCTCTCACCGCTTCGGCAGCTTGAATCTTAGTCATCCCGGCATGATCTTGAATGATTTCTTTGGAATAGACAATGCGCTAAATGTTCGTATAGGATTTGACTACGGACTCACAAATCGTCTGCAAATTGGTATTGGCCGCAGCAGCTTCGGCAAATCAGTCGATGCATATGGTAAAATCAAACTACTGCGACAAAGCAAAGGCAAACGAAATATGCCTATTACTGCCTCGTTGTTTAGCAGCATTTATGTCAGCACCTTAAAGTGGCAGTTTCCCGATCGTGAAAACTTCTTCTCTTCGAGATTAAGCTTTTGCAATCAATTGATTTTGGGCCGCAAATTCAGCGACAATTTCAGTTTGCAATTTATGCCTTCGATGGTGCATCGCAATTTGGTGCCAAGTCCCGAACTTGAAAATACTGTCTACGCCATTGGTGGCGCTTGTCGTCAAAAGCTGACTAAGCGCATGGCAATCAATGTAGAATACTATTACGTATTTCCAGACCAGATCTCTCCTGATCTTCAAAATTCATTGGCAATTGGAATTGATATCGAAACAGGTGGGCACGTGTTCCAACTGCAATTTACCAATTCAAGCTCGATGACAGAGCCAGGTTTTATCACACAGACTACAGATGATTTCTTCAAAGGAGATATCCATTTTGGATTCAATATTTCCAGGGTATTTACCTTGAAAAAGCCGAAAGAAATTAGATCAATTGACTAAGATTTGCTTGTGGATCTGCGTGACCTTCAGTTGAATGTCTAATAGGCGATCCTCTGTTGCGTTTTCATGGGCTACTTTCTGATCTGAAAAGCTTAGATGGGCGTAATATTGCCATATTTCAGCGATCTCATCGAAGGGTAATTCATAAGGCAGATACAAAGTATTGTCAGATTGAAGACTCAATACCTGATTGGATGGATCGACAAATACCCGCTTGTATACCAACCCATCGCGCTTTGAAGCGATGACGTAAGTTCTGCCTGGCTTTACCAATTGCAACCTTTCCACATGACGACAGATCACAATAGATCCAGATTCCATTGGCAACATTGAATCGCCATTAATTTCAAAACCGCGAAATGTGCCTGATGGCATATTGGGAAAATATATTTTGGGCAATTCCCGGATATATTCAGGATTCTGATGACTATCAAGATATCCAGCTTCTGCCTTTGTATCTACCAATTCGATATTGTGACGACCACTCGTGGCGTCCATTGTGATAGCCAATACTCTGAGGTCATCCGTTCTCTCAATCTCAAGATCTTGATGGCTGAGATTAGACTGAAGCAACTGATCGACAGTGATGGCAAAATGCTTGGATATCTTGAGCAGATTATCAATATTTGGTTCGGTATTGCTTCGTTCGTATTCAGCCAAAGTGGAGCGACCAATTCCCAACACGTCGGCCAATTGCTGTTGCGAAATCTTCTTTTCAGCTCGTAAAAACTTCAGATTGGATCCTATCATAGGACCAAATATAGGAATTGTCTAATATATGGGCGATAAATTGTCGATAAATTTGACAATTTGGCCTACTTTGACGAGATCTAAGGTCTTGATTAGGAAAGTAGGCGTCGTACAACTTCGCTCACGGCCTTGCCATCAGCTGCTCCAGCCAGCTTTGCATTTGCCGCGGCCATGACAGCTCCCATGTCTTTCATTGAGGATGCACCTGTGCTTTCAATTACTTCTTGAATTGCCTTTTCTAAATCTTCGAGGCTCAGTGCTTTAGGTAAATATCTTTGCAGAACTTCGATCTCTTCTCGTTCAATTACAGCGAGGTCCTCCCTCTTTTGCTGTTCAAATATCGACAATGAATCCTGCCGTTGCTTGACAAGCTTCTGTATTAGTTTCACTTCACGATCAGTTGTCATCTCTTGTCCGGATCCATCCGTTGCTGCCAGCTGAAGTGCCGCTTTTATAGCGCGAATTCCACGTAGCGAAACGGTGTCTTGCGCCTTCATAGCTGCCTTGAGATCTTGAGTAATTATTTCTGAAAGTGACATGAAATATCGATTTTGATTGATCGGCAAATATACGGAAAGGAATCCTTACACATTTTACTAGAGTGTGCATCTACTGTTTAGCGGCTATATTTCCTCAGCATTCAACAGTATGATACGATTGGTCAGGTCTATGAATTGCTGCAATGTCAGCACTTCTGGTCGCAGCGTAAATAATGGTTCCGCCAAGATATCTGGATCACGAATCAAATTTTTCATAGTATTTCGCAGCATCTTGCGACGTTGACTGAACGCTTGTTTGACGACCATGCGAAACATCTTATAGTCACATCCAATATCCGAAATCGGCAATCTAGTAAGCCGGATTACGGCCGATTTGACTTTTGGTGGCGGCTTAAAACTGCCCTCTTGAACGGTAAATAAGTATTCGCATTGATACCATACTTGTGTCAACACACTGATGACTCCGTATTCCTTAGAGCCTGGCTTTGAAGTAATCCGCTCGGCCATTTCCTTTTGGAACATACCAACCATCCCCGGTATCAAGTCCCTGTGGTCAATCATCCTAAATACGATCTGCGAAGAGATATTGTAGGGATAATTGCCAATAAGGTGAAATGGCTGCCCATCAAAGAGCTCATTCAAATCCAAACGCATAAAATCAGCAGGAATAACCTCCAGATCCGGCAAATACTTGCCCAGATAAGAGATCATATCGCGATCTGCTTCGACAGCCTTCAGTTGATGAGGACCTCCCTGAAGATATTTTGAGAGCATACCAGTACCAGGACCAACCTCAAGTACTCGTTGAGGTTCGTAATGATCTAGCAAGCTACTTGCTATGCGTGAGGCGATGGATTCTACGGCTAAGAAATGTTGGCCGAATGACTTTTTGGCCTGCATATACTACATTCAATGGATTGTCGAAAGATAATAGAAATCCCGCAGGGATGGGAGATATATCTTTCATAAGCGGCGTCTTCGTGTCTTATTTGCTATCCAATTCTCGGTATGATTATTGTATTCTACTCAATGAACTGTCCGAAATGCGCCAAGGCCGCTAGGTAATGATATTGATGTATTTTAGTGTTCATCTGAATTTAGACAAATGTCTCTTGAAATTTCGCTCAAACATGGTTTGCTCAAAAAAGATAATCTGTTAATCCTAGCAGATGAAAATGATTTGACATGGACAAAAACCATTCTTTCCATTGATCAACAATCGACGCTCAAGGCTTACAAATCACGTAAGCTCAGTTTCCTTGCATTGCCCGGAGTCGAACGAAGTATATATATAATCTGGATCAAAACAGGGACTGCGCCAAATATCAGTTCAGAAAAAAGCAGGCTGGCTGGTGCCGAAATGTATCAGACACTAAATCAGCACAAAGAGACGGCGGTGGTATTGCTCAATTACTGCAAATCCAATAGGATTTACGATTTTCTCGAAGGATTGAAGTTGGCGTCATATCAGTTTAGAAAATATCAAACAAATGGAAGCGACAAATTGCCAAGTCTGAGGAAAGTGGCAGTGTTGGATACCTTCAAAACAAGCGATCTAAGGCTGCTAAATACGATTACAGCAACAACTTTTGTAGCACGTGACCTGGTAAATGAGGTGCCAAATGCCCAAACTCCAAAGCTGTTCTCCCAATCATTGCTTCAACTTTCAAATCACTACGGATTTAAGCTCAAAATAATTGAGCAGGATGAATTGCGCAAATTGGGATTTGGGGGCCTGTTGGCAGTGAACTCCGGAAGTCTGGACCCTCCGACTTTCAATATTCTCGAATGGAAACCCAAGAAATCAAGAAATAAAACTCCCATCATCTTAGTCGGTAAAGGAGTAGTTTATGATACTGGTGGACTTAGCTTAAAACCCACTGCTGGCAGCATGGACTATATGAAATCTGACATGGCTGGTGGGGCGGCTGTTGCTGCCACGATGAGCGCCGC
>JBDSUZ010000006.1:0-5986 GCA_039927395.1 Saprospiraceae bacterium | reverse complement strand
CAAACTGTTTGTGCAAAAAGGACAATCAATCAGACTGATCGAATATGTCCTGGTTCCCGATGAAGTATAATTGGTAAATGCACCGATATTCATGATGCGCGTGCAACTGCTCTGCAAAATATAGATGGGTTGCCCAGTAGCGCAAAGAGTTCCGAAATTATAATCAAAATTTTCTCCAGCACTAGTGAAAACGATAGCTATAGCCGCCGCCGGTACGACCTCGCCCGGACCGACAAAATGGATATTGCTTCCATTACAGCTCGCATCATTGAGAATATTGGCCATGAGTGCGGCCGATGGTATCTGAAAACCACAGGGATCGCTTCCTAGTTGTATATCGTTGTTGCCCTGCGAATCATTGTTATTGAGATTGATCTGTAAGCTGTTGACATTGAAGCCACCGCCTGAACTGATACATATGAATTCGTTGTCAGCCTCGGATCCATTGCCGTTGCAAGCATCAAGAAATATCGCCAAAATAGTAGGGCAGGGGCTACAATCGGCCGGGTCAGGATTAGCTATGCCAGTACTGCCGATAAGTGTTCCTTGGCCCTTTGATGGATCGAAGTTGGGAAATGTGCCTGCGTACCAATCCATGGTACCACCATCAGGAAGATCAATTCCGCTGATTTCGAACTGAAAAGTGGTATTTGGGCACACAATACATTGATTGCAAGCAGGTGTTATGGCAGAATTTTCGATCAAAGGACACTGACCGTACGTAGCAATATTGTTGCTTATCCAAAAGACAAGTATCAATAGCAGGCAATTGCAAATGGAGAGGTATTCCCGGGATTTGAGCATCAGTCGACAAAGGTAACAATACCTATGGGCTGTAACCTAAGCGCCATCAATTTAACAGGTAAATGATCTGTAAATCGCTAGCGACAGCGCGTGAAGGATCGGGTGGAAAGACCAAAGCATCGGAGATCCGCTGCGAGGTCTTGGAAGGAGAGCCTGACCGCCGCCCCATGGGTGGTGGGCACGCCCAAAAACTAAAATCAAGCTAATCGTGCAATTATTGATTTGTTGCCACTAACAACCTGGTTGATCTCAACATTGATCTCCGTACCCAATGGCAGGAACAGATCGACTCTCGAACCAAATTTGATAAAGCCGTATTCCTGACCCTGCTTGTAAGTCTGTCCTACTGAAGCATAATTGATGATTCTCCGTGCCACCGCACCCGCAATCTGACGCAATAGAATAGTCGCTTTGTTGCCTGCAATGACTACCGTAGTGCGCTCATTCTCAGTAGATGATTTGGGATGCCAAGCCACGAGATATTTGCCAGGATGGTACTTGGAATAGACGATCTCTCCTCCGATAGACATGCGATTGACATGCACGTTGAGAGGCGACATGAATATCGACACTTGTATACGTCGGTCCTTGAAGTACTCAGGCTCCTCAACTTCCTCGATGACCACCACTTTGCCATCTGCCGGAGCATAGACATAACTGTCGTTCATATCGGGAATACTACGTGAGGGATTGCGGAAAAACTGCAGCACTAGCACCAAAAGTACTAGCGACAATAGCACAGGAAAGAACGCAAAAGGCCAGTCAAAGCGTATCCATACAAAATTGAGAATAGCCAATATGCAGATCAAGCCCAATATCATCTTGTGTCCTTCGCGGTGTATCATAAATCCGGTATTTGAACTGCGAAAGTAATGGAACTTTGAAAATAATCACTTGCTGAAATGCCGAACGAAACCATGGACCCATGCTTAAGCGAATAGGTAGATATATAATGCAGCATATGGCATGACGAAGAGAAATGAGTCGAAGCGATCCAAAAATCCGCCGTGCCCAGGCATCATCTGACCACTGTCCTTAATGCCCACCGCCCGCTTGTACATGGATTCGACAAGGTCGCCCATGGTGCCAAATGTCGCAATCAATGCTCCAAAGCCAAACAGGAATCCAAGCGACAACTGAGGTAAAAAATAATGAAAAACAAAGGAGGAAAGGATGCAACAAGTGATGCCCCCAATGGTGCCTTCCCAGGTTTTCTTAGGCGAAATGCGCAGAAAAAAGGGCCTGCGGCCAAATTTGGAGCCTATGAGATAGGCAAATGTGTCGTTGGACCAGAGATAGAAGAATATCAGAACAATCCACTGCGCAAAAAACAAGCCATCCAACTGGCTGACCCATAGGGCAAAGGCAAATGGAATGCCTATATAAATCATGCCAAGTATACCAAATGCACTCAAATGGAAGGGACGGTCATGTGCCGATCGCAATTCCTTGAGTAGAAATGCCGAAAATGCGATGAAGAACACAAAGACGAGCGAAAGCAGCAAGCTCAATGGGTTAAGAATCTTCCAGCCAAATATCAAATTGGCCGCCCACATCAGCGGCAACAGCCCAAACAAGCAATTCAAATAGATCCGGCTATCCTTAGTACCGATGCCCTCATGCGCTAGCAAGTGCTTATTGAATTCCCACAGGCAGCCCAAGCTCAATAAAATGAACAGGATGAAATTGCTGATTGGATGCAAAACAGCTCCCCCAATAACTACAATGACTATGATTAATGCTGTGAGTGCTCTGGTCTGTAATACGTTCATTCTACTGGTGTGGGATTAGGGCGAATCAGGCGGATGCACTGTTGGATCAGGAAGAATGAGAGCAGTGCCGACATCATGGTGAATGGCCAAGGGAAATCGATCTCATCAGAAACGTTCATCTCGACCAATTGGTCCTGCATTAAATATACTGCGAGTATCTGCACAGCATTATTGACAAAATGCATCAAGATCGGCACCCACAGCCTGCCAGACCAATAATAGAAGTAGCCAAGCAAGGCGCCCAGCACCATACGAGGCAGAAATCCTTCAAATTGAAGGTGAATAGCACTAAAAATAAATGCCGAAATCAGAATCGCCAAATGTGGGTTGAAGTCTCGATGCAACATGCGCTGCAAACCTCCGCGGAAAACCAGTTCTTCACCAATGGCTGGCAACAAGGCAATGACCGTCAGATTGAATATAAATTCCTTCGGATTGTTCATCCTCAGCATTCCCTTGATGGCGTCATTGGTCTGATGCTCGAGTTGAACGAGGAAATCGGGAAGGGGAATGGCCTTATTTATGACGTGAAAAAACTGGATCAAGGGCATCGAAAGGACAATCAACAATACTCCAAATGTCAATAACTTGTATTTCAACTGCGGATCGTCCTGATAGCTGCTAAATGTCGTTTTGCGAGGATATAATTTGAAAAATACTAGTCCTGGAATGATGAATATCATCAGGTGATTGCCTGCAGCAAGTAATCGGAAGAAATTGCGGGCAGCCATATCTTGTGCGTTCTGCAGTCCTTCGGTAAGCAATGTTATATCTTTCCCAGTCTGATGCAGATATAGCTGCAGCGCTCCCATGCCTAACAAAATGCCGGCAAAGACCAGCAATAGCAAGGTGATTACTGCGACGAATGTATCTTTGTGAAGCTTGTTGGACATGTATCAAATTAAAATCGAAGTGGAATATGACTAAACTGAGCGTGAATATAAATAAAGTTGCCCTGATCCGTAATTCAAGAGGGGAGAACTTGCCCGATTTAGTGGTTTTCGCCAAGGATTGTGAATCTTTTGGTGCCGAAGGCATCACACTGCACCCGAGGCCTGATGAACGACATGCGCGTTTTGACGATTTAGCACGACTAAAAGCAGTTGTTCTCACCGAACTCAATGTCGAGGGCTACCCAGGGGAGCGATTTATGGCTGAGGTGCTGAGCATTCAACCGCATCAATGCACTTTGGTTCCCGACGCCGCCCATGCTTTGACCTCTGATGCAGGTTGGGATACTGTCGCCAATCATGAATTGCTCAAAGAGATTTGTACTCAACTGCGATCGGCAGGCATCAGGTCTTCGATTTTCGTCGATCCCGATACAGCAATGGTCCAAGGCGCATTTGAAGTTGGCGCTGATAGGATTGAGCTTTATACGGGGCTATATGCCAAGAATTTTGATCAGGATAGGGAAGGAGCCATTGCTCCTCATATCGCTTGCGCAAAATTGGCTGCCGAACTTGGCATGGGAGTTAATGCCGGCCACGATCTAAACCTTGACAATCTGCGGTATTACAAAATGGAGGTTCAGCCATTGGATGAAGTCTCAATAGGGCATGCTTTGATTTCTGATGCATTATACTTTGGCATCCAGAATACGATACAAATGTATTTACACGAGTTGAGAGATTGATTGTGAAATTTTTTCAGAGGGTATTGCTTTCTTAATACAATTCCCTTAACTTCATCTTCAAGATAGGCCAAGCAGATTTTATTCATTTAGCAGTAAGAATTTTTAGAAAGGAATTTTCAAAAAAGTATATAAATCCCTTCCAATTTTAAAAGCTGTTTTCTCTGCATTTGCATTGCTACATCTTTTACATGGAGTCTGAAACCATTATAAACAGGGCGTTGCCGAAAAGCCAGAAGAGTAGGGCCGATTTTTTAACTAATTATTTATCTATCATGTACAGTATTATCAGGTTATTTATTGTTGTAAATTTAGTTACCCTTTCCCAACAGATCTTAGCTCAATCCCTTCGCCTCAAAGGAGGTTTGAATATATCTGAAATGCGTCAGGAAGACAATGAAGAATATTACAGCGCCTCAAGCAGCTACAAATCATTAATGGGCTTTAATTTTGGCGCGACTGCAGAATTTCCTATCAAACCTTGGTTTTCGATAGAATCAGGTTTACTGTTAAGTTCTAAAGGATTCAAAATAGATTATCATTTTGATCTTTTGGGTGACAGCATTGATTTGGATGCGAAATTGAATCCGATTTATTTAGAAATACCGGTGGAAGCTATTTTCAGAAGGCAATTTAAGCACGTCAATCTTATTGCCGGACTTGGTCCATTTTTAGCAATTGGCATCGATGGCCAGATTAAATCGGTACTCAAAGTAAATGACGAAATTGACACAGTTTCGGATAAGATTAGATGGGGCTCAGATGAAGCGAATGATCAGTTCAGAAGGCTCGATCTGGGATTAGTATTTAGACTTGGGTTAGAAGTAGAAGCGTTTCAGCTAAATTGTTCTTATGATTTTGGCCTTGCAAATGTGTCGAGTTCACGAGAAAATGATTTGCGGGTGAACTCCAGAACATTGAGCTTATCAATTGCCTATAAACTGGCAGATTTTGATAAGATAAGAGCTAAGAATCTAGTTGAGTAATGCACATTGCTTTTAATGATGGTTCCAACTAAAGGTCGACTAGAGTCTATTGCGCGCCTCTAAAACATTACGTCAATCCCTTCCGTGTTCGAATTCTGGATTTTGACGGAATTTGAACACTATTCGTATAACAATGCTTTTCCCTAGCTCCCAAAATGAGTACTTTGCTTTGAAGTTTACAAACCAAAGTCAAAACCCCCATTAATGAAATTTCAGATTGCCCTTTTTCTAAGTGTTTCCATTTTCACATTGAGCTCTTGCAAGAAAGAGGCGGAAACGGCTCGAATGCCTAAACAATACAGCAGTGATCAACTCAGAGCAAATATTGCGGTGGGTGCTGTTGGTTACAATAAGGAGGAATCGCAGATCTTGATGCATAGCAATGTTTCAGGCAGATTCAATGTATATCAGGTCAGCGTCGCTGATACATCGGCAATGGCGCTGACGAAGTCAACAACTGATGCAAATTATGCTATTGGCTTTATGCCAGGCAGTAATAAATTCCTCATTTCTCATGATGCTGGAGGGGATGAGAATAACCATATATATATGATGAGCCGCGGAGATTCTACAGGCGAAGATCTGACTCCATGGCCCAAAAGCAAGAACTCTTTTTTCGACTGGACAAAGGATAAGAAAACTGCCTATATCAGTAGCAATAAGCGGGATGAGAGGTATTTTGACATTTGGAAAATGGATACCAGCAGCTGGCAGCCAGTCATGTTTTATCAAAATGATTCGAGTTTGGATGCAACATTGATCAGCTCTACTGGTCGCTATGTTGTGCTCAC
>JBDSUZ010000005.1:0-9707 GCA_039927395.1 Saprospiraceae bacterium | reverse complement strand
TACAGGCAATTCACAGATCTATTTTATCGATCTGCGAAGCAACCTAAGCACAGTTTTGACACAAGAGACTGGTCATTGCCAAAATGTACGCTTCAGGCCCAATTCCAAGCGCATTGGATTCATCCTAGGTGGTTTGATGTATGAAATGGATTATGATGGACAGAATAGGACCGCTATGTCGAGCACTGAAATGAACGGTTTTGCCTATAGTCCAAAGGGAGATAAGATCCTTTTTATAAAGGAAGTGAAATTTGACCCAACAACTGGCGATAAATATCCTGATTTGCAAAAGGCAAATGCAAGAATCATTACAGGCCTTATGTATAGGCATTGGAAAAGCTGGGAGGATGGTTGGTACAGCAACATCTTTGTGCAGAATATAAGTAGTACTAAACTAGAAGGTGATGAAATCAATATCGTTGACGGTCCATTTGATGTCCCTTCAGCCCCAAATGGTGGGATGGAGGAGATTGCCTGGAGTACCGACGGTAGCAAAATTGCCTATTCCTGCAAGAAGCTGTCTGGAACTGAATATGCCTTAAGCACCAATTCAGATATCTATGTATATGATATGGCGAGTAAATCTACGGCCAATTTCTCTTATCCAAATCCAGGCTATGACAATACTCCTGCTTGGTCGCCTGACGGCAAGAGTATCGCATGGACAAGTATGAAGCAAGCCGGGTATGAAGCAGCCAAAAACCGCATTTTGGTCTATGACCTGATGAGCAAAAAGACAAACGACATAAGTTCTAATTGGGACAATTCTGGAGCAAATTTGCTTTGGGCCAAGGATTCTAAATCCATCTATTGCATCGGTGGTAATGAAGGCACACATCCAGTGTATCAAGTTCAAATGAATGGCGATGTCAAGACCATCGCTGATGGTAATTGGGATTATCAAACGCTGATGAGTGTCGACGGCAAGACGATAGTCGCCGAGCGAATGTCAATGTCTAGACCAAGCGAAATGGTTGGAATTGACCTCAAATCCAAAGTAGTCAATTCAATCATCGACGTCAATGCGCAGCAATTGAACCAGACAAAAATGGGGGAAGTCCGCGAAAAATGGATCAAAACAAAGGACGGGAAGAAGTTGAAAGTATGGGTTATCCTGCCACCAGATTTTGATCCTAACAAAAAATATCCTGCCCTACTATATTGCCAAGGAGGTCCTCAATCTGCCTTGAGCCAATTTTGGTCCTATCGTTGGAACTTCCAATTGATGGCAGCCCAAGGTTATGTTGTCATTGCACCTTGTAGGAGAGGGATGCCGACATTCGGACAAGAATGGAACGATGCTATCATGGGTGATTGGGGAGGCAAATGCATGCAGGATTATCTCGATGCAACCGATGCTATCAGTAAGGAGAGCTATGTCGACAAAGATCGACTTGGAGCTGTGGGTGCTAGTTTTGGTGGCTATTCAGTCTACTGGCTGGCAGGCCATCACGAGAAGAGATTCAAGGCATTTATAGCACACGGAGGTATGTTCAACAATGTAAGTTGGTATGGTACAACGGAGGAGATGTTTTTTGCAAATAACGATCTTGGAGGCCCATTTTGGAAAAATCCAACAAGCCCAAATTACACTACATTTTCGCCATTGACCTCTGTTGATAAATGGGATACACCACTTTTGGTTCTGCACGGTGAAAAGGATTTCCGCGTTCCAGTTTCTGAAGGTATGCAAGCTTTCCAGGCGGCTCAGTTGAAAGGCATTCCTAGTAAGATGGTACTATTTCCGGAGGAGGGGCATTGGATTACCAGTCCTCAAAATGCAATGGTATGGCAACGCGAATTCTTTGGATGGCTGAAGGAATATCTGCAGCCTAAGCCATAAGAGATTCTATTACAGCTATATACAATGCTGCTTTATTTGCATTAAATCCCCCAGGATTGATGATAAATCCATGATATTGATAAATAATATCGACCTTTGCAGCATCAAATGATGTGCTTGACTCCATTAACATAAATATTTCCAAAGGAGCAAGGACTATTTCCACTATGCTATTTACACAATTAGGGCTGATACAGCCCATTCTAGAAGCGCTTCAAATAGAAGGCTATTCTACTCCCACTCCTATTCAACAACAATCGATTCCAATCATATTGGAAGGCAGGGATTTATTGGGCTGTGCCCAGACAGGAACGGGTAAAACCGCAGCTTTTGCATTGCCTATGCTGCAAATGCTTTCTCAAAATCACCAGCATCCATCCGGAATCCGCAAAATAAAGGCTTTGATTCTTTCGCCTACGAGAGAATTGGCCATTCAAATTGATGAGAGCTTTACCGCCTACGGCAAATTTCTCAAACTCAAGAATACTGTAATCTTTGGAGGAGTGTCGCAAGGATCTCAAACCGAAGCTCTGCGCAAGGGTATCGACATATTGATCGCTACTCCAGGTCGTATGATCGACTTATATCAACAAGGCTTCATCGACTTGAAATCCCTTGAGTTTTTCGTTCTGGACGAAGCCGATAGAATGCTCGACATGGGATTTATCCATGATGTCAAAAAGATCATTCAATTTATTCCAGCTAAGCGTCAATCATTGTTCTTTTCGGCGACCATGCCACCGGTAATCGTCGATTTGTCCAAGAAGATTTTGACTAATCCAAAGCAAGTAGAAGTTACTCCGGTTTCTTCGACCGCCGAAACGGTTCAGCAGAAGATGTATTTTGTCAATAAACCTGATAAGACATCGCTGCTTATTCATCTCCTCAAGGGAAATGAGATAAATACCGCATTAGTATTTAGCAGAACCAAGCACGGAGCTGACAAGATTGCCAAGAGTCTCAACAAAGAGGGCATCAAGACCGAAGCGCTGCATGGCAACAAATCGCAGTCTGCACGTCAACGTGCATTGGAAAATTTCAAAGCACAGAAGACCCGAGTCTTGGTCGCAACTGATATTGCTGCAAGGGGAATTGATGTGGACGACCTATCACACGTGATCAATTTTGATATTCCAAATATACCTGAGACTTATGTGCACCGTATTGGTCGTACAGGCAGGGCAGGAGCATCCGGTATTGCGTTTTCATTTTGTGATGTCGAGGAAAGACCATTTCTCAAGGACATTCAGAAGCTGATACAGATTGCGGTGCCGGTTGAGAATGATCATCCATTCCTACCTACTGATAACGCTCCGGTGGAAATGGCACAAGCAAAAGTTGCCCAACCAAAGCCAGATCTGCACAAATTGACTCCCAAGCCACAACAACGTTCGGCAGCAAAGAAGAAATTTTGGGGAAACAGAGAGCGAAGAAGTCAGGAAATTAAGAAGTAGTACTTGATTTACTGGCCTTTCCCATTGATCTTCTAGCCAATATTATGCTTATTGCAATCAATACGCCGCCGGTAAGAAATGAAATGCCGGGGAAATGTATGGGCGCTCTACTTGAGGTAAAATAGGCGAAGAGATTGGTCATTAATGGTGGCCCGATGATGGAGGTGACGCTGATGAGACTGGTCAAAGCTCCCTGCAATTCACCTTGTTCATTTGCCGGTACTTGATTGGAAATCAATCCCTGAATGGCCGGACCTGCGATTCCTCCCAGACAATATGGGACTAGAATTGCGTACATCATCCATCCTCTATCTGCGAATGCAAATAGCAGAAAGCCAACAGTGTACAATATCAATCCGATGAACATGGCCTTTTGCGCTCCAAATTTTGGAATAGCGATTCGTATCAATCCTCCTTGCACAAGGGCAATCAAAATACCGACGAAGCCAAGTGAATAGCCAACTTGCTTTTCGTTCCAATCCAAAACCAACATGGTGAAATAGGACCAATTGCTTTGGATGGCGTGCCCAGCTATGTAAATGCAAATCAATGAACCTACCAATCCATACACGACGGGGAATTTGCGCAATTGGACGAGTGACCCAAGCGGATTGGCTCTTTTCCATTCGAATCGGCGGCGATTGCGTAGACTGAGTGATTCAGGGAGTATGAAATACCCGTACAAGAAATTGAGAAAAGTTAGTGCTGCGGCGGCGAGAAATGGCACTCTACTACCATATTGGCCTAATAGACCTCCCAAGACAGGGCCGATGATAAATCCCAAGCCAAAAGCAGCACCGATTAGCCCAAAATTCTGAGCCCTTTTTTCAGGAGTCGAGATATCGGCAATATACGCTGTGGCAGTTGTGAAGCTTGCCCCCAACATTCCTGCAAGAATTCTACCGACAAATAACCATCCCAAAGTTGGGGCATATGCAAGGATCAGATAATCGATGGTAAAACCAAATAATGCCATCAGCAATATCGGTCTCCGACCAAATCTATCGCTCAAATTGCCCAAAATTGGCGAGAACAGAAACTGCATAATTGCAAAAGAAAATAACATCCAACCACCGTATTTGGCGGCGGCCCCAAGTCCCTCTCCAGTCAGTTCTGTGATCAATTTTGGCATCACGGGGATGATTATACCAAATCCGATGACATCAATCAATAGGGTGATAAATATGAAGCCAATGGCCGCTTGTTTGTTCTTGCGCATTTGTAGTGCCTGCGATAATTTCGCAATTGCGAATAAATGAGGGCCGAAGATAACGTATGTAAAGTTTAAGAAGTTTGCGAGTTTGCAAAGTTTTCGAGTTTGCGAGTTTGGGTTATGACATTCTCTGCACACTAAACTCTGCACACTAAACTTCCGTTTACAATACATGAAGCGGAGAAAATTTGTGCAATCCGCAGCGATCATGGCTGCATCCATTCCTATGACTATGCGATTGAACCAATTTGGAAACTTAGATACCTTGGGAAGCTCGGATAAGATGCCGGTGCTTTTTATTGGACATGGCAATCCAATGAATGCGCTTTATGACAATGCATTTACGAGACATTTGACAGATTTGGGGACAAAAATGGAGAAGCCTAAAGCTATTTTGGTGGTTTCTGCACATTGGCTGACTCATGGTACCTATGTAAGCACCTCGCCAACTCCGAAGACAATTCACGATTTTGGCGGCTTCCCCGAGGAACTATTTCAGTTGCAATATCCAGCGAAGGGAAGTCCTGAATTTGCGGAGCAAACTATCACTCAACTAAGCTCCATACAAGTACACGCCGATCATGAGATGGGGCTAGATCATGGCGCCTGGACCGTCTTACGGCATATGTATCCCATGGCTGATGTTCCTGTTTATCAATTGTCCATCGACTATGATAAACCAGCCGAATTCCATTTCCAGTTGGGCAAGCAATTGGCGGCCCTTAGGACGAAAGGTGTGCTAATTATCGGGAGTGGAAATCTTGTTCATAATCTTGGCCGTGTAAAATGGGAGGATAGTTTGATTCCCTATGATTGGGCTCAAGAATTTGACCAAAACGCAAAGCGAATCATCGATAATCGAACATTTGATGAACTGATTAATTATCAGCAAATGGGTGAAGCTGCCAAACTATCAGTGCCGACGCCTGATCATTATTATCCGCTGATGTATTCATTGGGACTAGTCGAAAGTAAGGATGAAATAACACATACCTACGAAGGAATGGAAATGGGAAGTATCAGTATGCGTTGTCTAAAGATTGCGTAATCCGCTTAATGTGCAGTCGGGTCCGGAAGATTTTTTTTCACCTCTTCTTGTTCATTCCCTAGATCTCCTGCTTTGGCGCGTTTGATTGTTTCTTCCTCATTTTCCTCTTCTTCCTCCTCTTTTTTCCATTGATCGATCCATCTATTTATCAATTTTCGCATAGAGAAAGGCGCAGGATCTATAAGACTGCGATGTACAAGATATTTAGTAACTTTTTTCTCCACCCAATGATGCAGCGGCAATAGGAAAATTACCAGTATCACTTTGATGAAAAGTATTTTCCATGGTTCGCCATGGGTGAAATTGTGAACCCAGACATCTGCGATAAGTATTAGGAATTCGAACAGAAATATGAATGCAAAAAATCCTGCCATACGGATACTCCAAGCAGGTACTTTGTATCGTCCGAGCATGACTAGGAAAATAAAAACTAATGCAAGCAGGGCTGTTATTATCGTGTACTGAAGGGTGTGATCTCGCTTCAATTTTTCAGCTTCAAATACAAGTTTCTGGTCATTGCGGACATTTTCATTTCTGACGTCAACCAATGCTAGTTCGGTTCGCTCCACCAGGCGATTCATCGAATCTTGAAATGCTCTGTTCTGCTTTGCATATTGATACGCAGTCTTATAATCTCCTACCCGTCGACTGATCGTGTCGAGATAGGCGGAGTTGGCTAACACAGACTCAATCTCATTACCTTCATTGGCTTGGTTTAGCGAAATCTCAAAATTTTCCTTTGCCCTGTCAAAATTGTCTTTACGATAGTAATATTGCCCAGTCCTGAAATAGTGCTTTGTGATATACGCCAGGTTGCTTTCTCTTGTTAAAAGGGGAACTAATTGATTTAAAGCGATTTCTACCGAGTCGTCTTTCTTCAGATAGGTATAGAATAGCACATTACAACGCAAATAGTTCACCGAGTCTTCGCGCTGCATTCGAAGCAATTCCTGTGGATAGTCATGATGATAGAGATTGTAAAGTTTTTCCGTTTTTAGATTTTCGACCAAAAATGATCTGTAGAGGGCAAATGCATCATCTTTCAATTTATGTAGGCCATTTTGATCGGCGTATTTCAGCATTTCGTCCAGCTCCCGATAAGGGATAGTCTTAGGACTAGCTTTCAGCTGAATCATTAACATTTCATATTGTCCCTCAACCAATTCCATTGAATCAAGTTTTGCTTCGCTTTTGATCAGTAATAGCTGATTTCTACGGGCTTCAAATGCCTTGTCGTAATAACCAAGGTCGAGGCAAAATTGTGATAGGCTGCTATATGCCTTTTTTAATTGGATCGTGTCGGATGCCTGCTCTGCCAGATTTACAGCTGACAAGAACTGTTGATATGCTTTTGCTTTTTTTGCATTCTTATCTAGGTACTTCCCACGCAATATTTTGCAAACCGATTCAAGCGATTTAGAATTCAAGCCTTGTAATTTTTCTTCCGCCTTTTCGCAATATAAATTGGCATTTTCCATCTGAGTGCCCTGCAAATAGAAATCAGACAAATGCATATAGGATACAAACATCAGACTGTCATGCTCGGCTTCAGGAAGAATGCTGCGCATATTCTTGACTAAGACGTCAGCGGAAGACTGGTTGTCGTGGATTTCGTTGACATCAAACCATGCATTGTATGCTGCAAGGATTGTCTCCTTGTCGAATGTAGCCTCGGCTAGTTCGACTCCGATCTGGCTTATGCTATCGGCAATATGAGGATCATTGGTTTGTTTGAGTGCAATTGCTGCGCTATCAAAGTATCGAAAAAGCGAATCTGAATGGGCAATTCCTGACCGTCCGGAGCTATGTTCCGATTTGTTCTTGCAACTCCCCGAGCCAAGGCAGCAGATTACAAGCCAAATATAGAAGACGGTTCTGCCCAAATTCATGTAAAAGAATTGCATTTATTTTGTAAGTAGATGTTAAGTTAATGGAATAATCTGTATATTAGGCAGTTGGAATACTATTGATCAAACATTTACGAGCCCCTCCTAGTGATGTCTTGAACGGAATGATAGTGTAGCTGCTTTAATATTTTGCAGTTTTGGATGCTTCCTGCATCACATATCCTTTCCCTGGCAACTAATATTTTGTGGCTTTTTTTTGTGTTACTTAGCTGTAGTATTCTCAGATATTGTAGAAATAATTTTGTTAATTTAATTGCGATGAAATGGGAAAATCAATTACAAATTTCATAATCCTAGTTGCAGTTTTTGCTGCCGGTATACTAGTTGGTTATAAACTACTTTCAAAAACCTGTTATGAACCGGTACTGCCTGCTAGTTCTGAAGTATTTTCGGATAGCACACAGGTAGCATCTTTGCGATCATTGCTTGCTGATTCTAGCTTTACCGCATACAATATAGACAAGAATGCCGCAGCCGGGATGTCGATATTGAGCAGTCAATTGACTGATCAGATCAGTGGCTTCAGGATTTATTCCACGAATTGTGGAATGCGATCTGTTCAAGGGGTTGCAGAGTATTCACTAATCGTTCCGATAGGAAATAATGGCAAGGAAAAGTATGATGCAGTCATGAAGATTCCGATCATTCAACTTCCGATTCCAATTTATGGTAGGCCTTGTCCCTATGCTTGTGACGTCAGATCTAGCCTTGTGCCAGGTCCAGTAGTTCCACAACCAGGTACGCCAGGCAATTAGGGTAAAAGTCTAAAAGATTACTAATTTCTCCGGAAATTAATCGAAGTATTTCACATTCGAATCAACACAATCATAATGTCCTTTTTCAAGAATCAGCAAGTTCGAATTCGCAATTATTCATTTGGTATAGTTGGTCCTGTGGTCGGTATCGGTTTGGCTTTAAGTGGCTATTACCTCGGCCTCAAAAAGGTCCAAAGCAATGGAACAGAAGCTCAAGCCAAAACTTATGTAAGCAGTTATAGTGCTAACTCTGGCGAATCCAAGGGATTTAGTATTTCCAAAGAGGCCATTAATGAGTTACATGCCTGGAATCAGGATACAAGTGTAACTGGATTTCAGATCTATTATGGATCTAAGGACACCTTGGATTATTTTATTTGTGTTCCCTTGCTCCCCAGCTATAAAGAGATGAAAGCGCCAGCTAATGATCCCAACAAGAGTTTTATTCCCATCATCCTTGCCAAGAAGGTGGGGAACTTTGAGTTTGCAAGACCATGTCCGCAGGCATGTGATAAGAGTTCTAGAATTTCAAATAATTAGGCATAGATAATATGCTGGTTTAAATCAAAAATTCATCGTTATGGCAATACGTAAACTTACTAGGAGAGAGGTTGGAGGCTTTTTAGCAGGATTTGCTTTGGCCATAGGTTTGGCTATCGCCGTATATGGTTTTCCTCCGATCCAAGTTGATATGAATATCGATGCTGCCAAGGCACGAGATTTAATCTCCAAATATAGGACCTCCAGCCCTAGCCCTAATATTTATGGTTTTTCGATACCTGCCACCGTTATTAAGAGCCTGAGTATGAGCCTAGGCTCCAGTAGCACTACTGATGGATTTCAAGTGTATTATGGACTATCGGCAAATGGGCTTGATACAAGTTTTGTCTGTGTACCATTGGACAATCGAGGTCTTGAAATGAAGCCTCCTGTAAATGGTCCATCGACATATATCCCCAATTACAAAGTGGTCAAATTCTGGAATCATTTGTATTCTCGACCTTGTCCCTATGCATGTGATCGAACTTCTTCTGTTTGTGCTAATTGTGGGGGAACGGAGTAGAGTGTTTATTTTTATTTACCTTTTTAATTTATTTTTATGACTCGTTCGGAAATTACTAGGATTAGTGTTACAGGTATCATTGCAGTCCTTGTCGGAGGTCTGGTTGGATTTTTTGCAGGGAAAAGCGGGGAGCAGGAACATATGCAACCAATTCTACTTGCGCAGGATTCGGCAAGATATTTCGTGGAGCAATATGGTAAAATAACTGGTGATAGCACAAAGGGGTTTTCTATATCCAAAGAATTAATTACTCAATTGAGTACATATGTTTACCCATCTACAACCCCAATTGATTGGTATGGTTTCCAAATCTATTATGGAAAAAATGATGTTAATTTTGAATTTATTTGTGTGCCACTTGATAAAGATGGAGCCGAAATTCAAAATTCTACACTGTTGTTTATTCCATCAATTACAGCAAGAC
>JBDSUZ010000004.1:0-5826 GCA_039927395.1 Saprospiraceae bacterium | reverse complement strand
GGGATGATCACCGGGGAATAGTGGATACAAATTGCTGATTTTATCTTTTTTGACGTAAAGCATACCCGATCCGAATGGTGCACAAAGCCATTTGTGCAGGCTTGTGCCAAAATAGTCGGCGCCCAATTCGGGAATTGTGTATTCGATATGACCAAATGTATGTGCGCCATCGACCAGGACTTCGATGCCCTTGCTATGCGCAAGATCTGCTATTTTTCTAACTGGAAGAATCTGCCCATTCCAATTGATCATATGCGTGATATGGACAACTTTGGTGCGAGGAGTCATTGCATCTGCAAATGCTTTGACGATGGCATTGTCATCTTCTGTCGGAACATCCAGACTGATTCTTTTCATCACGATTCCATCGCGCAATTCCCTCAGTTTCCAGGCATTGACCATATTGGGATAGTCCTGCAGGGTATTGATCACCTCGTCGCCGGCTTTGAGTCTTAGGCCAAATATTACTGTGTCGAGTGCTTCGGTCGTATTTCGATTTATCGCTAGTTCATCTGCTGAACAACCCGCCATTCTGGCCAAATTTGCCCGCAAGGGCTCCCTGCCTTGATCTAGTATCCGCCACATGAAATAGGAAGGCGCCTGATTGCTTTCCTGATTGTACGTTTCTTGTGCCGTCTGCACCATCTTTGGCTGAGGACTTACACCACCGTTGTTGAGGTTGATTATGCTCGGATGCACCGTGTATGCTTGGCGGATTTGTTGCCAATAATCTTCGTCTGTCGCAGCGATCAGCGGATTTTCACTCGTTTTTAATTCCCGTTCTATATTAAATGCCTGCAAAGTTGACTCGGGTATCATTTGCGAAGCGTAAGGAAGACTCAGGGACCAAATTCCGGCTTGATGAACAAAATTGCGGCGATTCATGGAGGGTGCTTAGGTGTGAAATTGGGTGCGACTGCAACAAGTTATCCACAATTGCGCGACTTTTTGGCATTCAATACGTATGTTTTTTTACAAGTTGGCAGGAAATTGCGTTTAATTGGAGCTGGCACAATAATTGACCAATCTGATAACTGACTTTTTGATGCTATTTAGCTGTCAATCTGTCAATCAACTATTAATTGATCGCATCAAGCAATATATTATGTTCGAAGAATTTCTGATGAGTGGTCCGGGCAATGAAGGGAGTGATTTTATTCCAATATTCACGATGGACGATGGAGAGGAAATCAACTCCCAGGAAACCTATCCCGATACTATCCCCCTGCTCGCTCTCAAAAATACCGTCCTCTATCCTGGAGTGGTGATTCCGATCACCGTGGGCAGGGACAAGTCAATCAAGGCGATTCAAAAAGCCTACGAAAATGACCGCATTATCGGAGTGATCTCTCAGAAGGACGGCAAGGTTGAAGTTCCGACGCAAGAAGATTTATTTGAGACGGGCACGGTCGCCAAGATTGTCAAGCTACTCAAGATGCCTGACGGCACGACAACTGCCATTTTGCAAGGCAGAAGGAGATTCAAATTGATCGAATTACTGAGTTCAGATCCAATATTGAGCGGTAATATCAAGCCGAGAGATTATCAATTTCCAAAGAAAGCGATTGAGTTCGAAGCGCAAATCTCCACAATCAGGGATTTGGCCAAACAAATCATAGAATTATCGCCAAATATCCCTTCAGAAGCGATCGTGATGATCAAGAATATGACTAATAATGTCTTCTTGATCAACTTCATCGCTTCCAATCTCAATATCACGCTAGAAGAAAAGCAGGGCATATTGGAGGAAGATCATCTGAAGGATTTTGCTCAGAAGATATTGCATTTTATGCATGCCGAACTTCAGTTGTTGGAGCTCAAAGATCAGATCGAAAACAAAGTTCGCGTCGATATTGAGAAGGCGCAAAGAGACTATTTCCTGACACAGCAACTCAAGACCATTCAAGAAGAATTGGGCCAGGGGGGCGCAGAATCTGATGTGGCCATACTGACTGACAGAAGCCGCAAGAAGAAATGGGGTGCGCCTGTCGCTGCTCATTTTGAGAAAGAACTGAGCAAACTGCGTCGCACAAATCCGCAGGTCGCCGAATATGGCATCATCCTCAACTACCTCGAGTTGATGCTTGATCTGCCTTGGGAAAATTACTCAAAAGACAATTTTGACCTAAAGAAGGTCAAGGAAGTGCTGGACAAAGATCACTATGGTCTCGAAGATGTCAAAAATCGCATACTCGAGCACCTTGCAGTACTAAAATTGAAAGGCGACATGAAAGCTCCAATCATTTGTTTGGTTGGCCCTCCAGGTGTTGGTAAAACGTCCCTGGGTAAATCGATCGCAACTGCGCTCAAGCGCAAATTTGTCCGCATGTCATTGGGAGGTCTTCATGATGAGGCCGAAATCAGGGGACATCGCAAGACCTACATTGGGGCAATGCCGGGGAGGATCATTCAATCTATGAAGAAAGCAACATTCGGAAATCCCGTGTTCATCCTCGATGAGATTGATAAGATTGGAAAAGACTTCAGGGGAGATCCATCATCAGCCTTGTTGGAGGTGTTAGATCCTGAACAAAATTCAACATTCTACGATAACTACCTCGAGCAAGAATACGACTTGAGCAAAGTCTTGTTTATCGCTACTGCCAACTCATTGTCGACGATTCAGCCGGCATTATTGGATCGTGTGGAGATCATACAGATTGGCGGCTATTCGACCGAAGAGAAAATCGAAATTGCAAAACAGCATTTGATTCCAGAGCAACGTGTAGAGCACGGATTGCAGGGAAAACATATCAAATTGAATGATGCCACTATACGTCAGATCATCGAAGATTATACAAGAGAATCAGGCGTAAGGAGTCTTGATCGCAAGATTGCAGGAGTAATGCGTGGAGTCGCCAAAATGGTGGCGATGGACGAAAAATATACCCCAGCGCTAAGCAAGGCCGATATTCGCAAAATCCTTGGTCCAGAGCGGTATTCCGAAGACTTGTATGAGGAAGAGAAAATTGCTGGCGTCGCGGTGGGATTGGCTTGGACCTCAGTGGGAGGCGATATCCTGTTTATCGAAGCAAGTCTTAGCAAAGGCAAGGGCACATTGCAATTGACCGGTAATCTTGGCGATGTGATGAAAGAGTCCGCTTCGACCGCATTGAGTTTTCTCAAGGCACACACCGAACTGCTAGGACTTGATCAATCAGTTATTTTGGAAAATGATATCCATATACACGTTCCAGAAGGAGCGATTCCTAAAGATGGCCCAAGCGCTGGTATCACCATGTTGACGGCTTTGGCTTCAGCATTTACCAAACGTCCCGTGAAAGCGCATCTTGCCATGACAGGTGAAATCACCCTGAGAGGTAAAGTGCTTCCAGTTGGCGGCATCAAGGAAAAAATATTGGCAGCTAAGCGGTCAGGCATCAAGGAAATCATCCTTTGCAAGGAAAATAAGAAGCATATTGAGGAGATCAATGCCCAATACATCAAGGGATTGACATTCCATTATGTCGATCGCATGGCTCAGGTGCTCGACCTTGCATTGGTTCCAGAAAAAGTGGAAAAAATCAAGGCCAAAAAGATCGCATAGTTCTGTTTGGACTGATAAGATTATGTCGATAGGGTGGAGGTCTTGCTAAAATAACAGAATAGCGTATACCGACAGCGCTTGCATTTCCGTTCAATAGGCTATCTTTAGACTATGTTGTTAACACGTTACATTTCGAAGGGCCTAGGCATTGTTTTGTTTGTTCTTCTGGCAAATTTGCTTCATGCCCAGTATTCGAAGGATACTAGTTTGGTGCAGTTTTCAGGTCAGGTGATGACAGAGGAAGATGGCAAATTGATCGTCCTGCCCTATACCAATATTGAAGTAGTTGGTACCAATCGCGGTACTTATTCCAACTATCAGGGATTCTTCTCGATAGTTGTTCGCAAGGGAGAGCACGTGGTTTTTTCCTATATCGGGTTTAAGGAAGTCGAGTACACCATACCTGATTCACTCCGTTCGGATCGATATGCGATCTATCAATTGATGACAAGGGATACCGTTAATCTGCCCGTGACGGTCATTTACCCATGGCCTAGTAGGGAACACTTCAAGCAGGAATTCCTCGCTCTTGATGTCAAGGATGAGTTGAAGGAGCGTGCAATGGAGAATCTGTCCGCTGACAAACTCGCAGAACTCGCCAAAGGATTGCCTGCTGATGGAAAGGAGTCAAGTTCTTTGTACTTCCGCCAGCAAGCAGCTGCCACTTACGCCAAAGGTCAGCTTCAACCTCAGAATCTATTCAATGTATTTGCCTGGAAGCAATTTTTTGATGCATGGAAGGCGGGGAAGTATAAGAGAAATAAGGAATAAAGTTACCGTTTTCGAACTATATTGTGACTGTAGATATTTGGAGTTTTGTGCCAATACTACAAATCAAATGAGCTATCAAATTCAAATAATATTAAGTCTTTGTAAGTGGATAGTGGCTCTTTGCCTACTGTCAAATTCTGCTTTTTTCGCTCAAACCACTTTCAGCAAATCAATAGACATTAACCTTAAGAGTGAAGCTCCTTGGGGCATGTGGGTGGACAGCTCTAGTATTTTTTTGCTTTCAGGGACCAGTTATTGTACTCCAGAGGGTGAACCCTGTTTTGGCTTTGTAAAAACAAATTTTGATGGTGAAATTGAAAAAATGCTTGAGTATACCGAAGGAAAAGTATTAGCATATCATCAGAGGACTCAATTTATCGACGATCATATTTTCATTTGTACTTTTTACGGTTATGATATTTTTGTTTGGAAATTTGACAAACAATTTGAATTAATTGATAGCGCAAAATACAGTTTTAACTCGGAGAAGAAATTTTACCCATATAGAATTATACAAGGTTCTAATGATTCTTTGTATTTATGGATGTATCAGAGAATTTCAGGGAATGTTTCAAGTTATTGGATGATGCCATTGAATAGCGATTTGGATTCAATGGGGCTCATAAATTTGGCTGACCAGACAAAATTAGCAACCCTTGATATGCAAGCAGTTCCTGAAGGTTATATCTGTATAGGGAAGGATCTAACTCAGCTTAATGAAGACAGATGGGGGGCGATAATTACCAAACTTGATATGGATTTCAATGTGGAGTGGAGGGATACCTTGGGTTGGGGCAGCGGAAAATGGGTCAACTTGAGTGTCGAACCATTAAAGGACGGAGGTTATGCTGCCTGGTATGCCGGATATGATGATTATGATTTTTGGAAGTGGTATCATTCCACCTTTGTTCGCCTGGACTTCAATGGTAAGGAACTATGGCGCTATACAATTGCCCAACCTGCTGAATTGAATGGGGTTGATATTATTGAAGCCGTTAATGGGGATTATATTTATGTAGGTAGGGATTTGTACTCCGGAGATGAAGTAGACAATAAAATGGTTGGTACCATTTTGCGATTTACTAACCAAGGAATATTATTATGGCGACGAAAATTTTACGATTTAAGATTTGGCGGTACTTCTTTCCAAACTTTTGATTTTGGTAAAGAATTAGTTGATGGGAGCATAGTTGCGTCTGGAATTATTAAGGATACTAAAACTACTCCGACAACTCCTGTATATGCTCCCAACAACATCTGGCTCGTCAAGGTCGACAGCATGGGTTGCTTCGAACCGGGATGTGATTCGACCCAGTATCTTTTGTCAACCAATGAATTGGCAAAGGATGCCTCAACCTATTACAAAGTCTATCCAAATCCTGCATCAGAGATCATTCAGTTCCAGGCATTGGACGCAAGATTCAACCAGATCGATTTAGTCCAGTTGATGGATTTATCGGGTCGGATCATTCTGGAGGACCATCATCCCGATGGATCCTTATCGCTGG
>JBDSUZ010000003.1:0-8649 GCA_039927395.1 Saprospiraceae bacterium | reverse complement strand
ATCGCCATTTCCAAAAATTGGAATATGCATCCTCGGATTCTCCTTGACTTTGGCGATCCATGACCAATCTGCACTGCCCTTATACATCTGCTTGCGTGTACGACCATGAATTGTAATGGCCTGGACACCAATATCTTGGAGTCTCTCCGCGACTTCTACGATATTGATCGAGGACTCGTCCCATCCCAAGCGGGTTTTTACTGTCACGGGCTTAGAGGTCGATTTTACAACTGCTTCAGTGATTCTAAGCATTTGCGGAATATCCTGAAGGAGACCTGCGCCAGCCATTTTGCAAGCGACCTTGGCCACGGGGCATCCATAATTGATATCAATCAAGTCCGGATTGGCAGCCTCGACCTTTTCAGCAGCTTTGATCATACTATCGACCTGTGCGCCAAAATACTGTATGCCAATTGGCCGCTCGTAATCGTAAATGTCCAATTTCTGAAGACTAGAAGCTGCATCATAGACTAATCCATCGGAGGAAATGAACTCGGTATACATCAGATCTGCTCCTTGCTTCTTGCAAAGGTATCGGAATGGCGGATCGCTGACATCCTCCATGGGAGCCAGTAATAATGGAAAATCCGGCAATATTATTTCACCTATTCGAAGCATCAGATTTCAATTCATACAAATTGGCTGCAAAGGTAGGTATTTTTGATTAACGCTACTTTTGCATGCCCGCTGATATCACAATACAACTAAATATGATTGGAATGGCTTCCAAAACTGATCCTATCTTTGAAGCATAGAATTTCCACCTATGACGATGCTTTTGATCTTCTTATTTGTGATTGGATACGCAGCCATTGTCCTTGAACATCCTTTGAAGACAGATAAAACCATCGCTGCTCTGCTGATGGGGAGTCTGATGTGGGCTGTTATTTCCTGCTGGAACATTCCAGTGGAATCGGACTTTGGTGCCTCTGAAGGCCTCGAACCCGTCCTACTACATCATATAGGCAAAATCGCAGAGATCCTCTTCTTTCTGATTGGAGCTATGACCATCGTCGAACTAATAGACCTGCACATGGGGTTTTCGTTGATAGCGGATAAGATACGTACTCGTAAGAAGATCAATCTCCTCTGGATCATAGTCTTTATGAGCTTTTTTCTTTCAGCAGTACTCGACAATCTAGCCTGCACAATTGTACTAATCACACTTTTGCGCAAGTTGGTGCCAAATGCAAAAGACCGGATCTGGTATTCATGTTTCGTGATTTTGGGCGCTAATGCTGGTGGGGCCTGGTCACCTATAGGAGATGTAACTACCACGATGTTGTGGATAGCGGGTAAAGTTTCGGCGATGTCATTGATAGAGCACATATTCATTCCTGCGCTTGTCAGCGTAATAGTTCCGCTGTGTATTGCCATTAAGATGCCCGTATTTCAGGGCAATCTTGAAATCCACTCGATTGCTGAATCCGATAAGGCACAGGATCGACTCTTGAGCAGCAGGAGCATGCTTGTGATAGGGCTATTGTCTTTGCTGTCTGTGCCTGTTTTCAAAACTATCACTCACCTGCCTCCATATATGGGCATGATGATGGCCTTGGGCATCGTCTGGCTTGCCTCTGAGTTTATACATCCGGAGGAGGATTTTGATTCGAAGAATAAGTATTCTTTCTCAGTTCAATTTGCATTGTCTCGAATTGAGTTTTCGAGCGTGTTATTTTTCCTTGGGATCCTGCTGAGTATTGCAGCCTTGGAATCAAGCGGAATCTTGATGGATATGTCAAATGGTTTGGACAATGTCATTCAAAGTCGTTCAATTGTGATCATGTCATTGGGCTTTGCATCAGCTATAGTCGACAATGTACCGATAGTTGCAGCCGTTATAGGCATGTATAAGTTGCCGATTGATAATGCGATATGGCATTTCATAGCTTATACAGCAGGTACAGGTGGCAGTATGTTGATCATCGGAAGCGCAGCTGGGGTAGCTGCTATGGGAATGGAAAAAATATCGTTTATATGGTATTTGCGCAAAATCTCGTGGATATTCCTGATAAGCTATCTATCCGGTTGTGCAACATTTCTTTTGCTAAAAACTGTGATTTGATGCGTGAAATAGTAAAAAGCAAGTACATTAATTGAATCTAAAATTATCAGCGATGCGCAAATCAATTGTAATATTCTTCATTCTGTTTCCTTCGGCTTTCTTCATAGCATGTGGGGGGCCTGATATTAGCGGATTACCCGGCAACTGGCAGGCGGTCGCATGGACTGACGCTGAGCTCATGGAGCAAGAGCCACTTGACGGCGCTGAAATGGACATTCAATTCTTTTCTAACAAGCGCTATGCTGCGCAATTGCAAGGAGGTCAGCCAGAAGCAGGAAGATATACTTCGATGAGGAACAATCTATTTGTGACTGATACGACTGTACAAAATCCCACTGAACGAGCTGTTCAGGTAGCCAGGCTTACTGCCGATTCGTTGTACCTACGATTTGGCAAAAGCGGTTCGCACAGCGTCATGGTCTTGGTCAGGAAGTAGTTTTGTCAGCTCATCTTCTCCTTGATCAACTCAAATTGACCAAATAAGCAGAGTTTTATGCTAATCAGATCTTGCTCAAAGGTCAGCTCCTGTATTCGCAGTTCGGAATCCTTCCAATTCAAGATAGCAGGTCCAGGTAAATCGGCCGCTGCCAAGTTCTTCTTAATCTCAGCTTCTGCGGTATGCAAATGTTCTTTTAACCTAACTAGGAATTTGTCTTCAATCTTGCCACTTAGCATATTTGACAACATACCACTGAGCACGCGCTTGAAGATATTGCCATCGAGAATGTGAAAATCTGGACTGCGAAGCCAGATCATCTGTTGCGCCTCATTGAATATCGGAGTTCCGCCGAAACGAACACGTCCGGACACTATTCCCTCCATTTCAGCTTCTATATGCACTAGACCCATTTCAGCTTCAATGCTGTATATTTTGGTGATCCTTTCTTTGCCCTGGGAAATAGGCAAAAAGTCTGCGTCCAAAAGGTAATTTGCTATTCGTATCCAATGCAAGTAAGGCAGGCGAATACAGGCTTCGAGTCCTTCGACAATTTCTGAGTTTCTAACAGAATATTGTAGCGACGGCATTTTTAGATCTTGCAAATCAGGCAAATTTGATTCAATATCCAGTCCTCCGATGATGTGGACTCCTGAACTTATCCTATTTCCGTGCATTATAAGCGGAAAAATAGTCAATGAATCGGGTGAAGCATAGACCTTCATTGGAAACTGCGGAGGCAAAGACAAGGGCTTGCGCAGGGAGTCGAGCAAGAGCTGAGGCAAATTGCGAACTGCCATCTGCTGCTTAATTTTGTTCTCTACATCGTTAAGAATCCCAGGCATCCGCTTGCGCAGTTGACGCTCTAATATGCCTTCAATGCCAAATTTGATCCCTAGAACTCGCAAGGTGGGTCTATCAAGCCAGTCTATGCCTAGATAATTGAAAGCCAAATCCGGAGTCCACACATTATCGAGATTGATCGATATCATATTGCGGATCCGAAAGCTGGCCTGGATGATAGGTTTACGGGATTTGCCTTTGAATATATCGATGGAATAAGGCAGATTTAGTTCAAGACTATTGCTATTCAGTTGGTATTCAGCGGATGCAACTTTTCGAACTTCTATTCTAAATGACCCCACAAATGATTTGAGTGGGATATTGAAGTAGCTAGCATGCGCATTGAGCAATTCTTCAAATACGGCATACAAGACCTTCTTATCTGCATGAATCGAGCATTTGAGATCAAGTTCGATTGGATCCAATTTTTCAATGTCGTCTATTTCCATATTCCAAAGATTAAATGTTAAACATACAATTAAAATAGAAGGACTACTTGCCCAATTTGTGCTAAGTTATGATCAGCATTATGAGAAATAAATTGGCCCTGACATACGTTTGTACAGCAAACTAAGTTGATATACATTCACATTTTATCATTGTAGAAATCAACAAATATCCTTTCAAAAAGTTATTTCAACTTTGCAAATGCTAAGAGACCTGCTTCATAAAATGTCGAAAAAATTGCGATTGCTTACCACTTGTTTACTTAGTGCATGTAGCTTCCTAGTAATAGCTCAGGACCAGCCATCAGTTCCTTTAGCTCAATACGACCCTTTTAGCATCAAGCCAGTGTTATCCAATGTAAATATTCCTGTGAACATACCAGTCAAAGATCTCGAACGAACGATCAACCAACAGATCGACAGCATCATTTACGATGACCAGAGCTTCACTGATAACAATAATGATGGAATCAAATTTCGTGCTACAAAATTGAAACCTATCACTTTAAAGCTACTGGGTCAAGACATTCGTTATCAGGTGCCCATACATCTCAATATCATCAAAGATGTCTATCTCACAGAACTTGAAGCACAGGGGGATATCAATCTGATATTCAAGACTACACTGCAAGTATTGCCAAATTGGAAGTTGAATCCAATCACCGAACTCGTTAGCCATGAGTGGCTCAAGACACCTACACTCAATGTGGGCTTTGATATGCCCATCACGTATATCGCGGATATGGCGGTTAAGAAAAGTAAGAAGATAATCGCGGCTGAAATTGATGCGCAACTTGCTAAATCAATTGACTTGAAGGCATTGGCACAACAAGCATGGAATGCTATCCAAGCCCCAATCCTTATTTCCCCGGCATATAAGACATGGGTCAAAATCACTCCTACCGAGATCTCGATGTCACCGCTAAGCAGTCAGCAAGGGATGATCAGCACAGTGATCAATCTCAATGGCATGTCAGATATTCAAATTGGTGAGAAACCAGCCTTTCGGCCAAATTCTACTCTTCCGCCATTTCAGCTGAAGTCAGCATTGAGTAGAGATAGTTTTACGATTCACCTTATCACGGATATTCCATACTATGAAGCCGCAGCACTTGTACGCGATACGTTGAAAGGACAGGTATTTGAAAATGGAAAGAAAAAAGTCAAAATCGAGGAAATCAACGTTTATGGTCAGGGTAACAATCTCATCATCAAAGTGACGATGAGTGGCTCGTACAAAGGTGATATCTATCTGTCTGGCAAGCCCGTATACAGTTTTGCAACCAATGAGATCATCCTTGAAAATCTCGATTACGAAGTAGAGACTCGAAATTTCCTCGCAAGATCTGCCTCTTGGCTTTTTCACAAGACTATATTGACAAAGTTTGAGAGCTTTCTCAAATTTCCCATTTCGGAAAATCTCAAGGGAATCCAATCGACAGTCCAACAGTCGCTCAATAACTACGAAATAATGGGCGGGGTCAGCCTTCAAGGCCGATTGCAGACACTCCAAGTCAATGAAATCTATCTTACCGCGACATCTATTCGCGTGTTATTGCAATCGACTGGGAAGCTAAATATGCTGGTCAAGATAATGTAAGGTCTCCTGACCCAACTCTCAAGTCCTTTTTTATTTACTTTGCAGCAGATTCAATCTAAGCAGCAACAATCAAAGCAATGGCAGATAATAAGATCATATTTTCGATGACCGGTGTAAGTAAGATCGTTCCACCAAACAAGACTATCCTCAAGAATATCTATTTGTCCTTCTTCTATGGGGCTAAGATTGGAGTGTTAGGTCTCAATGGATCGGGAAAAAGTACATTGCTCAAATTGATCGCGGGAGTTGATCAAAATTTCCAGGGCAAGATTGTATTTGACAAAGACTATAAGATTGGTTACTTGCAACAAGAGCCTGAGATCGACGAGAGTAAGACAGTAAAGGAAGTGGTAGAGGAAGGAGTACAACATATCGTCGATATGCTCAAAGAGTACGACGAAGTCAATGCCAAATTTGCTGAGGAAATGACTGATGATCAGATGACCAAGCTCATCGATCGCCAAGGCGAATTGATGGAATTGCTAGAACATAACAATGCCTGGGAATTGGACAATCGCCTTGAAATTGCCATGGACGCACTTCGCTGTCCGCCAGACGATGCCTTGATCAAAGTGCTGTCGGGTGGAGAGCGCAGGAGGGTCGCTTTGGCCAGATTGCTTCTGAGCGAGCCAGATATTTTATTGTTAGATGAGCCTACCAATCACCTTGATGCTGAATCAGTGCAATGGTTGGAGAAATATCTACAATCATTTCCGGGAACAGTCATTGCTGTGACGCATGATAGGTATTTCTTGGACAATGTGGCGGGATGGATACTCGAGTTGGATCGAGGAGAAGGCATCCCTTGGCAAGGCAATTACTCATCATGGCTAGAGCAAAAGACCAAAAGATTAGCACAGGAGGAAAAAGAGGAATCAAAACGCAGGCGGACACTAGAGCGAGAGCTCGATTGGGTCAGGATGGCACCCAAGGCGCGTCAGGCCAAAGGAAAAGCTCGTTTGAGTGCATATGACAAGCTCGCAACAGATGAAGGCCGTGAACGCGAAAATAAGCTGGAATTATTCATTCCTGCTGGACCTAGGCTTGGTGATCAGGTGATAGATGTTGAGCATTTGAAGAAGGCTTATGATGGACGCGTGCTATTTGATGACTTCTCAGTCAAAATACCTAAGAATGCAATAGTTGGTATCATCGGACCAAATGGCGTCGGTAAGTCGACCTTATTCCGTATGATCAGAGGCGATGAAACGCTTGATTCGGGAAATATCGCGATCGGCGAATCTGTCAAACTAAGCTATGTCGATCAGTCTCACAAAGATCTGCTTCCCGACAAAACTGTTTACGAAGTCATTTCGCAGGGTAACGACATAATTCAGGTGGGAACTGCAAGTCTAAATGCCAGAGCCTATCTGAGCAAATTCAATTTTGCGGGCAATGACCAACAAAAGAAGATTGGCGTGCTATCAGGGGGCGAGCGCAATAGAGTTCACCTAGCGATGACGCTCAAGGATGGTGGCAATGTCCTCATGTTGGATGAGCCCACCAATGATATCGATATCAACACATTGAGGGCACTTGAAGAAGCGATAGAAAATTTCGCCGGATGCGTATTAGTGATTTCGCATGATCGTTGGTTTATTGATCGCTTAGCTACGCATATCTTATCATTTGAAGACAATGGCGAGGTAGTCTTCTTTGAAGGAAACTTTACAGATTTTGAAGAAAATAAGCGCCAAAAGCTGGGAGACATCACACCACACAGGCCACGATTTAAGAATTTGCTAAAGACCTAATCTATCTCTTGCTATTGCAATACTGACTGCATATTGTCTAGGTCGGACCTGATAAGGACGTTAATTTCGGTCAAGTTGCTTTTTAGCAATTCTATGAGATTCGGCGCTTCTGCTCCATCCTGACCTAATTCAGCAGTTCTGTCTATTTGTTCTAATAAACCAATGATTCCATCCATTTCAAAATGGCGAATACTAGGTTTCATTTTGTGAATTTCGAATTTTATCTGCGACAAATCCTTTTGCATAAATGCATCTTGCAATCGCTGCACATTTTCAGAAATCGACATTAGATAGAGTGTTCCCATTTTCCTCATGAAATCGACATCGCCGTTGCCTATCCTTTGCAATTTATTCCATGAATAAGTTTTGATTTGATTTTCAGGATCCCTTACATTATCTGCAATCCTGCTGGACTCATTCATGACATCTTCAATACTCTGCATCAGCTCTATCTCTGTAAATGGCTTCTCTAGAAAGGCATTAAATTTGGGATCAAACTGGCTCGCGTCAAAATCAGGAAGCTTTTGAGCTGAAATAGCAACAATAGGCATTTCTCGAAGTCTCTGAAACGGCAATTTTCTTATTCGGTGGCTCGCTTCGATTCCGTCCATCAAGGGCATTTGAATGTCCATCAAGACCAAATCGAATGCTTTCTGAGCCAATAAATTGATGGCAGTCATTGCATCATCGGCCAACTCTATGCGAAATCCATGCTTTTCGAGCATCGTCTGCGTGATTAATAGATTGACTTCGTTATCGTCAACCAGCAATATATCTATGGGGATGGAATACTTTTTGACATCAGTAACTTGTTGCTCTGGCAATTGCTGGTCGGGCAATGAAAAGGGAATTTCCAAAACAAAGGAACTGCCAACACCCAAGGAACTATACACATTTATTGAGCCTTGCATCAAAGTGGTCAAATGCTTGCAAATGGCTAGGCCCAGACCTGTACCGCCATATCTTCTGGTAGTATCATCAGAAGCCTGCACAAAGTCTTCAAATATCACCTCCAAGTAGTCCGAGGCAATTCCAATACCTGTGTCGACAATGGTAATTTTTGTCAAGAGATCGCTTGCAGATTGTTTGATCACTTCAACACCCACGGTTACAGAACCCTTCTCCGTAAATTTGATGGCATTGCTTATAAGATTTTGGAGTATTTGACTTACTCTATAGGGATCGCCTAATAAATGGGAAGTTATTTGGGGGAATTTATTCAAGATCAAATCGATTCCCTTATCACTGGCATCGAAGGTGAGCGCGCTGCAAATGGATTTAAGCAATTCGTTCAGGTCAAAATGTATAGATTCAATGTTCATTTTACCAGCTTCCATTTTGGAAAAATCAAGAATATCCTTGAGGACAAATTCAAGATTTTTGCTCGAATCGCGGATTGCTTTAGCAAATTTCTCTTGCTGCTCTGAAAGTGGAGTTTCGAGCAACAAATTGCTCATTCCAATTATTCCGTGCATTGGTGTCTTCAGTTCATGACTTACTTTGGC
>JBDSUZ010000002.1:0-5406 GCA_039927395.1 Saprospiraceae bacterium | reverse complement strand
AAAAGATTTTGGTCAAGGAGTCGGATTTGCAACGCAAACTCGTGTCGAAGCAGCTGAAGACAATTCAAAAGTAGTTATCCAAAATGCTTTAAAACGAACCTTCAGCCCAGAATTCTTAAATAGGATTGATGACGTAGTGATCTTTAATGCCCTAGGTCAAGATGAAATATTCAAAATCATTGATATTTCGCTCAAAGACTTATTTAATCGCTTGCTGACGATGGGTTATACTCTAAGCTTGACCGAAGAAGCTAAAAAGCTTGTTGCTGAGAAGGGATTTGACCCTCAGTTTGGAGCAAGACCTTTGCATAGAGCGATTCAAAAATACATTGAAGATCCCTTGGCTGAATTTATCCTAGCGGAAAATCCTGGGGAAGGAAGTGTATTCGAAGCGGTATTGAACGAAACTCAAGATGGGCTCAAGATCCATAAAGTGATCGAAGAGGTCTCTGGTATTCAGGAATAGATTATTGAGATCGAATATTTTAGAAAGTGCACTTGAAATTCAAGTGCACTTTTTTACATAGATTGCAGTAATATTGCAGTCCGAAGACAAATTTTTAATAAAACCAACATTTCATTTGAGCAAAGAACGTTTTATCAGACCGCGAAAAGATGACGATCGGTCACAGTTTCGCATCAACGAACAAATCCGTATTCCAGAGATACGTTTAGTAGGTGATCATTTAGAAAAACTCAGCGAACTCCTAGGAGAAACTGTCGAACCGGGAGTTTACTCTACGGATCTGGTGAGACGTTGGGCACAAAGAATGGAGCTGGATGTGGTGGAAATTTCACCAAATGCGATTCCTCCGGTCTGCAAGATTATTGATTACAACAAGTTCTTATATCTCAAAAAGAAGAAAGAGAAGGAGATAAAGGCAAAGACAGTCAAGACTGTAGTCAAAGAAATTCGTTTCGGACCAAATACCGATGACCACGATTTTGAATTCAAGACTAAACATGCCCGCGCCTTTCTTGAGGACGGAGCAAAGGTTCGTGCTTATGTTCAGTTTCGAGGTAGATCTATCATGTTTAATGATCGCGGAGAGTTGTTATTGCTCAAGTTCTTGAAAGAACTCGAAGATGTGGGAGCGGCTGAGGCATTGCCAAAATTGGAGGGCAAAAAGATGTTTGTCATCGTTCAACCCCGTAAATCGAGCAAGAAATCCGCCAATCGCGTTGAAGAAACGGAGGAGTAATATTCAGAAAGATCTTGACGAATTATGCACTTTAGCATGACTTGCCCTCGATATTATAAATAAATGGCAAATAAGTATTGGTCAATTGCTGATCAAGTTATATCTTTGCCCCTCATTGTAAAAAGCACTTATTTATGCCGAAAATGAAAACCCACTCTAGTGCCAAGAAGAGATTCAAGGTAACTGGCTCTGGCAAAGTAAAGCGCTTCCAAGCCAATACTTCTCACAGAATGCGCAACAAGTCCAAAAGGGCAAAATTGAATCTGAGGGATAGCTGTCTGGTTAGTGAAGCAGACGAAAAACGTGTTAAACGCATGTTGGTCGCCTAATTTTTTGATTTAATCACGCTAAGCAGGTTAAGCACTTATTTATAAGTCCCTGTGTTGCAAAAACAAAACAAATGCCTCGTTCAGTAAATTCAGTCGCCTCACGTGCCCGCCGCAAGAAAATCTTGGTTGCAGCCAGAGGATACTTCGGTGCCCGTTCTAAAGTCTATACCGTAGCCAAGAATGCCCTTGAGAAAGGTTTGGTGTATGCCTATAGGGACCGCAAAAACAAAAAACGCGCTTTCCGCCGCTTATGGATTGCAAGGATCAATGCCGCTGCAAGAATAAATGGCACAACCTATAGCCGCCTAATGCACAGTTTGAGCACTGCCAATATCGGACTCAATCGCAAAGTGTTGGCAGATCTTGCGTTGAACAACCCAGCTTCTTTCAAAGCTGTGATAGATTCAGTAAAATAAATTTCCTTCGGGAATATAGGAAGCGGCACAATGTGTCGCTTTTTTTTTGTCCAGTACTCAAGTATCACCTTCGCATAGCCTCCACCGGATCCATTCTTGCGGCTTGAAAAGCAGGTAACAAACCAGCAATGACACCAATGACCGCTGACGTGGACAGTCCGAGTACTACATTTTGGAGGGTAAGGTTTATTTCAAAGTTGAGCAACACCGTCACTAGCTCTGCAATAGCAAATACAAAAGCTAGCCCCAGTAGGCCTCCAAAAATACATAGTATCACTGCTTCGATCAGGAACTCGATTAATATCACGTTGGATTTAGCTCCGATTGCCTTCTTGATTCCAATGATGTTTGTTCGTTCTTTGACCGATACAAACATGATGTTGGCAACACTAAACATTCCTACAAATAGTGCGAAGATCCCAATCATGAAGCCCACGATATTGAGCACCCCGAATATACTGTCAAGAAAGCCCGCTAATAAGGACAATTTGTTAATCGCAAAGTCATCCTTCTCCAAAGGTTTCAGTTGCCTCACGTTTCGCAAGATGCCAGTTACCTCACCTTCGAGATCCTCTAGATTGATATTAGATTTGGCCTTGACGTTGAGTGAAGTGCCAAAAGGCGAATTTGTCCCTAGGTTGAGATACTTGCGAGCAAGATTGTAGGACATCAAAAAACAATCATCAAAATTGAGGGGATTGATTAGGTCTCTCCCACCCTTCTTAATCACACCTATTACCTGCATTCGTTTGCCTAATACGATGACATACTTACCTATGGGATCCAGTGGGCCAAACAAGTTCTCAGCCGTATTATGCCCAATCACGATTTTGTCTGATGCGTTTTGATATTCAAATGTAGAATAGTATCGACCATGCTCAAATTCGAGTTTGAACATATCAGCATAATATTCAGTCACTGCAATGGCAAATACGTTGGAGATATGGCTGTCTTTGTACTTAAGTGTTTTGAAGCCAAGGAAAAACGACAAGGCTGTCATGTCGGTAAACTTCGACTTCTCATTGATAGCCTGGAAGTCTCTGAAATCAGGGTCAGGTCTTTTGAGATATTTCCAATAATTACCATTAGGGTCTTCATTCCAAGGAGTCTTGGAGATATAAAGCACATCATTACCGAGCTTTTCAAAGCTGTGCCGAATATTCGCTTCCAACGAATCGACAGCTGATTTGACCGATATGATGCAAAATATCCCGATCGATATACCAAGCAACGAAAGAAATGAGCGCAACTTATTGCCAAGCAATTGAGAAACTGCCTGTGATACTCCTTCTTGAATGATTTTGAAAAATAACATAAGCTAACTGATATGTGAAGCTATAGTATTCCCAACTAAATGGATACAGCTTTAGACCAAAAACGCAAAAATCTCGTCTTAAGGCTATTGAAGAGCTAAAATCTGAACTTCAAATTCCAAATTGTCGCCCATATGACAATGGTTTATGGAAGATTAGTAAATTATGTTAATTTTGCACGCCAAAAGTACAACTTATGAGAGCTAAGCTATCCCAGTTTAAATTTGAATTACCCAAAAACCTGATTGCCCAGTATCCTGCAAAATACCGGGACGAGTCCAGATTAATGGTTTTGAACCGCGAAACAGGGAAAATTGAGCACCGAGTATTTAAAGATTTGATTGAGTACTTCAATGAGGGAGATTCGATGATATTTAACAATACCAAAGTATTTCCAGCCCGTCTATACGGCAAGAAAGAGAAGACTGGTGCCAAGATCGAAGTATTTCTACTTCGTGAACTCAACAAACAAATGCGCCTGTGGGACGTATTAGTCGATCCTGCGCGCAAGATCAGAGTAGGCAACAAGTTATATTTCAACGACGACAAGGGAAATGAAATCCTTGTAGCTGAAGTTGTAGATAATACTACATCGAGGGGACGCACGATTCGCTTCTTCTACGATGGCTCAGATGAAGATTTTGAAAAACAACTGAACTATCTCGGTAATACTCCTCTTCCCAAATATATCTTAAGACCAGCTGAGGATAGTGACAAAGAGCGCTATCAAACGATATTTGCGAAGGAAATAGGCGCAGTTGCTGCACCTACTGCAGGATTGCACTTCAGCAAAGAACTGCTAAAAAGGCTTGAGATCAAAGGCTTGACCTTCGCAGAAATTACACTGCACGTCGGTTTAGGTACCTTCCGCACGATTGATGTAGAAGACTTGTCTAAGCACAAGATGGATGCTGAATATTTCCGTATTCCAGAAGAAGCTGCAAAGATTGTCAATATTTCAAAGCGTGGTGGTCACAGCGTATGCGCAGTTGGTACAACGTCGATGAGATCAATTGAATCAGCGGTTTCAGCGGAAGGATTATTGAAATCCGCAGAAGGTTGGACTAACAAGTTCATTTATCCTCCCTACGATTTTACTATCGCCGATAAGATGATTACCAATTTTCACCTACCCATGTCAACATTGTTGATTATGATCTGTGCATTTGGTGGTTACGACTTGGTTATGGAGGCATACGAAGAGGCAGTAAAAGAGAAATATCAGTTCTTCAGCTATGGCGATGCCATGTTGATTATCTGATAATTTTTAAAACGGGAACTTTTTCACACAAAACTCGTTATTGGAATATCATTAGGTGAGAATATGGCGCAAAACTTGTTTAGCAAGCTAACATTCTTAAATTTGCACGAATAATCACCTAGATTTTTTTTGATTCAAAAAGAACAGCATTTATGTATTGGACATTAGAATTAGCTCACCACCTGGAAGACGCACCATGGCCTGCTACCCGTGATGAATTGATTGACTATGCCATACGCTCGGGTACTCCACTAGAGGTCATAGAAAACTTGCAGGAAATGGAGGACGAAGGTGAACTTTATGATTCCATTGAAGACATATGGCCGGATTATCCGCGTCGCGATGATTTTCTCTTCAACGAAGACGAATATTAGATTCGATAACGAATCGAAAAAGAACCCTGGGACGCCAATTTCAGGGTTCTTTTTTTTATCCCCTCTTCGCTTACCTTTACAATCAAATGTTTTTGTATAAATGCTTGAGCCGCACCGCCCCATTACGATAGCAATCGATGGCTTTTCCGCTTGCGGCAAGAGTACATTGGCCAAGTCGCTGGCCTTGGCAATGCACTATGTATATATAGATTCTGGTGCGATGTACCGTGCAATCACATGGTATTGCATCCAATTGGGCATCAAGGCGTCGGAGCTAATGAAGGTCGAAAAGGCTTTGAATGAGATTGATCTGCGATTTGCTATTCACAATGGACAGAACAGTGTACTTGTCGATGGGCGTGTACTTGATCTTGAGCTGCGCAGTCTCGTGGTCAACGAACAAGTGAGTTACTTCGCAGAAATTCCATTTGCGAGAAGGAAATTGGTTAGTCTCCAACAAAGTCTTGGCAGCAAAGGTGGTGTGGTGATGGATGGAAGAGATATCGCAACT
>JBDSUZ010000001.1:0-7442 GCA_039927395.1 Saprospiraceae bacterium | reverse complement strand
CAAGAAAATACGGTCAGTCAAAATTTGGCTGGGAACGTTTTGTTAATGGATTTCTTGATTTACTCTCCCTCTATTTTGTCGGACGATTTGGCAAAAAGCCCATGCATTTCTTTGGCATGTTTGGCGTCATCATGTTTATTGTTGGATTTGGAAGCCTTGCTTACTTGAGTTGGGAAAAAGTTGTTGGCAATATCGGTGGCATTTCGGAACGACCACTTTTCTACTTTGGCATTCTATGTATTATCGTCGGATCTCAACTATTCCTTACGGGTTTTCTTGCAGAAATGATCTCTAGTCTCACACGCGATCGACAATCCAATTCATACCAAATCGAAGCCAAAATTGGCTTGCCTAAGGCAAAGTAAAATACCTCAAATTTTCTTTCTACCCGATAACACGTTTCCGATTTTGACTGGGTCTTATTAATTGATGGACCTATGTTCGACAATAAGTTTACCTTTGATTAGGTCAGTGTCAATTTGTCATACAATCCTCTGAAATTGAATTGATTCCACAAAACAAATACTTGAATATGAAAGCTGCTTTACCTTTTTTACTTTTTCTAAGCTTCCTATTTGGATCCTCAACTGCCCGGGCTGTCGATTGCTCAATTACAAATTTGACTGCTGAATTTTCGCTTTGCGAACAAGGGCACTTTAATGTCTTCCTGAGCTTTGATGTTCAAAATCCCGTTAGCGATTCTTTCAAAGTATATATCAGCGGTGTGCTGCAAGGCATATTTCCATACAGCCAGGCACCTGTGGTTATTCAAAACTACAGTTCTAATCTGCAAAATTTGGCGATAAGGGTACAGGATGCACACAATGGCGATTGCAGACAAACTATTGAAGTTCCTGCTCCAGTTTGCGATCCAGTAGGAGTTTGCGATATATATGATTTACATGCGACATTCAGTGATTGCGATCCTGAAGGCCATTTCGATATATTGATTGACTTCGAGGTAGAGCATCCTGTCAGCGGATCGTTCAAACTCTGGCTCAATCAAGTATATATCGGCACTTATCCATATAGTCAATTGCCAATCACTATCTTAAACTATTCCACCAATCTAGCCCATATAGTGATCAAGGTGGCAGATGCAGAGGAATTAGCCTGCAACCAAGTGATCGAGCCAGCAACACCTGATTGCGCAGCAAATGCGCCTTGTTCTATAACAGAATTGGCGGTCAATTTTAGTGATTGTGATAGTTCAGGTCATTTTTCTGCTACGATCAATTTTGATGTTGAAAATCCTGCAAGTGATTCATTCAAAGTTTGGATTGCCAACGTTTATTATGGCATTTACGGGTACAACCAAATCCCTGTGACAATTCACAATTTACAATCTAATGGGCTGAATGTAGCTGTTAAGGTCGCCGATGCAGCAAATCTAGATTGCCGCAAGATTGGCGAATTTGATACACCAGATTGTGATCCACCGACAATATGCGATATCAACGAATTACACGGAACATTTTCTGATTGCGACAGTTTGGGACATTTTGATATTACGATCAATTTTGTCGTTCAACATCCAGTCAGTGATTCTTTCAAACTATGGCTGGGTCAAACATACATAGGCACATATGCTTACAATCAATTGCCTTTACTAATTGAGGACTACAGTACTAGCTCCAATCACGTTAGAATAAAAGTTGCGGATTCAGAAAATCTTGAATGCAACCAAGTCATTGAACCAGCTACTCCGGCTTGTGCTCTAAACAATAGTTGTGCTATTACCGAATTGCAAGCTGATTTTTCAGATTGCGATCCTGCGGGAACATTTAGTGCTACTATCAATTTTGATGTAACCCATCCACTCAGCGATTCGTTCAATATATATATTGGCGGAATAGTTTATGGACCATTTAGCTACGATGATAGACCCGTTACGATACATGGGCTTACATCTAATGCACCCCATATGTCTATTAAAGTTGCTGATGCAGCCAATCTGGATTGTTATAAAATCACAGAATTTGAAACGCCAGATTGCGGCTCACTTAATTGTGATATCAACGAATTACACGGTACATTTTCAGATTGCGACAGTTTGGGTCATTTTGACATAACTATCAATTTTACAGTCGAAAATCCTGCAAGTGACTCATTCAAACTGTGGTTGGGTCTAGAGTATGTTGGTACATACGGCTATAATCAATTGCCTTTGCTAGTACAAGACTACAGCACAAGTGCAAATCATGTTAGAATCAAAGTGGCGGATGCTGCAAATATCGAATGTAACCAAGTCATCGAACCTGAAGCTCCAAATTGCGCAGGAAATGGCGATTGTGCTATCACTGAATTGCATGCCACTTACAGCGATTGCGATAGCACCGGACACTTCGATATACACATCAACTTTGAGGTAGATAACCCCAATGGTGATTTCTTCAAATTGTGGATTGATCAGGTTTATTTTGGTGAATTCCCTTACGCACAGTTGCCGATAACTATTGCGAGCTATAGCACAAATCACGCGCATATTACAATCAAAGTAAGGGATGCTGAAAATGAAGACTGTTATCAAATTATTGAGCCTTTTGCTCCTGATTGCGCCACTAACGGTGATTGTGCAATTACTGAACTGGTAGCTGATTTTTCTGATTGTGATCCAGCTGGAACATTTAGTGCAACTATCAATTTCGATGTCAGCAACCCTATCAGTGATTCATTTAAAGTGTACATAGGAGGCGTCGTTTATGGGCCCTTTGCATACACTGATAGACCTGTGACCATACATGGATTGCATAGCAGCTCACCACATATCGCAATCAAAGTTGCGGACGCAGCCAATATTGATTGTTACAAGATCCGAGAATTTGAAACACCAAATTGCAACGGAGGAGATTGTCATATCTACGACCTAAGTGTTCAATTTGGCGATTGCCAGGACGGTCAGTCAATATATGATCTCACGATCGACTTCAATTATGACAATGTTCAAAACAACTTATTTGACCTCAAGCTAAATCACTTGTACTATGGCACTTATCCATTCAGCTCATTGCCACTAGTGATTCAGTCTTATGCCAATACCGTCAATCCACTTAACGTAATAGTATCGGAAAATGACAATCCAGCCTGTTACGCAGAGCACCAGTTTGAAGTACCAAATTGCGCAGGTATCGTTATCTACGGACTCAGAGCTTATCCAAATCCTGGAACAGATAAGATATATCTGGCTACAGAAGGCGATATCAACGATTTCTCGAATGCAAATACATGGATGATGTACTACGGTGTGCAAAAGGTAAAAACGCCAATCCGAAGTATTGAAGCGGGTCAGATTATCTTTGACATGTCTGGATATCCTGTTGGCTTGTACACACTTTGCTTTCAAGTAAATGGAGAATGGAAATCAATACATTGGATGAAGATGTAATTGAGCTTCCTTGTAGAATATAAAAAAGCGAGTCTGACATTCAGGCTCGCTTTTTTTTTGGAGAAGTGCTTTTCGGCATCGATGAAAAGCGATCGATACGAATTTACTTTTCCAAAGTTTCACACTTTGGAAAAGTTTGGTGGATATGCGACTTTAGGCAATTTTATTTTGTAAAATCGACTGCGCACTTTGCAAGCGATGTGTTCCCCTTCTCTAAAGGAGTGGCCTTTAGTCTGGGGTAGATCGTGACCTTCCAGCCTGTAACACAGACGTAGCATGCTACGTCTCTACAAATTTCCCTTACTGACATATGGTACAAGGACCTAGGGCTTGAGGCAGCAGCCAAATTAAAGAAGCGGCGTATGGTATAAGGTATAGGGCGTATGGAGGCAGCCAAATTCGAAACCCTCAGATAAACAACTAAGCGACTCAACAACTAAACAGAGCGAAGCGATTTTTTCAAATCAACAAATACACAAATCAACAAATCATCGGCGTGCAGCGACTTCAAGAATTGGTGTGAGGTGTGAGGTGTGGGGAAAGCGGCGTATGGCATACAGTATAAGGTCTAGGAAAACAGCCAAAATCAACAGCGACATTGAGAGTGGGGCACCAAATTGTGGTTCTGGATGCTCGGTACTGTCCTGGAAAAACCTTTTTACAAGGGCAACCGCAAGGGATTGCCCCTCCCGCATTTTCAATGCGATATTTCGTTACGTGAGAGGCATTTCCCACATTCGACCCCACTGGGGTCGCAGAATTATTTACATTCCCATTGCTACCAATATTTGACTCCTACGGAGTCAGAAATCATCGAATTATCATCTAGGAGCGCCGCGACTTTGCAAATCTATTAAATTGATACAATGGACATCAAGAGACAAGGCAGGCCATTGTCTCTGTACCGTATTTGATCATCACTCGATTGCTAATGAGAATATTTATTGTAGCGCGCGCATAAGATCTTATGCGCCTACACGTATCATTTTCAACATTAGGGAGACAAGGGCTTTACCCACGTAGATTGGGATTCTCCCAAACTCCCATTTTCCAGATTCTCCAGATTCTCCTTGCGATTTACTTCCCACAGTTTTCGAACTGAATTCGGAATTTCCTGATTTCCCCAAAAAATGAAGAAAATCAATCTTTACTTGATTCCTTTAATTTTCAATACTTTACAAATTGGCATTGTTCCCTTTCTTCTCCCTTTGTCCAGATGATAGAATAGATTCCTGGCGCTAGGTTGGCGACATCAATACTTGGTGCATAAATCCCTTCTGCCAATGAATTTTGTTGGATCAACCTTCCTAAGCCATCATAGATCATCGCTATTCCACCAGGGATTGGGATTGATAAATGAATCTCATCTATAGCCGGGTTGGGATAAACATGCATGATCCTGGGAAACATGACGGGTCGATCTGTCGAAGAACTTAAGCTGTCGCACCACTTTTCATAGGGAGTGCCTAAACGCATATTGGGGTTGTTGGGGAATGGGCCAATTTTATATTGTGGAAGTTCAAGATATTGTTCAAATTGACAGCTTAAACCAGGGTTATTAGGGTAGTGAATGACATGATAAAATTCTGTTCCTCCATGAGAATAGACATATAATTTACAATCCGGACCTTGAAATAAATACGCCATATCTGGCAATATAGGTCCATGTGGAGGATTTAATACGGAGTCTATAAATACCTGAGAATTAGGTATATCATTAGATTGCAAATCATATTGATATAAATATTTATCCAAACCAACATATAAGTATCGTCCATTAGGAGAAAATGCAACACCACCAGAAGAAATAGGATATATTTTATCAGCTTCAAAAGGTAATTCTCTGAAGTTGGAAAATTTCCCTGCTGACCTGTCAAAATCATATAAAAAGACACCCATATTTGGGGCATAACGACAGTATTGTGTACCGGCCAAATTAAATGAGTGTTGCCCCCAACCTTCAACGTACTTCAATGTGGGAGCTTTGCCACAGGTGTCAATAATATGCTCGAGTAAGCCCACCTTCCCAATTCGTTGAGCATGGTAAGTTGATGAAAGATTTCTCCAATCTACCACCCACCAGCTTTCATTATCAGCATGCTTTACTACCACATGGCCTGGCAAATAGGTTGTATCAATATTAAAACTATCGATAGGTCCAAACAGTTCTCCATTGCCATTGTCAGCAGCCATATCAATTTTAAACAAATAACTAGTTAATAAATAATCGTATGGAAAATCAGAAAATCGCTGATGTATATAATAGTATTGATCATTGCCCGCAAGTGTAGGAAATGCACTATTAATTTGAGGGTCGTTATAAGACGTTCCCATACAGGTAATGTATTGTTCAAAAAATTCTAATTGCAATACCCCATTTTTCATTACTTTATTTGATGCGTCATAAACTCTACATCCATTAGCCGAAAATTGTAACTCCCCATCCTTATTTGACATAGTAACACCTGTAGCATTAAACATGTTAAGTCCTTTAATGCCCTTGCTTTGAAATTCATAATCAGGGAAACTGACATCATTTAAGGAAATGGTATCTCCCTTGAAAACATCATAGCCGGATAAGAAATGACGGTCGTAATCTGCTTGGGAAAAAATTTGGTTATTTACAAGCAACAAAAAAATAATCCATTTCATACCTTGAATTTTAAATAAAGTGGGGAGTAAGATGATTATCTCACCTAAGGCATCTACAATCTAAAATCTCTAAATTCCTACCACCTTCTCCGCATACTTCACCCAACTCATATGCCTGGTTGTCTCCTCCACATTTGAACCGGGAATCGGATGCTCTATGAAATGCTCCATGACACGGGTCATATCTGCAATGTCAGCTTCCTTGGCGAGATAACCATTGAATCCATCAACGACGGTCTCAGGAAAATGGCCCACGGAGGCTGCCAGGATTGGCAGTTTGAAATTGTAACTCAGCGATTCGACTCCTGATGGTGTAGCGTATTCGTAGAATAACAAGATCGCGTCACTGGCCTGGAAATACTGATGCACTTTTTCATTTGGCACATATTCGTTGTACACCATCACCTTGTCCCGTATTCCAAGCTTGTCAATCATTTCCAGCGGATTGTATTGACTTTCATCCTCTTTTGAATTTAGGAAGATGGATTTGGCCAATTTGAACAGGGTGTTTTTGATCCTGGTGCTCCATTTAGTGTTGTCAAGCGTTTTCCAGAAGGATTCTCCGCAAATGATCAGGCTGACATCATCTCTCCGTTTAGCCAGCTCCGCAAATGCAGGAATCACCTGGTGCAAGCCCTTATATTTCCGGATGAAGCCAAAAAACAAAAACACATGCTCCCGCAGCCCATTTGCCTTCTTGAAGGCTTCCTTATCAAATTGTGGATCTTCCTTGAATAGATCATACACAGGGTGAAACAATTTGATTACTGTTTTTTGAGCAGGATCTGTTGAGCGGACACCTGTTTCGTTGACTAGTAGTGCTTGTTTGGGAAATAACTCTTTGAGCTCATCGACAGTCTTGTAAGCGTGTGCTATGTATGTTTTGGCAGGCGAAATACCGTATTTCGTAAAATTGCGGTCCAATCCACTTGCTTCTTTTTGTATCACAAAGTGGAGGTCAAATATGACTTCTATATTGGCATTTCTGCTCAATTTCCTCGCCATCCAGCCAATAGGAAGGCCCTGAATAGCGATCGACCATTGAAAAATGACCAAATCCGGCTTCAGTGATTCAATGAATTGACAAGTCTTGGACCAAGTAAATGGATTGTTGTAATTGGTGTGGTATGACACTTGCACATTGGTGCCTTCCAGCAAGTCATTCTTGCTGCTTTTGTCCACAAATTCCCTCGGAATGATCGCAGGATACTGCTGAGTCCAGGAAACGATAAATACGTCATGTCCGGCGGCATCAAAAGCTTTTGCGAGACTTGTATTGTAGTTGGAAATGCCTCCTTTGAATTTTGGCCCGGGGCCAAAACAGACGATGCGTTTTTTCATTTTGCAGCGCTTTCGCGAGCCAATGCTGCCTGATACATTCTTTCCAGGCCTTCCCGGAGAGTGA